>JBAXVO010000061.1:0-15769 GCA_037129355.1 Deltaproteobacteria bacterium | reverse complement strand
GCGATCTCGCCCGATCCGGCCGCGCTGCTCCCCTCGGTGGAGGAGGTGGCCGTCTACAAGCCTTCACCCGAGGTGTACGCGATGGCGGCCCGGCAGCTCGACCTGCTCCCCGGCGAGATCGGCTTCGTCTCGGCCAACGGCTGGGACGCCCACGGCGCGAGCGCGTTCGGCTTCCGGGTGGCCTGGTGCAACCGCTCAGGCCTTCCCCCCGAACGCCTTCCCGGAGCCCCCGAGACGGAGATCCGGTCGCTCGCCGAGGTGCCGCCCTTCTTCGCCCGCTGAACCCGCGGCCCGCCGGGCTACCGGTGGTCGGCGGCCAGGTCGGGGTGCTTCTCGAGGTACTCGGCGAAGGTTCCCGGGAAGTCGTTCACCGGCTGGCCCGCGCGCACGTGCCAGATGCGGGTCGCCACCTCGTCGACGAGCTGCTGGTCGTGGGTCACGAAGATGGCCGTGCCCTCGTAGCGCTTGAGCCCCTCGGACAGGGACGCGATGGCCTCGAGGTCGAGGTGGTTGGTGGGCTCGTCGAGGACGAGCACGTTGGGCTTGTCCATCATGAGCTTGGCCATGAGGAGCCGCACCGTCTCGCCGCCGGAGAGGGTGGCGGTCGGCTTCATCCGCTCCTCGCCGGAGAAGAGCATCCGGCCGAGCAGGCCGGAGATCTCCTCGTTGGAGAGCTTGTCCTCCTGCTCCCGCAGCCAGCCGAAGGCGGTGGTGCCGGGATGGATGAGCCCGGCGTGGTCCTGCGGGAGGTACCCGACCGACGCCTGGTGCCCCCACTTGGCGGCGCCGGCGCTGGGCTCGATCGCCCCGACCACGAGCTTCACCATCGTGGTCTTGCCGGCGGCGTTGCGCCCGATGACCGCGATCTTCTCCCCGCGCGTGACGAGGCCGGTGAAGTTCTGGATCACCTCGTTGCCGTGGAAGCGCTTCTCCATGTCCCGGATCTCGAGGGTCTGCTTGCCGCTCGGGGACTTCACCTCGAACTTGATGAAGGGGGCCGCGATGTTGGAGCGCTTCAGGTCGTCGAGCTTGAGCTTCTGGATCTGGGTCTTGCGGCTCTGCACCTGCGAGGCCCGGGTGCCCGCCGAGAAGCGGGCCACGAACTCCTGGAGCTGCTCGATCTTCTTCTTCTTCTCGGCGTTCTCCGACTCGATGCGGTTCCGGACCTGTCCCTTCTGCCGGACCATGTCGTCGTAGCCGCCGGTGTAGGTGATGATGGCCTCGTAGTCGATGTCGGCGATGTGGGTGCAGATGGCGTTGAGGAAGTGCCGGTCGTGGCTGATGGTGACGAGCACGCCCTCGAAGTCGTGGAGGAAGCGCTCCAGCCAGCGGATGGAGTCGAGGTCGAGGTTGTTGGTCGGCTCGTCGAGGAGCAGCCCCTGCGGGTTGCCGAAGAGGGCCTGGGCGAGCAGCACGCGCAGCTTCAGGCCGCCGGCCAGGCTCTTCATGGGCTGGTCGTGCCAGCCGTTGGCGATGCCGAGTCCCTGGAGCAGTTCGGCGGCCTGCGCCTCGGCCTCGTAGCCGTCCTCCTCGCCGATGGTCCCCTCGAGCTCGGCGAGCTTGTGCCCGTCCTCCTCGGAGATGTCCCCCTGGGCCAGGATGTCGTCCTTCTCCTTCATGGCCTTCCAGAGCACCGCGTTGCCCCGGAGGACCACGTCGATGACCCGGTCCTCGTCGTATCGGAAGTGGTCCTGGCGCAGGATGCCGAGCCGCTTGGGGCGGTGGACCTGGCCGGTGTCCGACTCCTCGTCGCCGGAGAGGATCTTCATGAAGGTGGATTTTCCCGAGCCGTTCGGCCCGGTGAGGCCGTAGCGACGCCCCGGCGAGAAGGTGACGTTCACGTCCTCGAAGAGCTTCTTGGGGCCGAAGGCCTTGGTGACGTCCTGGACCGAGATCATGACGGGCGCCGATGTACCGCAAGTTGGGGGTTTTCGCGAGGGGATCGGGGTATGAAGGGCACATGGCCCAGTGGAAGGAGACGCTCCGGCGCCGGGTCGTGGAGCCGGTGAAGCAGCAACTCTGGCAGGGGGTCACCCCGCGCAAGCTGGCGCTCTCGCTCGCACTCGGGGTGGTGATCTCGGTGATGCCCATCCTGGGGATCACCACCCTCTTCGCGCTGGGGCTGTCGGTCCTCCTCCGGCTCAACCACGTCGCCGTGGTGGCGGCCAACTACGCCGCCTACCCGGGGCAGATCCTGCTCTTCATCCCATTCTTCCAGGTCGGGGCGTGGATCACCGGAAAGCCGCCGGTCGCCTTCTCGCTCGACCAGATCCGGTCCGAGATGTCGGCCGGGATCACGCCGACCATCATCCGCTACGCCGACGCCAACGCCCGCGCCATGGTGGCGTGGCTGCGGTTCGCCCCGCTCGCCACCTGGCTCCTCTTCCTCCTGTTCCACAAGCTGCTCGCCCGGCTGCCCCTGCCCCAGACGGGTCCTCCCCCGCCGCCGCCCCCGCCGTGACGGGAGGGATGCCCCAGCGGGTCTTCGCGGCCTGCGCGCCCGGCCTGGAGCCGGCGCTGGCCGGCGAGCTCGACCTGCTCGGCCTCCAGGCGCGCGCCGTCGCCGGTGGCGCCGAGGCCGAGGGGCCCGACGCCTGGGCGGTCGCCTGCCTGGGCTCCCGCTCGGCCGACGCGGTGAAGGCGCGCCTCTGGGAGGGGCACGCCGCCGCGATGGCTGCGGCCCGGCGCGACCTCGCCCACCGGATGCCCGGAGTGGAGCTGGAGTCGCGGCGGGACGGGGAGCGGGCCACCCTCTCCGCCGACGCCGCGGGTGCCCCCCTCTTCAAGCGCGGCTGGCGGGCCCGCATCGGCGCCGCCCCGCTCCGGGAGAGCCTCGCCGGCGGCCTCCTGCTCGAGCTGGGGTACGACGGCTCGACCCCCTTCCTCGATCCCATGTGCGGGTCGGGAACCATCGCCATCGAGGCGGCGCTGCTCTCCGGCCGCAGGGCGCCGGGGCTGGGCCGGACCTTCGCCTTCGAGGGCTGGCCGGGGCACGCCGCCGGGCGCACCCTGGCGGTCCGCGAGCGGCTCGGCGCGCTGTCCCGGCTCCCGCCGGCGCCGGTGCTCGCCTCCGACCGCAACGGCGGCGCGGTCCGGCTCGCCGGCAAGAACGCCGAGGCGGCCGGGATGGCCGGGTGCGTCCGCATCGAGCGTCGCGACGCAGCCGACGTGGAGCCGCCGCCCGGTCCGGGCACCTGCCTCGTGAACCCGCCGTACGGGATCCGGCTCGACCGGGAGGTCGAGGAGTCCTGGCAGTCGCTGGGGAGGCTCATCGGCCGGCTGCGCGGCTGGACGGTGGGGGTCCTGGCGGGCGATCCCGCGCTGGCGAGGCTCGTCCCGGGCCGGCCCGCCCGGGTCCTCGAGGTCCAGAACGGCGGAATCCGCTGTGCTTTCCTGGTCTACCGCCCCTGACGGAAGGACTTCACCGAACCGTCACCGTTCCTCCCTGCCCGGGACGCACTGCCCGTGCAATATCCCTCCCGTGAGCGAGCTGCGCGACACCGCCTCCCTGGCCCCGGCAGCGCCGGAGCTCTCCCTTCGGGTGGGGCGACTCGCACGGCTTCTCGCGATCGACGAGCGGCTCCTCGTCGCGGCGCGCCGGCTCCACGGACCGTGGCGCACGCGCCTGGCGAAGGCCCTCACCCGGGCGGGAAACACCTCGTCCTGGACCCTCGCGGTCCTCGGCCTGGTCGTCGCCGGCGGACCCTTCATCGTCCTGGGAGCGCGGCTCGCAGCCGGCACGCTGCTCGGGACACTCTTCTCGCAGGTGCTCAAGCGGTCCCTCCACCGCCCGCGTCCGACCTCCGCCATCGTGGGCTTCGAGGCGCTGGCCGATAACCCCGACCGCTTCTCCTTCCCGTCCGGGCACACCACCGCCGCCTTCGCCGCGGCGGTGGCGCTGGCCGGCGCGCCCTTCGGCATCGGTCCGGCCGCCATGGTGCTGGCGATCGGGATCGGGGCGTCCCGCGTCTACCTGGGCGCCCACTACCCGCTCGACGTCGCGGCCGGGGTGGTGCTGGGAACCGCGGCGGGTGCGCTGTCGCGGCTCGGGCTGGGGCTCGGCGGGTTCTAGGATTGGGATTGGAACTGGATCCGGCTGGATCCGGGATCTGGCTCGGCTGAAGCCTCGGCCGTCACCTGCACCTCGACCTCGAGCTTCTCCCCGCCGCCCCCCACGAAGATGGTGCCCGCCGTCGGCGTGGCGTCGCGGTAGCTGCGCCCCACCGCCACCCGGATGTGGTCGGTCTGGGTGAGCACGCCGTTCGTGGGGTCGAAGCCCTTCCACCCGGCCTCGGGCAGGAAGACCTGGGCCCAGGCGTGGGAGGCCTCGGCCTGGCGCTGGTTCTGGTGCCTGGGGCCGGTCCACAGGTAGCCGCAGACGTAGCGCGCCGGGAGCCCGAGCAGCCGCGCCAGGCAGATGAAGAGGTTGGTGAAGTCCTGGCACACGCCGCGCCGGTTCGAATAGACCTCGAACGGGGTGGTGGAGACCGTGGTCGCACCCTGGGTGTACTTGTACTCCTGGAAGATCGACAGGTTCACGTCGAGCAGGGTGTCGAGCAGGTCGAAGTCGTTGCGGACCGCGAAGCTCATCGCGTACTCGGAGAGCTCCTTCAGCTCGGTCTCGGCCAGCTCGGGCGGCAGCAGGAAGGGCTGCAAGACTTGTTGATGCCAGGGCATCCAGACCACCGGGATCTGGGCCCGCTGCCGGAGGGGGCGGTAGGAGAGCGGGTCGGTGTCGAGCACCTCGACCTGCGAGGTGGCCGTGATGGTCATCTCGGAGTACGGGGTCTCCACCTCCATGCGGCGGGCCCGGTTCCCGAAGACGTCCTCGTAGTCGCTGTGGGGCCCGTCCACCGAGATGTCCAGCTCATGGGAGATGAGCCGCTGCAGCCGGTCGGAGATGGGGAAGAGCTTGAAGACGTGGCTCGACCGCTCCACCGGCTTGTCGTACCGGTAGGAGGTCCGGTGGGTGACCCGGTAGCGGCGCGGCTCGGCCCGGGCCGGGCGGGGCATCTGCCGGCGCTGCGTCCCGGGAAGCTTCGGGTGCCCCTCGGGGATGACCCAGGGGGCCACCACCTCCCGGATCGCCCCCTGCCGGAGGAGGACCAGGTGCCCGGGCGGGATGGCCCGCCACTCCTTCTCCTCGCCGTTCACCGTCAGCGGATGGGAGCTGACCAACACCCCCTTGCGGCTCTTCACCCCTCGCTTGCCCAGGTCGACGAGCAGCTCCGTGTCGCCGAAGGCGAGCCGTTCGTAGGGAGGCAGCACCTCCCACATCCAGACTCCGGCCGACTCCCGGTCGGAGTAGACCGCCACGTCGTGGCCATCGGCGAGCACGCAGGTGAGGTTGCCGCTGTCGTTCAGGCGGGCCAGCCACTCCAGCAGCACCCGCGGGTCGGCCTCGCCGATGCTCTTCCAGCCCTTCTCGGCGAAGCGGTTCATCAGCTCGCAGAAGATGAGCTCGGTGTCGGTGGCGCCCACCGGCTCGAATGGGGCCCCGGGGCGCAGCTCGAGCCTGTAGCGGAGCGAGCCGGCGTGGGCGAAGAGCCAGTCCCGCCGCCCCCAGGCCCGCTGGAAGGGCTGGGTGTTGGCGTCGGAGACCGCCCCCCAGGTGGCCCGCCGGACGTGGAGCAGGAAGATGGAGGACTCGAGGTGCTCCCAGGCCTTGATGAGCTCGGAGCGGATCGACCCGCTGGGCGGGGCCGGCTCCTTGAGGACCGCCGCGGCGGGCTCGCCGCCCGGGTAGTAGCCGATGCCCCAACCATCGGGCGGGACCTCACCCTGGGACAGGCACCGGAGGTCGAAGGAGGGCGCGAGCTCGCCTTCGAAGGACATCGCGAGGAGATTGGGCATCGATTGAGCGCGGGGTCACTGGGCCGACATCTCGGCCGCCGGACCCTCAGCATACCCCAGGAGCTCGGTCCCGATGATGCCGGCGATCGCCGCCGTCTCGTCGACCACATGGGTGAGGAGTTCGTGGAGACCGGCCACGTCGAAGTCCTTGTCCAGGGCCGCCACCCAGCTGGCCAGCGCCTTGAGGCGCGCCGCGCTGCGCGCCCCGGGGAGGTCGTCCTGCTCGGGGGGGCGGAGCCGCTCGAAGCGGGAGACCGCCGCCCGCAGCGAGAACCGGACCGAGCGGGGGAAGATGGGGTCGACCACCAGGAAGCGGGCCACCGCGGCCGGGCTCACCCGTCCGCGGTGCACCTTCATGAAGGGCTCGAAGCCGGAGCAGGCCCGGAGCAGCGCCAGCCAGAGGGCGGTCTCGATGACCTCGTGCGTGCCGAGCGCCTGGAAGGCGTGGTGATGCACGTCGAGGATGCGGGCGGTCTGGCCGGCCCGCTCCAGCATGTTCCCGAGCAGCATGAAGTGCATGGCGTCGTCGAAGAGCATGGTGCCCCGCACGATGCCCTGCAGCGACTGCATCGAGGTCCGGATGCGCCGATAGAAGGCGTGCCGGTCCTCGCGCCACTCGACGCGGGCCCGTGGGCTGCCCATCCAGAGGTAGAGGGCGTTCAGGGCCTCCCAGGTCTCCAGGCTCACCACCTCGCGGATGGAGCGGGCGTTGTCGCGCGCCGCGGCGAGCGAGCAGACGATGGAGCTCGGGTTCTCCTCGTCCCAGGTCATGTAGTCCTGCACGCGCTCGCCGTCGTCGGGGCGCCCCTGGCCGGACGCGACGTAGCGGGCCTGCTCGCCCGAGACGATGATGACGGGCAGCCAGACGTGCCGGGGGTTGAGCCCCACGTCTAGGGCCAGGTTCCGGGTGACGCCCAGCACGCGGGCGGTCGACTCGGCCCGCTCCAGGTAGCGCCCCAGCCAGAAGCAGTGATCGGCGACGCGGGAGATCATGCGGCCTCCGGCTTCTGCACCCAGGTGTCCTTGGAACCGCCGCCCTGGCTCGAGTTCACCACGTAGGATCCCTCGGTGAGGGCCACGCGGGTGAGGCCGCCGGGGAGCACCCAGGGGCCGTCGCGCCCGTTCAGGATGTACGGGCGCAGGTCCACGCGGCGCGGCTCCACGGTGCCCTTCGCCTCGACCCAGGTGGGGCAGGTGGAGAGCTCGAGCCGCCTCTGGGCGATGTACTTGCGCGGCTCGGCCAGCACCCGCCTGCGGAACTCGTCGATCTGCTCCTTCGTGGCCTGCGGCCCCATGAGCATCCCGTAGCCGCCGGCCTCGTCGACCGCCTTCACCACCAGCTCCCCCAGGTGATCGACCACGAAGCGCCGGTCCTCCTCGCGGGCGCAGACCCAGGTGTCGAGCTGGGCCAGCAGCGGCTCCTCCGAGAGGTAGTAGCGGACGATGTCGGGCACGAAGGGGTAGACCGCCTTGTCGTCGGCGACGCCGTTGCCGGGGGCGTTGGCGAGCGCCACGTTCCCCTTGGCCCAGGCGCGCATGATCCCGGGGACGCCGAGCAGGCTGTCGGGGCGGAAGACCTCCGGGTCGAGGTAGGTCTCGTCGATGCGCCGGTAGATGACGTGGACCGGGCGCGGGCCGCGGGTGGTGCGGCAGAAGACCCTGTCACCCTCCGTGAACAGGTCGGCGGCCTGGACCAGCTCGAGCCCCATGGTGCGGGCCAGGAAGCTGTGCTCGAAGTAGGCCGAGTTGTAGGGGCCGGGGGTGAGCACCACGGCGGAGGTCTCGTCGGGATCCACCGGCGAGACCGAGCGCAGCGACTCGGCCAGCCGTCCCGGGTAGGCGTCGACGGGCTCGACCCGCGCGGCGTCGAGCACGTCGGGGATGACCCGCTTGGAGAGGATGCGGTTCTCGAGGACGTAGGAGACGCCCGATGGGGTCCGCAGGTTGTCCTCGAGCACCCGCCAGGTTCCCTGGGGGTCCCGCACCAGGTCGATGCCGGCGATGTGGATGCGGACGCCGCCCACCGGGCGCACCCCCTGCAGCTGGGGGAACCAGCTCTTCGAGGCGAGCACCAGGTCGGTGGGAAGCGTCCCGTCCTTCAGGATGTGCTGGTCGCCGTACAGGTCGGCGAGGAAGAGCTCGAGGGCCCGCACGCGCTGCAGGAGCCCACGCTCGAGCGCCGCCCAGTCGGCCGCCGAGACCATCCGCGGCACCAGGCAGAAGGGGAAGATCTTCTCGGTCCCGCGCTGGTCGGAGTAGACCGAGAAGGTGACTCCCTGATCGAGCAGGGCCCGCTCGGCCAGCCCCTGGCAGACCGCGAAGCCGGAGCGGCTGTGGGCATCGAGCGCGTCGATGGCCCGGCGGAAGGCCGGACGGGGGGCGCCGGTGGAGGTGAAGAGCTCGTCCCAGGCTCCGGGGAGCCCGGTGTAGTCGGAGAGGAGCGGCGTGGCGGGGTCCATGGGGGCTCCGGCGTCTCTCAGGTGGGAAGTGCCGTGGGCAGCCGGCGGAGGTCGAGCGTCAGGCGTGCCGACGGGGCGCGTTGCGGGTTGCGGAACCGGCCGGGGCGAACCACCACCCGCTCCAGGCGGCGCTGCTCGGCCTCCTCGGCGTCGGCCGGGAGCTCCTCGTAGCCGCCGCCGCCGGGCTTCCAGCCGTGAAGCTCGACCCGCACCGCCTCGCCCCGCCGCTCCCACTCGAGGACGAGCGGGTCGTGGGGGCCCAGGCCCGGGTGGAGCCCCGGGCTGGGCGCGAAGGCGCGGAAGCGGACGGCCGCGACGTGGACCGGGCCGCCGGCGGCCTCGAGCGCGAGCTCCACCCCCTGCGCGGCGAGCCGCCCGGGCGGCGTGCCCGGGGAGGTGACGAGCAGCTCGATGCGCTCGGAGCTGGCGTCGACGAGCCGGGCGGTGCGCCCCTCCTGCGAGGCCACGTCGCCGAGGAGCGGCCAGAAGTCGGGCGCCCGCCTCACCACGAGGGTCGCCCCGGCGAGTTCCACCCGCGCCACCTCGGGCGCCTCGGGTGCCAGCCAGGCCTGGAGCCTGCGCCCCGGCGCGAGCCCGTGCTCGCCCAGGTCGGCCATCACGCCGGCCAGATCCTGCGCGAGCCAGTGCGGGAGCGAGGCCCGGTCGTGCAGCTCGGGGCCCCAGTCGAGGAGCGGCTCCTCGAAGGGGGCGCGCGCCAGCCGCGCCGCCACCGCGCGGAAGAGGGCTCCCAGCGCGACGAGCCGCTCCGGGGTGGGCGGCATCCGCAGCGCCCGGAGCTCGACCACGCCCATCTTCCCGCGCCCGGGGAGGTGCGGGTTCCAGAGCTTCTCGACGTTGACCTCGGCCCGGTGCGAGTTTCCCGACGCGTCGACGAGCAGGGGGGCGAGCGAGTTCCAGAGCTCCTCCGCCCCGGGCGCGTCGCGCAGGGCCAGCCGATCGAGGGCGACGCCCAGCTCGTCGAAGCGCTCGCGAACCCCCTCGTCGGGGCGCGGCCCCTGGCCGGCGCTCCCCACGCACTCCGGGGCGAAGGCGTAGGAGAGGGACGGGTGGTGGTTCAGGTAGCGGACCAGCGAGGGGAGCAGCTTGGGGCGCAGGAAGAAGGGGCTGCGCTCCGGCGTCGGCCCGCCCAGCGTGATCTGCCCGCCGCCTCCCGAGTCGCCGGCGTGGCCGTTCCAGCGGAAGCGCTCCGGGGAGAGGCCGATCGCGGCGGCCGCCGCGTAGACCGCGCCGGCGTGCTCGGCGAAGGTGACGAGGTCGGGCGCGGGGGGGAGGTTCACCTCGACCACGCCGGGATCGGGCGCCACCGTGACCCAGCGCTCGGCGGCGCTGCCGCGGGGCACGTAGGACGCCCCCAGGCAGAAACGCGGCTTCTCCTCGCCCGGGTAGAGCCGCCCCTCCGGTCGCGCCAGCCGGAAGGTGGCGGCGAGCCGCCCGAGCAGGTCCTTCAGGAGGCCGGCGGCGCGCTCCTCCTTGTCGCCCCCCTCCGCCATCCACAGCCAGTGCGGCTCCTGGGATGAACGGTCGGTGAAGGTGGGCTCGGCCCCCAGCCAGATCTCCAGGCCGGCGCCCCGGAGCACCTCGTCCTGCGCCCGGCACTCGGAGAGGAGCTCCTGCATCAGCGCCCCTCCTCGTCGTCCTCCTCCGGCTCGGGCATGGGGCGATCGCCGACATATCTCCGGAGGTCGAGGGTGTTGGGGTACTCGGGGTGCGGCGCGGTGGCCCGGGGGCGGGAGGGCCAGGGCATCGGCCCCTCCTCGGTGAAGCGCGCCGCCCTTCGGGCCGAGGCCTCGAAGCGGGTCAGCGGCGGCGCCTCGTAGCCGCGCCCCTCCGGGTGCCAGACGTGGTAGGCGCAGGCGCCCACCGAGCGTCCCGCCCAGCGGTCCCAGAGATCGAACTTGAGCGGGTGGTGGATGCCCAGGTGCGGCTGGAGCGACGACGGCGGCGCCCAGGCGCGGAAGCGGACCCCGCCCACGTGCTCCCCGGCGGTGCCGGTGGCCCGCAGCGGGACCGCGAGGCCGTTCACGAGCACTTCGAAGCGCTCGGTCTCGAGCCCCTCGGCGCGGACCTCGACCCGCTCCATCGACGAGTCGACGAAGCGGGCGGTGCCGCCGGCCCCGGGCTCCTCCCCCAGCACCGGCCAGGGCTCGAGCGCGTTGCGGATCTCGACCGACACGCCCCCCACGCGCAGCTGCCCCACCACCGGGCAGCGGAACTCGACGAAGGGGCGGTAGGCGTCGCGCGGCAGGCCGACGCCACGCGAATCGAGGAAGACCAGCACCTCCTCCATGTCGCGCCACAGCCAGAACGGCAGCAGGAACCGGTCGTGCAGCTCGGTTCCCCAGCGCACCAGGCCGTGGGCGTACGGCTCCCGCGCGAAGGCGGCCACCAGCGCCCGGGCCAGGATGGCCTGGGCCGCGGCCATGCGCGGGTGGGGCGGCATCTCGAAGGCGCGGAGCTCCACCAGCCCTTGCCGGCCGTGGGGGCTGCGCCAGTCGAAGAGCTTGTCGATGGAGATCTCGGCCCGGTGGCCGTTGCCGGCGACGTCGACGAGCAGGTTGCGGAGCAGCCAGTCCCCCTGCCAGGGCGGGGGCGGCTCGCTCCGGTCGGAGAGGCGCGCCAGCGCGATCTCCAGCTCGTACAGCGCGTCGTGCCGGGCCTCGTCGACGCGCGGCGCCTGCGAGGTCGGGCCCACGAAGAGGCCGGTGAAGAGGTAGGAGAGCGCCGGGTGGTGCTGCACGAAGGTGACCAGGCTGGCGAGCAGGTCCGGGCGGACGACGAAGGGACTCTCGAGCGGCCGCGGGCCGCCCAGCGTGACGTGGTTGCCGCCGCCGGAACCCTCCTGGCGCCCGTCGAGCATGTACTTCTCGGAGTGGAGCCCGACGTGGAGTGCGGCGTCGAAGACCTGGTCGATCTGCGCGGCGCAGGCCCGGCCGGTCGCGGTGGGCTGGACGTTCACCTCGAGGACGCCCGGGTCGGGGGTGACCGAGAAGCGGATCACCTCGGGGCTCCAGGGGGGCGGGTAGCCCTCCAGGCGGACGTCGAGGTCGGTCTCCCGGGCGGCGTCGTCGACGGCGCGGACCAGCTCGGTGAAGTGGGCGGCGGTGGCCACCGGCGGGAGGAAGACGAAGATCTCGCCCCCACGCGGCTCGACGCAGAGGGCGGTGCGGACCTCGGGGAGGCGAGGACCCGGCGCGCGCCGGTCCACCGCGCCCTGACGGCCCGCCACCTCGGCCCGCTCCTTCTCCTGCCGGAGCCGCGCCTCCACGACCTCCTCGACGCGCGGGTCGACGACGTAGGGAGGCTCGGGCGCGGCCGGTGCGGGCAGCGGCCCGCCCAGCGACTTGAGCGGCAGGCGCAGCCCGGCCGGCGCGTCGCCGGCGATGAGGAAGAGCGCCTCGCGGCGGAACTGCCAGGTGTCGGTGCGCCAGCCGGTCTCGCCGCGCGAGAGGGGCAGCGCCCAGGCCACCGGCGTGGCGAGCCCGTGGTCGAGGACACGGGCCAGGCGGCGCCGCTCCTCGCCGTCGGCCAGGTCGGCCTTCAGGGGGTTCACGCCGGGTGGAAGGTCGGTCTCGTCGCGGACGTACTGCCAGGGGTCCTCGAAGGCCGGCAGCGGCGCGGCCGTGCGGACCCCCAGCTTGGCGGCGATGGCGCGGGAGAGGGTCTCGGCGGCGGCGGGGGTGGCGGCGGCGCGCGTCCCTCCCCCGGACCAGAGGCGGCTCCCGTCCCGCAGCGCCACCACGTCGAGCGCCCAGCGCGGCAGGCTCTCGCCCGGGTACCACTTCCCCTCCCGGCGCAGGATGACGCCGCCCGGGGCCATGCGGTCGCGCAGCTCCCCGGCGAGGGCGAGCCCCTGCGTCCACTTGGTGGGGCCGAGCGCGTCGGTCCGCCACTCGGCGGCCTCCGGGTGGAGCCGGGAGTTGAAGGTGGGCTCTCCACCCACGGTGAGGGTGAGCCCCTCGTCGGCGAGGACCCGATCGGCCCGGTCGGAGGCCTGGAGGAGCGCGTCCCAGGTCTCCTCGGGGTACGGCGTGGTGGGACGGGCCTCGTGCCCGAGCCGCCCCACGCGCATCTCGAATCCGAAGGACTCGGCCCCCACGTCGGAGGTCCCGATGACCGGCGACGCCAGGGCCGGGCGCGCCACGCAGGCGAGCGGGATGTGCCCCTCGCCGCAGAGCAGGCCGCTCGTGGCGTCGAGGCCGATCCATCCGGCGCCGGGCAGGAACACCTCGGCCCAGGCGTGCAGGTCGACCACGTCGCGCCCCACGCCGCGCGGCTCGTCGGGGATCATCCCCTCGTCGGTGAGCTGCACCAGGTAGCCGGAGACGAAGCGGGCCGCGATCCCCCGGGAGCGGAGCGCGGCGACGAGCAGGACGGCCGAGTCCCGGCAGCTTCCCTTCCCCTGCCGGAGCGTCTCCTCGGGGGTCCACACCCCGGCCTCCTCGCGGATGACGTAGCGGGTGGCCTCGTGGACCAGCCGGTTCAGCTCGACGATGGCCGGGACGGTGCGCCCCGAGTTCGGGAGCCCGGCCAGGAAGGCCTCGAGGAGCGGCCCCCCGGCGAGCGACGGGTCGTCCCGCTCCAGGAAGGGGGCGAGCTCCGGGGCGAGCTCCTCGGGATAGGAGAACGGCAACACCTCGCACCGGTCGTCGACGAAGAAGTCGAAGGGGTTCACCGGCCGGATGTCGACGGCCATCTCCACGTGGATGGCCAGCTCCGGGAGGGTCGAGCCCTTGGGGAAGGTGACGTGGGCCACGTGGTTCCCGGTGGGATCCCGCTGCCAGCGGACCTTGCCGGGTTCGCTCACCCGAAGGGCGTAGGTCTCGATCCGGGCCTTGGCGTGGTGGGCGGGGCGGAGCCTGATCTGATGGGGCCCGAGCGCCGCCGGGCGCGGGAATCGGTAGACCGTGTCGTGCTGGAGGAGGAGGCGCATGGGGCGAACTTATTGCCTTTGCAAGACGCCTGCCTCTTTCCGGCGTCGATCGACCCCGATCGGCCGTCGAGCCGGCCCTCCCTGCAAGAAGATTGGGCAGGCAGCTGCCCGTGGATCGGACAGGGACCCCCTCGGAGGGGGCATACCCCCCATCGTCACACTCCCGCCACACGTGCTGTGGTGAAGTGGCCCCTCACGCCGGGGAGGCACGTGCGACTCGAACAGGAACTCTCTTGGCTGCACTTCAACCGGCGGGTCCTCCAGCAGACCCGGCGCCCGGATTTCCCGCTCATGGAGCGGGTCCGGTTCCTCGCCATCTGGGCGACGAACCTGGACGAATTCTTCGCGGCCCGGATCTCCCGCCCGTTCCTGGAGGAGCGGGGCACCGCCAGCTACCAGAAGCTGCTCAACGAGGCGCGTGGGCAGGTCGAGGGCGCGAGCGAGACCTACCGCACGCTGCTCGACGAGCTCGAGGACCAATCCATCCGGGTGGTCCCGGTCTCCACCCTCACCCGCGAGGAGCTCGACTACTTCGGCGCCTTCCTGGCCGAGGAGGTGGCACCCCGGACCGACGTGCTGCGCGCCGACGCCGTGCGGGAGGTCCGCACCGAGGCCCTCTACTTCGCCACCGGTTTGGGGGTGCTGGAGCACCTGGTCCGGCTCCCCGACAGCCTCCCCCGCCTGATCGAGATCCCGGGGCGGGACGGCACCTACGTCCGGCTGGGCGAGCTGTTGCGCCTGCGCAGCGACCTCTTCCTCGACGGGCGCGACCTGGAGCTCCACGAGCTGCGGGTGATCCGGCTGGCCGCCATCGACCAGCTCGGGCTCGACTGGGAGGACCTCCCGGCGGCGCTCGAGACCCGGCTCGACGGCCGCCCCAGCCACCTCGAGGTGGAGAAGAACTTCCCCTCGCACTGGGCCGAGTCGATCCGCATCGCGCTCGGGCTCGAGGCGCAGGAGGTGTTCCGGGTGGAGCCGCCGCTCGACCTCCGGATGGTCTCCACGCTGGTGTCGAAGGCGCCGGCCCGCTTCAAGTTCGCCGCGCTGCGCCCCTGGCTCATCCCGGGATTCGCCACCAACCCCTTCGCCCGCATCGCGCGGCGCGACCAGATGATCTACCACCCGTACCAGGGGTACGATGCGGTGGAGGACTTCGCGCGGGCCGCGGCTCGCGATCCCGAGGTCACGGCGATGCGCGCCACCCTCTACCGGGTGGGGGACGACAACGTGCTCGCCGAGTCGCTCATCGCGGCCTCCCGCGCCGGAAAGGACGTGGCCGTGCTGCTCGAGGCCCGGGCCCGTTTCGACGAGCTGCAGAATCTGGAGTGGGGCCTGCGCTTCCAGAACTCGGGCGTCCGCGTGCTGCCACTGCCCTCCCGGAAGGTCCACGCCAAGGCCATCTGGGTCCGCCGGGGACGCCGCGAGTTCGTCCACCTCGGCACCGGCAACTACAACACCCGCAACTCCCGGCTCTACACCGACTTCTCCCTCTTCACCGCCGACGCGAGCGTCACCCGGGACGTGAAGGCCTTCTTCGATGCGCTGGAGAAGGGCAAGCCCCCGAAGATGATGATGGCAACGCAGCTACTAAACCTGCGGTTAAGGAGACCAAGGCTAATCACAACCAGATGCAAGACCACATTACCTCAATCAGCGAGTCCACCACCTTAGAGGAACTCCAGACGCGCTTTAAAGAGGCTTACAAGTCTGCGGGTACGGATAAGGAATGGTTAGAGGCGGTTACTGGTGCTAAAGATTTAATGAAAAGGAAAATGTATGACTGAACAAATAGAACAACGCTCGGATGCTTGGTTCACAGCCCGTCTGGGCAAAGTTACCGCTAGTCGGGTGGCAGATGTGATCGCCAAGACCAAATCAGGCTACTCGGCTAGTCGGGATAACTACATGGCGCAATTGATCTGTGAACGCTTAACAGGACAAAAGGCAGAGTCTTTTACAAATAGTGCAATGGAATGGGGGGTAGCCAATGAAGCCCTCGCAATTTCGGCTTACGAGAATGCCACTAATGTCTTGGTTGAGGCTGTGGGGTTTGTTGATCACCCAACAATTGCAATGTCTGGTGCAAGTCCTGACGGATTGGTGTCGCTTTTTGGATGTATCGAATGCAAGTGTCCCCAGACGAATACGCAAATCGAAACCTTGTTGGCAGACAAAGTGCCATCTAAATACATTCCGCAGATTCAATGGCAGCTTAGATGTTGTGAGCGTCAATGGGCAGACTTCATTTCCTACGACCCACGCCTACCCCAAGACCTTCAATTGTTTGTCAAAAGGGTTGAGTTTGACCCTGAGTATGTAGCAATGTTGGAGAAAGAGGTCATCCAGTTCCTAGCCGAGTTGAATGACAAAGTAAATAAGTTAACTAATCTGAAAGCAATTAAATGAAAAAATCTTACGAAATTAAATTCCCTGGCCGTAACTACACAACCGCTACTGGTGAACAAAAAACTTTTTGGGCTGAACACGGCACATTGTTTGTGGAATG
>JBAXVO010000060.1:0-16052 GCA_037129355.1 Deltaproteobacteria bacterium | reverse complement strand
ACACCCTCGCCATCGCCCAGTGGCTGGAGAAGCACCCGCAGGTCGCCTGGGTCCACTACCCCGGCCTCGCCAGCCACCCGCACCACGAGCGGGCCAAGAAGATCCTGCGCAACGGCTTCGGCGCGGTGCTCTCCTTCGGGATCAAGGGCGGCGCCGAGGCGGGCCGGAAGTTCATCGAGGGAGTGAAGCTCGCCAGCCACCTCGCCAACGTCGGCGACGCCAAGACGCTCGTCATCCACCCGGCCACCACCACCCACAGCCAGCTCAGCGAGGCGGAGCAGAAGACCGCCGGCGTCACGCCCGACCTGATCCGGGTCTCGGTCGGGCTCGAGCACGTCGACGACATCCGCGAGGACTTCGAGGAGGCCTTCGCCGCGGCGAAGTAGCACCTCCGGCAGATGCGCGGGCGGGGCCGGTCACCGGTCCCGCCCGTCTCCTTTTCCGGCGCCCCCGGACCTGTATCCGTCATGATGGATATCTGTCCGCTAAGACGTCCACCCCTCCCCTGCACGGCTGCAGGCTCCCGGACGACACCCGGAGGCCGTCATGCCCTTCCCCGAGGTGGCGGTCCCCGCCCGCCCGTCGTAGAGAACGGAAGCAACGGATGTCGCCGTGCCCCCGCATCACCGGAGGTGTCTTGAAGTCGCCGCTCCCCACGCTCGACCGCGACGAGATCGGGCGCTACAGCCGCCACGTCCTGCTCCCCGAGCTGGGCCTGGCCGGGCAGCGGAGGATCAAGGGGGGCCGCGTGCTCCTCGTGGGAGCTGGAGGGCTCGGCTCCCCGGCGGCCCTCTACCTCGCCGCCGCCGGCGTGGGGCACGTCTCCCTCGTCGAGTTCGACCGGGTCGACGTGACCAACCTCCAGCGGCAGGTTCTCCACGGGACGAAGGATCTGGGACGCCCCAAGGCCGAGTCCGCGCGCGATCGATTGCTCGATCTCAACCCGCACGTCTCCCTCGCCATCCACGACACCCGCCTCGACGCCGGCAACGCGCTCGCGCTGGTCCGGGATCACGACCTCGTCGTCGACGGCACCGACAACTTCGCCACCCGCTACCTGCTGAACGACGCCTGCGTCCTGGCCGGCCGCCCCTACGTCTACGCGAGCATCTTCCGCTTCGACGGCCAGGCCTCGGTCTTCGCCACGCCCGATGGCCCCTGCTACCGCTGCCTGTACCCGTCGCCGCCCGCACCGGGGGAGGTCCCGTCCTGCGCCGAGGGAGGGGTGCTGGGCGTGCTGCCCGGGCTGCTCGGGACCATCCAGGCCACCGAGGCCCTCAAGCTCCTCGCCGGCATCGGCCAGCCGCTGGTCGGACGGCTGCTCCTCGTCGACGCGCTCGCCATGCAGTTCCGGACCGTGAACGTGCGAAAGGACCCGGAATGCCCGGCCTGCGGGACGAGGGCGATCCAGGCGGTCCGCGAGGAGGCCGTCGTCTGCGCCGTTGCCGCCTCGGAGGAGCGCGTCCCGGAGATCACGCCGGGCGAGCTGGCGGAGCGGGTCGGGCGCGGCGACGCGCTGACCCTGCTCGACGTCCGGGAGCCCCACGAGTGGGCGATCACCCGGATCCCGGGCGCTCGCCTGGTGCCGCTCTCCCGCCTGGCCGAGGAGATCCCGCGCCTCGATCCGGCCCGGGAGATCGTCGTCTACTGCAGGAGCGGCGTCCGCAGCCAGACGGCCGGCCATCAACTCCGCGCCGCCGGCTTCTCCCGGGTCCTTTCCCTCGCCGGCGGCGTGCTCCGCTACGGCGCCGACGTCGACCCGTCCCTTCCCAGCTACTGACCGGCGTGGAGCGGTGGCCGGTCGGCGGCCTAGCCCCGCCGCGCGGCGCCGCCGACGTCCCGGAGGAAGCTCCGGCCGGCGCCCGCGTCGACCCCGAAGTACTCCGCCACGGTCGCGCCGAGGTCCGCGAAGGTCTCGCGCGTCCCGAGCGGCACGCCTTCCCTCCCCGGCACCCGGACGAGCAACGGCACGTACTCCCGCGAGTGGTCGGTCGAGGAGGTGGTCGGATCGCAGCCGTGGTCGGCGGTGATGGCGAGCACGTCCCCGTCCCGGAGGGGCTCGATCACCGGAGGCAGCCCCCGGTCCATCGCCTCCAGCCCGCGCGCGTAGCCCTCCGCGTCGTTGCGGTGCCCCCAGAGGCTGTCGAAGTCGACCAGGTTCACGAAGAGGAGCCCCCGCTCCATCGTGGCCAGGATCTCCGCGGTCCGCCGCAGCCCGTCGGCGTTGCCCTCGGTGTGCACGTCGCCGGAGAGGCCGCGCCGGTCGAAGATGTCCCCGATCTTCCCCACGCCGATGGCAGGGACCCCGGCCGCCGCGAGCCGCTCGAGCACCGTGGGGCGCGGCGGGATCATCGCGAAGTCCTTCCGGTCGTAGGTCCGCCGGTACGACCCCGGCGCGCCCACGAAGGGGCGCGCGATCACCCGCGCCACCCGGAGCGGGTCGAGCTGGCGCCGCGCCTCCTTGCACCACGCGTGAAGGGTGGCGACGGGCACCGTCTCCTCGTGGGCCGCCACCTGGAAGACCGAGTCGGCCGAGGTGTAGACGATGGGCTTCCCGGTGCGCTGGTGCTCGGGCCCCAGCTCCTCGATGATCTGCGTGCCGCTCGCGGCCCGGTTGGCGAGCACGCCGGGGACGCCGGTCGCCGCGATCCAGGGGTCGAGCACCTCGGGCGGGAAGCCGTCCGGGAAGAAGGTGAACGGCTCCTCGAGCGGCACCCCCATCATCTCCCAGTGGCCGGTGATGGTGTCCTTGCCCGGCGACCGCTCCGCCATCCGCCCCCACGACGCCTCGGGGCGATCCACGGGAGGCACACCGAGGATGGGGAGGACGTTCCCGAGCCCCATCCTTCCCAGCACGGGGAGCGCGAGCCCTCCCACCGCCCGGCTCAGGTTCCCGAGCGTGTCCGACCCGGCGTCGCCGTAGTCGGCGGCGTCGGGCATCGCCCCCGCGCCCACGCTGTCCGCGATCAGGATGACGAAGCGTCCGGCCAAGGCGACCCCGCTAGCTCCCGAAGCGCCCCTCGACGATGGCCGGCCCGGAGCTCGTGCCGATGCGGTCGGCGCCGGCCCGCACCATGCGGAGCGCGTCGTCGGCCGTCCGGATCCCGCCGGAGGCCTTCACGCCCACCGTCGGCCCCACGGTGGCCCGGAGGAGCGCCACGTCCTCGGGCGTGGCCCCGCCGCCGGCGTAGCCGGTCGAGGTCTTCACCCAGGCCGCGCCCGCCGCCTGGGCCAGCACGCAGGCGGCCACCTTCTCGTCGCGGGTGAGCCGGCTCGTCTCCAGGATCACCTTCACCGGGACCCGCGCCTCGCGCACCACCTCGGCGAGGTCGCGGAACACGCCCCCGTGGTCGCGGACTTGCAGCGCCGCCCGCCCCAGCACCACGTCGATCTCGCTCGCGCCGGCCGCCGCGGCGGCACGGGCCTCCCGCGCCCGCGACTCGGTGCTGCCGCCCCCCTCGGGGAAGTCGACCGTCGCCACCACCGCCACGCCCGACCCGGCCAGCGCCCGGGCCGCCCGGGCCACCTGGCTCGACCGAACGCAGACGGCCACGAACCGGTGGCGCAGGGCCTCCTCGCAGAGCCGCAGGACGTCGGTCTCGGTGGCGTCCTCCCGGAGCAGCGTGTGCTCGAGGAGCGGTGCCAGGTCCCGCGGGGTGCGGATGGAATCGGGAGTTGCGGGTGCCATCGGTGCCTCCTCGCTAGCCAGCCTCGACCTCGAACCAGGGATCCCGTCCGGTGGTCTCGCCCAGCCGCTTCTGGAGGTCCCGGTCGAGCAGGTGGCTCGGGACCACCTTGGAGAGCGCGGTGAGCAGGTTGCCCTTCACGGCGGGGTGCTCGGCCTGGAGCTCCGTGAGGAGGGCCTTCACCCGCTTGCGCAGGAGATTGGGCTGGGAGCCGCACAGGTCGCAGGGCACGACCGGGAAGCGCATGGCCTCGGAGAAGGCGGCGATCTCCTCCTCGGCGGCGTAGGCGAGCGGGCGGATGACGACGTTGCGCCCGTCGTCGCTCCGGAGCTTCACCGGCATGGTGGCGAGGCGCCCGGCGTAGAGGGCCGAGAGGAGGACCGTCTCGATGAGGTCGTCGCGGTGGTGGCCGAGCGCGATCTTGTTGCAGCCCATCTCCACGGCCGCGTTGTAGAGGATGCCCCGGCGCAGCCGCGAGCAGGCGGAGCAGTAGGTGCCGCCCTCCGGGACGATCCGCTTCACGATGGTGAGCGTGTCCTGGCGGAGCATCCGGTAGGGGACGCCCACCTTCTTGAAGTGCTCCTCGAGGACGTGGCCGGGGAAGCCCGGATGCCCCTGGTCGAGGTTCACGGCCACCAGGTCGAACCCGATCGGGGCGCGCTCCCGGAGGCGCATCAGGAGGTGGAGGAGCGTGTAGCTGTCCTTCCCGCCCGAGACCGCGACGAGGATCCGGTCCCCCTCCTCCACGAGCTCGAAATCCTGGATCGCGCGCGCCGTATCCTTGAGCAGGCGCCGCTCCAGCCGTTCGGTCTCGTTCATGCAGGGCGAGGTATAGCCCAGGCTTCGGTGGGGGGCCTCGCCTTTTCCTTTGACGGGCCCCTGCGCTTTGGATAAACGGCGCGCACGTCCGCAGGGGAGAGCAATGGCGCCGAAGGATCTCGGAAACAAGCACAGCTGCTTCAAGTGCCAGACGAAGTTCTACGACCTGCGCAAGCCGGTGCCGCTCTGCCCGAAGTGCGGGGCCGACCAGCGGGACAGTCCGGTCCTCAAGGCGCCGCCTCCGGAGAAGCGCGTCCGCGCCGCGGCGCGGAAGGCGGAACCGGTTGCCGAACCGCTCGAGGGAGAGGACGAGGTCCCTCTCGACGAGGACGAAGAGGCCGTCGAGGAAGAGGACTCGTAGGGCCGGTCAGTTCCCGAAGGTGAAGTCGAGCACCGCCGCCCCCGTCGCGGGGACGGTGGCCGTGCCCTTCCGCTCCCCCAGCTTCTCGTGCCAGGCCGTCACCTCGTAGGTGCCGGGCGGGATCCCCGCGATGGCGTAGGCTCCGTCGGCCCCGCTCACCGCCGCGGGACCCTCCACCACCCAGACGAAGGCGCTCATCCAGGCGTGGACGTCGCATCGGACCACGACGAGCCCGGGCTTCTTCAGCTGGCGCGACAGACGGGAGTCCTTCGACGGCATGGCCAGGTTGAAGGCGGTGGCCTGCCCCAGGTAGCCGTGGACGTTGTGGAGCGTCGGGTCACCGTTCACCACGTCGAGCGTGCTGCCGACGGGGAGGACCTGCACGTGGGGCACGTACCGGCAGCCGTGCTGGTCGAGCGTCCCCTTCGTCGGGGCCGGGGCGGGCGCGCCCTTCACGACCACCACCACGTTCCGGAGCATCCCGCCCGCGACCTGGACCCCCTCGTCCGGCACCGAGTCCCCGCAGACGGCCCGCTCCTTGGTCGTCTCCAGCGTGGCCGGGGCGGGCGGCGTCCCCTGGAACCGGACCACCCCGCGGAGGTCCCCGGCCAGGGCGGCGGAGGGGGCGACGGCGAGCATCAGGGCGGCGGCGAGGGCGGGTCGGTTCATGCCCCCTTCCATACCCCGTCCGGAGCCTTTGGCGGGCCCCCTGGCGGGGCCCCCATGACCCCTTGACCGGGATCAGGTCGGTTCTTAAATGACCGTTCACCCATGCTGGAGTTCCGCCTCGCGCAGGCCACGGCCATAGCCACCTTCGCCCTCCTGGTGATCGGAGGGATGGTCCACGCCACCGGCTCCTCCCTCGCCTGCCCGGACTGGCCCCTCTGCTACGGCCAGTTCTTCCCGGCCATGGAGGGGGGCGTCCTGTTCGAGCACGGCCACCGGCTCGTCGCCCTCGCCGTCTCCGTCCTGACCCTGGCGCTCGCGGTGACGGTGTGGCGCCGGCGGCGCGAGACGGCCGTGCGGGTGGGCTCGCTCGTCGCGCTCGGGCTCGTCCTCTTCCAGGCCTCGCTGGGCGCCCTCACGGTCGTCTGGAAGCTGCCGCTGGTGGTCTCCTCCGGCCACCTGGCCACGTCCATGGCCTTCTTCTCGGTGCTCGTCTGGCTCGCCTGGCGCCTCGCACCCGCGTCGGAGGGGGTGGTCGACGCCCCTGCGCCGGGCGGAGTCCGCGCGCTCGCCGGAGCGGCCGCGCTCGCCACCTACCTCCAGATCGTCCTCGGGGCCCTCGTCCGCCACACCGGCTCCGGGCTCGCCTGCGGCACGACCGTCGTCCTCTGCGAGGGAGCGGCCTGGCCCGTGGGAGGGCCGGCCCAGCTCGTCACCCTCCACCGCTACGCGGGTGTGGTCGTGGCCCTGCTCGTCCTCGCCGCCGCCTTCTCCGCCCTCCGCTCGGGGCCGAGCCGGGCCCGCGGTGCGGCGCGGGTCGCACCCGTCCTGGTGGTCGTCCAGGTGCTCCTCGGCGCCTGGACGGTCTGGAGCATGATCTCGGTCGGCGTGGTGAGCCTCCACCTCGCCGGCGGCGCCCTCCTCCTCGCCGATTCCCTCCTGCTGTTCCTCCTCCTCGGTCCCCGGCCGGTCGCCCAGCGCACCGCCCGGGACCGCGTTCCCGGACTCGTTCCCGCCGCGGGGTGAGAGATGAACCCGACCCAGAGCCGCACCGCCATCCGCACCCTTCCCTCCCCGCTCCAGTCGCTGCGCGGGCTCGGCGACCTCGTCGCCCTCGCCAAGCCCCGCCTCTCCGGCATGGTGGTCTCCACCACGGCGGCGGGGCTCTGGCTCGCCCCCGAGCAGCCCTCGGCGCCCCGCGCGGCGGCCGTGCTGCTCGGCACCGGGATGGTCGTCGGCGCGGCCAACGTGCTCAACAACTACCTGGAGCGTGACGTCGACGCCCTCATGCGCCGGACCTGGGGGCGCCCGCTTCCCGCCGGCCGGGTCGAGCCGGCCACCGCGCTCGCGCTCGGGATCGGGCTGCCGGCCTTCGCCATCCCCATGCTGGCGTTCGCGGCGAACCCCCTCACCGCGCTCCTCGCGCTCGTCGCGCTGGTGAGCTACGCCTTCGTCTACACGCCGATGAAGCGCTGGAGCACGGCGGCGCTCTTCGTCGGGGCCATCCCCGGCGCCATCCCTCCGCTCATGGGCTGGACGGCCGCCACCGGGACGATCGACGCCCGCGGGCTCGCCCTCTTCGCGCTGCTCTTCGTCTGGCAGCTGCCCCACTTCCTCGCCATCTCGATCTACCTGAAGGAGGACTACGCGCGCGGCGGCCTGAAGGTCTTCGCGCTCGTCCACGGGGAGCGTGCCGCCAAGGTCTGGGCGCTCGTCACGAGCGCGGTGCTCGTCCCGGTGGGCATGCTCCCCACCTTCCTCGGCATGGCCACCTGGGGCTACGGAGCCATGGCGGCGCTGCTCGGCGGCGGGCTCTCGCTCGCGGCGGCGAGCGGACTCGGCCGCCCCGAGGGCGAGGCGCGCTGGGCGCGGAACTTCTTCCTCTCCACGCTGCTCTACCTCGTGGCCATCTTCATCGCCCTGTTCCTGGGGGCGCGCTAGGCGCCCCATGAGCCTCGGAGAGATCCTTCCGCCGGTGAACGCCGGCATGAACGCCACGAGCGCGGTCCTGCTGGTCCTGGGATGGCGCGCCATCCGCGCCGGGGATCGCATCCGCCACCGGGCCCTCATGCTCTCCGCGCTGGGCGTGTCGGCCCTCTTCCTGGTGGGGTACCTGACCCGGGTCGCCCTCACCGGCACCCACCGCTTCCCCGGCACCGGGGCGCTGCGGACCGGCTACCTCCTGCTCCTCGGCTCCCACACGGTCCTGGCCGCCGCGATCGTGCCGCTCATCGGCTTCGCCCTCTTCCACGCCTGGAAGGGGAACTTCGAGGCCCACCGGAGGGTGGCCCGCTACACCTTTCCGGCCTGGCTCTACGTCTCGGTGACCGGCGTCCTCGTCTACGTGATGCTCTACTGGGTGGCGCCCAACGTCTCTTGACACCCGCCGTCCCGACCCGTAAACAAGGCCCCTCCCTGCTTTCCGGGGAGGCTTTCAGGTACGGGGCTGTAGCTCAGCTGGGAGAGCGCTAGAATCGCACTCTAGAGGTCTGGGGTTCGATCCCCCACAGCTCCACCATCTCGAGGGCCTGGTCCAATCTGGACCGGGCCCTTCTTCTTTTCGCCCCCTACCCTCCGCGCCGCATGTTCACGAACCCGGCGGTCATGGCGTCCATCGACTGGATGTGGGCCACGAACCAGGCCGGCACGGCCTCGGACACGTAGCTCCAGAGCCGGGCGGTGTCGCCGGTCTCCCGGAAGTGGACCTCCTCGGCCTCCATCTCCTCGATCACCCGGTCGTGCTCCCCCTTGTGCACCGGGTAGGGCGGGAAGTTCGCCTGCCGCATGGCCTCCTCCTCCCGCCCGAAGTGCTCCTGGGTGTGGGCGAGGAGCGCCTCGAAGCTGTGGAGGACGGTCTCGACCGGCACCTTCCCGGTCCGGTGCCCCTTCACAGCCTCGCCGAGCTCGTTCAGGAGGCGCGCCTCCTCCCGGTGATCTTCGTTCATGAAGGGCAGCGTGACCTGGGGAATGGCTTCGAGATCCACGATCGACATGGCGTCCTCCGGGCGGCCCGGTGGGGTGACTGCGGACGGGCCAAGGTTCTGTTAATCGTACGCGATGCTCGACGCCTCCCCCTCCCGTGCCCGCGCCTTCACCTGGCTGGCGATCACCTACGTCGTCGCCCTCGCCGCGGGCATCGCGACCGCCATCGCCGTCCCGGCCTGGAGCCCCATCGTCGTCGCCCTCGTCGCCGACGTCGTGGCGACCGTGGCGGTGTTCGGGTTCAGCGTGGCCTTCGACAACTCCAGCATGTACGACCCGTACTGGAGCCTGGCGCCGATCCCCATCGTCCTCTACTGGGCCTTCGCCCCCGGCGGCGGGGACGCCGTGGCGCTGCGCCAGGCGCTGGTGATCGGGCTCGTCGTGGCCTGGGCGCTGCGCCTCACCGGCAACCAGCTGGCCCGCTGGCACGGCCTCGGCGACGAGGACTTCCGCTACGTCGACATCCGCAAGAAGACCGGACGCTTCTACTGGCCGGCAAGCCTGGTGAGCCTCCACCTCTTCCCCACCCTCTGGGTCTTCCTGGCGCTGCTCGGGGCCTGGCCGGCGCTCTCCGGCCCCGGCCGCCCGGTCGGCTGGATCGACCTCGTGGCCGTGGGGGTGGCGGTGGCCTCCATCGCCATCGAGACCGTGGCGGACCTGGAACTGCGCCGGTTCATGTCCTCGCGCCGGGAGCGGGGGGCGATGCTCGACTCCGGGATCTGGGGCTGGTGCCGCCACCCCAACTACCTGGGCGAGATGGGCTTCTGGTGGGGGCTCTGGATCCTGGGCTACGCCGCGCAGCCTGGCCGCTGGTGGACGCTCGTCGGGCCGCTCTCCATCACCCTGCTCTTCGTCGCCATCTCCGGCCCCATGAAGGACCGGCGCATGCTCGAGAACCACCCGGAGTGGGCGGCGCGCATGAAGGCGAAGTGGGCCTTCCTGCCGCTGCCGCCCCGCGGCTGATCCGGGTCGCCGCTACTTCTCGAGGGCGGCCGGCCGCACCCGCGCGAGAAGCCAGAGGGAGGCCGGCAGCGCGGTGAAGTCGGCCACCATCGAGAGCAGGAACGCCGCCGAGGTGATGACGCCGAACTGGCGCAGCGGCGGGAAGTTGGAGACCGAGAGGGCCAGGAACCCGGCCGCGTTGATCAGGGTGGCGAAGACGATGGCCCGCCCCGACACGCGCAGCGTGTAGCGGAGCGCCTCCTCGAACTTCATCCCCTCCTGCCGCCCCTCCTGCAGGTGGTAGAAGAAGTGGATCTGGTCGTTCTCGGTGGTCCCCAGCACGGTCGTGGCGATGAGGATGGTGGCCACGTTGAGCGAGCCGCCGAGGAGCCGCATCCCCAGGAACGTGGCCAGGATGGCGAAGACCGACGGGATCATCGCCATGAGCCGCGCCGACGGGCTCCGGAACACGAACAGGAACGCCAGGAAGATGAGCCCCGCCGTGAGCGCGAAGCTCTCGGTGAGGGTGGGCACCAGGCTCGCGCCCACCTTGGACTGGAGCAGCGACTCGCCCACCACCTGCATCTCCACGCCGCGGAAGGCGGGGTCGCCGGCGGTCGCCGTCTCCCATGCCCGGCGAAGGCGGGCGATGAGATCGTGGAACTCCTTCTCCTCCACCCCGGAGAACACGACCGTGAGGGTGGCGTTGCCGAGCGTCCCCACGTCGATGAAGGCGCGCAGCTCGGGCTCGGTGAGGAGCAGCTGCTCCACGTCGGCGGCCGCGGCCTCGAACGTCTCCCGGTCCTGGGGCAGCCGGTCCCCCTGGCCGGCCATGTAGCGGCGCATCCGGAGGAAGGTGGTGGGGCCGACCACCGCCGACACCTCGGGCACCGCGTCCACGGCGGTGGCGAAGCGATCGACGCCGCGCAGGAACTCGGGGTCGACGGCGACGCCGGGCGGCGTCTTCACCCAGACCCGGGCGACGTTGAGCCCCGCCACGTTCTTGCGGAACCAGAGCATGTCCTTGTGGATGGCGAGGCTCGGGTCGACGTAGTCGAGCGAGTCGACCCCCACCCGCATGGGCGCGACGAGGCCGGGAAGGCCGAACAACGCCACGGCTCCCGCCGCCGAGATCACGAGCGAGCCCACCACGAGCAGCCAGCGGAACCGCCAGGTGAAGACCGGGAGCACCTCCGAGAGCCGGTCGTAGACGCGGGTCCGGATCGCCACGGTCCGCCCGGTGGGCGTGCGCAGGAGCTTCTGCAGGGCCGGGAAGAGGGTGAAGGCGACGATCCACCCCAGGGCCAGCCCCACCGCCGTCCAGATCCCCATCTCCCGGACCGGGAGGATCCGGGAGACGGCGAGCGCCCCGAACCCCAGCACCGCGGCGACCGTGGAGGCGGTCACCGGGAGGAACTTGTTGGCGAGGGCGAAGGCCTGGTGGGCGTCGACGTCGGTGCCCTCGGGCTGGTCGACGAACCGGGACTGGAGGTAGACGAGCGTGGCGAGCGTGGTCACCATCACGGTGAGGGGCACGAGCGCCGACACGACCGTGAAGGAGAACCCGAGCAGCGACCCCGCCCCCACCCCCATGGCCACCGCCGTGCCGAGGGCGACGAGCAGCGCCACCAGGGTCCGCCAGGAGCGGTAGAGGAAGAGCGCGATGACCACCACGAAGATGCCGAAGAGCGGGAAGTAGCGGGCCGAGGCCGACCCGCTCTCGTGCTCGATCCAGGCCTCGACGAAGGGCGCCCCCACCCGCCGGATGGTGATGACCCCCGGGCCAGGCTGCCCCACCGCCTGCTCGATCGCCGCGAGCGTCCCGGCCCGCTCCCGTGGCGCTCCCCCGAAGCCGGCCACCACCCCCAGGAACCGGTCCCCCACGAGCCCCTGCCTGCGGAGGATGTCGGTGCCGGTGGCGAACTTCCGGAAGGCCTCGGCGGAGGCGGCGTCCGGCTGGAAGCCCGGATGGACGCGCCGGAAGATGTCGAGCGCCGAGACCGGATGGACGCCGGGCACCTTGCCGAGCCGCTCCTCGAGCGCCATCACCTGCCGCAGCACGTCCGGGCTCCAGGGGTCGTCCGACTCGAGGAGCAGCAGCACCACCTGCCCCTCCGGGAAGACCTTCTGGAAGGCCCGGGTCGCCACGAAGTCCGGGTCGGTGGGGACGATGAGCCGGTCGATGGCCCCCTCCGACGGGATGCGCAGCGCGAGCGCGATCGCCACGGGCAGGAGGACCGCGTAGAGGGCCAGGATGGGGAGGCGCAGCGCCACGATGCGGCGGAACACGCGCTCCAGCAGGGGGTGTCGGTCCATACGGTCCCGCGATTCGTAGCATTTTGCCCGCCGGGGCGGGTAGTGTTCACGCATGCTGGAACGCATCGGGATCTCGCTCGAGCAGGACCTCCTCGCCCAGTTCGACCGGCTCATCGCCGAGAAGGGCTACGTGAACCGGTCCGAGGCGGTCCGCGACCTCATCCGCGACTCGCTCGTCCAGCGGGAATGGGCCTCCCGGGGGCGGGAGGAGAAGGTCGCGGTGGTCACGCTGGTCTACGACCACGACTCGTCGAGCCTGGCCCAGAAGCTCGCCCACATCCAGCACGAGAACCACCGCGCCGTCGTCTCGGCGCTCCACGTCCACCTCGATCCCCACAACTGCCTCGAGGTGCTGGTGCTCCGGGGGCGCGGCGGCGAGATCTCCGCCATGGGCGAGGGGCTCGTCTCCACGAAGGGCGTGAAGTACGGCAAGGTCGTGCCCGCCACCACCGGCGAGGCGCTGCGCTGAGGTTCCGCCCGGCTACTTCCCGGGCGGTGGGTTGCCCCGCAGGGCCGCGGCCGCGCCCTCGTCCACCGAGACCACGCGAAGATCCCGCTGCGGGAAGGGAATGGCGATCCCCGCCCCGGCGAGCGCGGTGTTGACCGAGGTGCGGATCTCGCTCCCCACGACCAGGTACCGGTCGGCCCGGGAGGTCCAGAAGCGGAGCTGGAACCCGAGCGCGCTGTCGCCGAAGCCGGTGAAGAGCGCGATGGGCTCGGGGCTCGAGAGCACGTCGACGTGGTCGCGTGCCGCCTGCACCAGGATCTCCTGCACCTTGACCACGTCGCTGCCGTAGGCGACGCCGACGTCGATCTCGACCCGCCGGAGGTGGTCGGAGAGGGTCCAGTTGGTGAGCTGGTTCGAGACCAGGCTGGAGTTGGGCATCACCACCTCGGCGCCCTGGAAGGTCTTGATGGTGCTGGAGCGGATGCCGATGTGGCTCACCGTGCCGGCCGCCGTCCCCACGTCGATGACGTCCCCCACGCGGATGGGGCGCTCGTAGAGCAGGATCAGGCCGGAGACGAAGTTGTTCACGACGTTCTGCAGGCCGAAGCCGATGCCGACCGAGAGGGTTCCCAGGATGACGGTGAAGCGGGTCACGTCCATCCCGGAGGCGAGGATCGACACCAGGAACCCGAACCCCACCACCCCGTACCCCACCGACTTGGCGATGGCGACGGGAACGCCGGGGGGCAGGCGGGCGTCCCTGTCGAGCCGGGCCTCGAGCAGGACCCGGAGCACGCGGGCCAGGAGGACCGAGAGCCAGAGCGTCACCGCGAACGCGGCCAGGTCGCCCAGCGAGACGTCGAGCCCCCCGAACCTCAGGCGGGCGGTGAGCACGGTGACGACGGTGTCCTTCGCCGCTGCGTAGACGTGGAAGACGCTGAGCGTCCCGACCAGCCAGAGCGCCACCGCCACCCAGTCGATGAACGAGGCGCCGCGCTCCGCGACGGCCTGCGCCTCGCCGGGCTCGGTGAAGACCCGGTGGAACTCCGGCATGCGGAGCCCGCCCACGAGCAGGGCCCGCAGCACCTGCGACACGGCGGCGAGGAGGAGCGCGATCATCGCCATCGAGAGCGATCCGTCGACGAGCAGGTGCCCCAGGTTGACGTTGCCGATGACGTTGGCGCCGAGCCCCGCGGCGAGCAGCACCGCGAGGATGGCCACGATGATCCGGGCGTTGGCCCTCCGCTGCGGCCGCTTGACCGCGCCGGTCCAGGGGGCGCCCTTCCGGACCAGGCGGAAGGCGCCCACGAGCGCCACCACCGCCACCACGGCCATGAGCAGCCGCCCCGGCAGCGAGTACACCGGGACGATGGACCCCAGGCGGGCCACCGCGTAGAGCGCGGTGAATCCGTAGAGGGGCGGCCGCAGCTCGGGGGCGAGCAGGTTGCGTGCGATGGCGAGGAACGGCGGGAGCATGCAGAGGACGACCAGTTCCGTGAAGGCACCTGGCGCGCGCGGCAGGAGCCAGGACGTCAGGGAGAGCGCCACGAGAATCCCCGCGGAGAAGGGGTGCGAGAGCACCTCGGCGGGCGCCGCCAGCTCGGGGTCGACCGCCGCCCGGGCCGCGAAGCGCCGCCCGGCCCAGGCGACCGCACCCACCACCGCAGCGAAGACGGCCAGGACCCAGAAGAGCCCCGTCCCCTCCTCCCGGAGGAAGGCCGTGAGCGCGGACGCGTTGTGCTGGAGGAGCCGGCGGAGCTGCTCCCCGAAGTCGCGCCCCGGCTCCTTGCGACCGAGCACCGCCCAGAGGGGCCTGGCCTCGATCTCGAAGAGCTGCCGCTCCCGCGCCGCGTCGGCCCGCTCGGCCGCGCTCATCCATCCCATGCTCCGGATGCGCAGGCTCCCGACCCGATCCTGCGCGGCCAGGAGCTTGTCGAGCTGGGCCTTCACCTGCTTCTGGAGCTCGGCCACCTCCTTGCGGACCTCCTGGGCCCGTCCCACCAGGGTGGCCTGGGCGTCCTCGCCGACGGCCTTCTCCTCGGTGAGCTTCCAGACCTCCGCCATCCGCGCGAGCTCCTTCTGCGAGGCGTAGGTCGCCTTGACGGCGTCCTCCAGCTTTCCGCTCCAGCGGGCCAGCAGGGCGTCCTGGCGGAGCATCTCCTGCCGGAAGTCGACCAGGTCCCGGTCGGACGCCTGGGCCATGGGCTGCCGGGTGAGCTGCTCGCCGGCGCGCTCCACGGTGGCCGCCACGTCGTCGAGCGGGGCGAGCATCTCCTCGACCGACGCGTCGGGCCCCGCCTTGGCGCGGATCGTCCCCAGGGTCCGGTAGGCCTCCACCGCCGCCGGCACCAGGCGGGGCAGCGGGATGGCCTCGGGGGCGGCCGGGGCGCTGCTCTTCGCCGCCGGCCTCGCCTCGGAGGTCGCGTCGGGCGGAGCGAGGAGATCCAGCGGTCCCGCGCCCAGGGCGCCGCCGGCCCACAGGAGCAGGGCCGCCGCGCAGGCGGAGCGTGCCGTCGTTCGGGAAAGCATCGGAGCCAATCTAACCGAACGGCGCCTCAGCGCGAGCGCCGGGAGGGTACCGCCCGGCGACGCGCCCCCGCCAGGGACGCCACCGCCCTCACCGGGGAACAGGCGTCGCAGCTCGACCCGCACGGGGGCAGTTCCTCGCCGAAGTGGCGGCCGAGCAGCCGGTGGCGGCATCCGGCCGATTCGGCCCATTCGAACATGTCCCGGGCCTTCTGCCGCTGGAGGCGGGCCGTGGCCACGTCGTCGGTCCCCTCGGCGAGCCGGTCGTGGGCCATCACGTCGGCCCAGGAGTAGAGGAGCACGCAGTCGGAGGGCTCCCCGTCGCGACCGGCGCGGCCGATCTCCTGGCAGTAGCCCTCCACCGAGCCCGGCATGTCCCGGTGGATCACGTAGCGGATGTCCGGCTTGTCGATGCCCATGCCGAAGGCCACCGTGGCCACCACCACGTCGGCGCTCCCGCCCAGGAAGGCGTCCTGCACCCGCTCCCGCTCCCCCGCCTCGAGGCCGGCGTGGTAGGCCAGGGCCTTCACCTTCCGTGAATGGAGGAACTCGGCCACCGACTCGGCCGACTTCCGCGCGATGCAGTAGACGATCCCGCTCTCGCCGCGCCGGGCCCGCACCCGGGACAGGATCTCGTCGCGGGAGCCCGGGCCGTCGCCCCCCTTCTTCACCGCCTCGAGCCGCAGGTTGGGGCGGAAGACCGAACCGCGGAAGCGCATGGGGTCGCGCATGCCGAGCTGCTCGGCGATGTCGGTCGCCACCTTCGGGGTGGCGGTGGCGGTGAGGGCCAGCACCGGCGCGCCCCCGAAGCGGGCCCGCAGCCCGGCCAGGTTGCGATAGGCGGGGCGGAAGTCGTGCCCCCAGTGGCTGATGCAGTGGGCCTCGTCCACCGCCACGAGCGAGAGGCGCGCCCCGGCCAGCGCCGCGCCGGCCGCCCCCTCGAGCCCCTCCGGGGCCGCGTAGACCAGCTCGAACTCGCCACGCCGGACGGCGGCCACGCGGCTGCGCCGCTCCTCGGCGTCGAGCGCGGAGTTGAGGAAGGTGGCGCGCAGCCCCACCCTCCCCATCGCCTCGACCTGGTCCTTCATGAGGGCGATGAGCGGGGAGACGACGAGGGTGACCCCGCCGAGCATCCGGGCCGGCAACTGGTAGGTGAGCGACTTCCCCGAGCCGGTGGGGAGCACCCCGAGCGCGTCGCGCCCGGCCAGCACGGCGTCGACGAGTTCCCGCTGCCCGGGGCGGAACGAGGCGAAGCCGAAGACCTCCCGGAGCACGGCGTCGGGGTCTCCCGCCGGCGGGGGGCGCC
>JBAXVO010000006.1:0-38659 GCA_037129355.1 Deltaproteobacteria bacterium | reverse complement strand
GTCTCACGCGAATTCCGGACCTCGCCACGCACACGGGAATGCGCTTCGCAGCATTCCCGTGAGGAGGGATCCCGAACCTCTCCCGAAGCAACGCGCGCGGCCCCTGCTCGAAATGCGGCGACCTGGCGTGCCCTCTCTGCGCACCTCGCGCGCGGGACGCGGATCTCGGGAAATGTGCGTCAATACAGCGATTTCTTACGCCCCATCTGGCCGGCCGTCCGCGCCGCGGACCGTCCGCCTCCTACCCCGCCCGTCGGCGGAGGAACCTCACCAGCGCCTCGGCCTTGGGCACGAGCGAATCGAGCTCGATGAACTCGTCGTGGGTGTGGAAGCCCTTGCCGCGCGGCCCGAGCCCGTCGATCGACGGCACACCCGCCGCACCCGTCACCGAGGCGTCCGAGCCGCCGCCGGAGAGGGGCGCCTCGCCCGCCCCCAGGCCGGCCTCCCGCTGGCACTCCCCGTACTCCGCGGCCAGCGCCGCCGAGGCCTCCGTGCGGACCAGCGCCGGGCGGCTGCCGGGGCGCGAGACCTCGATTCGGGTTCCCGGGACCGCCGCGTCGCGGGCCGCCTCGTCGATCCGCCGGAGCACCTCGTCGCCGTCGGCCGGCGTGAGGAACCGCACGTCCACCTCGCAGCGCGCCTGGGCCGGGACGGTGTTCCTCGTGGTCCCTCCCTCCACGCGCCCGACGCTCACCGTCACCCCGCGTGCGTAGTCGGTGAGCCCCTGGACCCGGTCGACGAAGCGGGAGAGCGCCCAGATGGCGTTCCGCCCCTTCTCGTGGTCCCCCCCGGCGTGCGCCGCCACCCCCTCCGCCCGGGCGTCGAGCGAGGCGATGCCCTTGCGCCGGGTGACCACCAGGTCGCCGCCGCGCCCCGACTCGAGCCCGAGCGCCGCCGCGGCGCCGCGAACCCGCTCGACGGTGATGGGCTGCGACGACGGCGAGCCCACCTCCTCGTCGCCGACGACGATGCCGCGCACCGCCACCCGGTCGAGCAGGCCCGCCTCGCGCAGCGCGCGCAGCGCGAAGATCCCGACCACCAGCCCCCCCTTCATGTCGAGCACGCCCGGGCCGAGCGCGCGCGCCCCGTCCACCCGGTAGCCCTCGAACGTCCCGGGCGGGAAGACCGTGTCGGAGTGGCCGATGAGGAAGCTGAACGGGCCGGGCGCGGGCGACGCGAAGGCGAGGTGGTCGCCGAAGGAGCCGCCGGGGATCCGCTCCACCCGCACCCCGCTCGCCGCGAGCTCCTCCGCCACCGCGGTGGCCACCGCGTTCACGCCGGGCACGTTCCGGGTGAAGGAGTTCTGGTCGACGAGGCGCCGCAGCAGCGCCTCCATCGCCGGGCGCTGCCCGGAGAGCCAGGAGACGGCGTTGTCGAGCGGACGATCCACGTCGGCGACCTCCATCGGCCCGCGTGCCAGCGCGGCCGAGCGGGTATATGGTTCCATCATGGCAGGACGCAAGCGCTTCCGGGCCGCCTTGATCGGCGGCTCCGGCTACGGCGGCGCAGAGATGATCCGCCGCCTTCTCCTTCACCCCGACGTCGAGCTCTGCCGGGTGGCGTCGGTCGACTTCGTCGGCGAACCGCTCGGGGCCGCCCACCCGTCGCTCGAGGGGCGGACGTCCCTCGTCTTCGAGGCGCTCGCGCCGGCCGCCGCCGCCGACGGGATGGACGTGGTCCTGCTCGGCCTGCCCCACAAGGTCACCGCCCAGAAGGTCCCGGAGCTCGCCGCCCTCCCCTCCGTGAAGATCGTCGACATGTCCGGCGACTTCCGGCTCCAGGATCCCGCCGCCTACGAGCGCTACTACGGGCAGGTCCATCCGCATCCGGAGCTGTTGCCCGGCTTCGTCTACGGCCTGCCCGAGCTGAACCGCGAGCGCATCCGGCGCGCCCGCTTCGTCGCCTCGCCGGGCTGCTTCGCCACCACCATCGAGCTCGGCCTCCTCCCGCTGGCCCGGGCCGGCCTCCTCGAGGGCGTGGTCCACGTGCAGGGCATCACCGGCAGCTCGGGATCGGGCGCGGCGCCGCAGGCCACGACCCACCACCCCGTCCGGGCCGGCAACCTGCGCGCCTACAAGCCGCTCTGGCACCAGCACGTCCCGGAGATCGAGGCGACGCTCGGCTCGGCCGGGGCGCGCGAGCTGCAGCTCCGCTTCGTGCCGGTCTCGGCGCCGCTCGTGCGCGGGATCCTGGCCACCGCCTTCGTCGAGCTCCCCGAGGAGTGGACCGGGGAGCGGGTCGAGGCCCTTTACCGGGAGGCCTACGCAGGCGAGCCCTTCGTGCGGGTCCCGGCCCGGAGGCTTCCCGAGGTGGCGGCCGTCTCCGGTTCCAACTTCGCCGAGGTGGGCGTGACCGCCGGTCCGGCCTGGCGCGGCCGCCGGACGGTCACCGTGGTCTCCGCCCTCGACAACCTGATCAAGGGTGGGGCGGGTCAGGCCATCCAGAACATGAACCTGGTCCTCGGCCTCGACGAGCGGGCCTCGCTCGACGATCCGGGTCCCTGGCCCCCGTGAGGAAGATCATGACGACGCTCCGGCACTGCACGTTCTCGATCACCCTCCTGGCCCTGCTCGCCGGTCCGGCCGTGGCGGAGGACGTGGCTCCGACGGCGGCGCCCACCGCGACGCCCGCACCTCCCGTCCGGATCGACCTCCCTCCCGTCGCCACGCGCCCCACCGGCCAGCGCCTCCCGGGGAAGGTGATCTGGTTCGACCTCCTCTCCCACGACCCCGTCCGGGCGCGCCCCTTCTACGAGGGGGTGCTGGGCTGGACCTTCGAGGACCGGGGCGCCTACGCCATCGCCCGCGACGGCGGGCTGCCGGTCGCCGGCATCATCCACATGCCGGAGGCGAAGCCCGGCGCCCCCGCCCCCCAGTCCCGCTGGATGCCGCTCATCTCGGTGGCCGACGTCGGGCGCGCCGCGGCCGCGGTCCAGAAGGCAGGCGGCCGCATCCTGGAGGGGCCCGGCAGCCTGGGCGCGCGTGGCCCTTACGTCGCCGCCGCCGACCCGCGCGGCGCCCAGTTCGTGCTGGTGACCGCCGCGGGTGGCGACCCCGTCGACCTCGACGCGCCGCCGCCGGGGTGGATCTGGGCCGAGCTCTGGACCGACGACCTGAAGGGTTCGGCGGCCTTCTACAAGGCGGTCATGGGCTACGAGACCTGGCAGGTCGGCGCCGGCAAGCAGGCCACCTGGATCTACGCCGCCGGCGGCCGGCCCCGGGCCCGGGCCGCGCGCATGCCCTTCCAGAAGGTCCCCTCGCAGTGGCTTCCCTACGTGGTGGTGAAGGACCTCACGACCGCCCTCGGCCGGGTGACCGAGCTCGGCGGGACGGTGCTGCGCAAGCCGGGACCGAAGGGGGCCCAGTTCGCCGTGGTCGCCGATCCCGGCGGCGCGGCCTTCATCCTGGAGCAGCGCCCCGAGCCGCCGGCCGAGGAGGTCGCCCAGGCCCCCGCAGCCACGGGTACCGCCGCCGGAGCCACCGCGGCCGCCGGTGCGGCGTCGAGTTCTCCCACGCCCCCGCCCGATCCGGGCGCCGACGCCTTCGGGCTCGACGAGGCGTGGCGGAAGACGCAGCAGGACGCGGCCGCCCAGGCCACCGGTCAGCCCGGCGTCGTCACCGGGTTCCCGGGCGGTGACATGGGGACCGAGGTCATCGTGGCCGCGCCGGCCCCCTTCGCCAACGTCTGGATCGCGCCCCCGGCGTGGGGACCGTTCTGGGGCCCGGGCTGGGGAATGGCTCCGGGCTGGGTGGGGGCTCCGTGGTGGGGAGCGCCGCCGTACTGGGGCGGGGGCTACGGTCCCTACTACCCGGGTGGCGGAGCGTACTACCCGGGCTACCGCCCGCCTCCTCCCGGATACCGCCCCGGCCCGCGCCCTCCCGGCCCCGGCTATCGTCCTCCCGCGCCAGGCCCCCGCGTCGGCTCCCCGACGATGCGCCCCGCTCCCGCTCCCGCGCCGCGACCCTCGTCGTCGCCCGCGCCGTACCGCGCCGCACCTGCCCCCGCACCCGCCGCCCCTCGCCGCTAGGAGAGCCGATTGAAGACCATCGTCGTGAAGATCGGCGGGGAGATCGCCGCCACGCCCGAGATGGACGCGATCGCCCGGGACGTGCGGGCGCTGATCGAGGACGGGCACCGCGTCAGCATGGTCCACGGCGGCGGCCCGCAGGCCACCGCGCTGCAGAAGGTGCTCGGCCTCGAGACCCGCATGGTGGCGGGGCGCCGCTACACCGACCCGGCGACCCTCGACGTGATGAAGTACGCGGTGGCCGGCAAGGTGAACGTCGACGTCTGCGCCCGCCTGCTGGCGAACGGCGTCCTCGGCGTCGGCCTCCACGGCGCCAGCGGCCACGCCATCGTCGCCCGCCGCAGGCCTCCGCGGGTGATGGCCGGCGCGGGGCCCGACCCGGTCGACCTGGGGCTCGTCGGCGACGTGGTCGGCTTCAACCTGCCGTTCCTCGGGGACATCTGGGCCCGCGGCTACGTGCCGGTGCTGGCCTGCCTGGGCTGCGACCGGGAGGGGCAGCCGCTCAACATCAACGGCGACACCGTGGCGAGCCAGCTGGCCGGCGCGCTGCGGGCCGACGCGCTGGTGCTCGTCACCTCGACCCCGGGCGTGCTGCGGGACGTGAAGGACCCGGGGAGCCGCATCCCCCGGATCACCCATGCCGAGTTCACCAAGGGTGTAGAGGACGGATCCATCTCCGGTGGCATGATCCCCAAGCTGGAGGAGTCCTTCGAGGTGCTCAAGGACGGCGCCCGCTCGGTGGTCATCGTGGGGCGCCTCTCGCCCGGCGACCTGCGCCGCGCGGTGGAGGAGCCGGGCAGCGTGGGGACGGTGCTCGTCGAGGCCTGACCGGGCCCGGCCTCAGCCCTCCTCCGGAGGTTTCACCTTCCGGAAATCCCGCCAGAGCAGCAGGTCGTAGAGGATCTTCAGCCCGCCGGCCAGGAAGAAGGGCACGCTGGCCAGGGCCGGCACCGCGAAGAGCGGGCCGGCGAGGAGCGGCGCCACCGACGAGCCGACGGTCCGGGCGATGCCGGTGACCCCCGCCGCCGCGGATCGCTCCTCCGGCGAGACCACCGCCATCGTGTAGGACTGGCGCGTGGGGACGTCCATCTGCGAGATGGCGAAGCGCGCCAGCAGCACCCCGATGGCGAGCGGCAGGCTGGGCATGAGCGGCACGAGCACGAGGAGCACGTTCGACGGGAGATGGGTGAACACCATGGTGTTCACGAGCCCGAAGCGGTTCGCCAGCCAGCCCGCCGAGAGCGCGGAGACGCCCGCCATCAGATTTGCCCCGAAGAAGATGACCCCCAGCGTGGCCTCGTCGGCGCCGAACCGCGAGTGGAACCACCAGGCCACGAAGCTCTGCACCACGAATCCACCGGCGAAGGCGTCGAGGGCGAAGAGGGAGGAGAGCCGGAAGACCACCTTGCGCGACCCGTGCAGGCCGAGGCCGGGCTCCAGGAAGGAGGGGCGCCGGTCGACCCTTTCGGACCGCGGCGCCTCGACGGCCGGCCCGAGCCGGGTGAAGAGCAAGAGGAGCGCCGCCCCCAGCACCGCGTAGCCCAGCACCACCACCCGGTTGGCGGCGAGAGGCGCCAGCCCGCGCGACTGGAGTCCCTGCGAGAGGAGCCCGCCGGAGAGCGATCCCAGGGCGGTCGCGAAGGAGCCGACCAGCGCGTACCAGGAGAAGATCCGGGTCCGCTCCGTGGCCGGGATCGCCTGGGTGAGCGACGCCTGCTCGATGGCGAGGAAGGGGCCCACCTCGTTCCCGGCCGGGCTGATGATCCCGATGGTGGCGGCGAGGAGGAGGACCCAGAACGAGGTCGTGGCGGCGAAGAGCAGGCCGGCGAGCACCATCATCACGGCCCCGAGGAGGAGCATCCGGCGCCGGCCGATGCGGTCGGCGTGGGTGGTGATCCAGAGCGAGAGGGCGGTGTCGCCGAGCAGGGTGAGGGAGAGGAGAAGCCCGATCCGCCCCTCCGACAGCCCGGCCTCGGAGAGGTAGAGGACGAGGACCACGGCGAGGAAGCCGTAGGCGAAGAGGCGAAGGCTCCGCGTGGTGAAGAGGAGCACGACGTCGCGGGAGGGGCGAGCGACCACGGACCCGTTATATGCGGCGAAGGACCCGCCGAGGAGGAACCCGTGGCCGAATCCAAAGGCTTCGTCGCCTTCGCCGTCGAGCTGCTCTCCCGCGTCGGCCCGGTCCGTGCCCGCGCCATGTTCGGCGGCCACGGCATCTACTGCGGCGACCTCATGATCGGCCTCGTCGACGACGACGAGGTCTTCCTGAAGACCGACGACGCGACCCGGCCGCGCTTCGAGGCGTCCGGCTGCCGGCAGTGGGTCTACACGGGCGGGAAGAAGGAGACGCGGACGAGCTACTTCCGCCCGCCCGACGAGGCCCTCGAGTCCCCGGAGGACATGGAGCCCTGGGGGCGGCTCGCGCTCGAGGCGGCGCGCCGGGCCGGGGCGGCCAAGCGGGCCAAGGTCGCGAAGAAGAAGGCGAAACTGGGTTGACGGAAATCCATACGGCCGGTATGGATTTCCATATGAAGACCACGCTGCAGATCGACGACGGCGTGATGCGGGAGCTCAAGGTGCTCGCTGCCAGGGAGGGTCGGACCATGTCCGACCTGGTCGAGGCCGCTCTGCGGCAACTGCTCGACCAGCGCCCCACCGAGCAGGACCTTCCCCCGCTGCCGATCATGGAGGCCCGGGAGCTCGTCGACGTGGCCGATCGGGACGCGCTCCAGCGCGCGATGGAGGAACCGTAGGTGTTCATGGTCGACACCAACGTGCTCCTCTACGCCGCGAACGTGAGCTCCCCGTTCCACCCGGCGTGCCGAACGGCGCTCGAGTCGTGGCGCCGCGGGCGAACCCCCTGGTACGCCACGTGGGCCATCCTCTACGAGTTCCTCCGCGTGACCACCCACCCCAGGGTCCTGTCGCCAGCGTGGTCGGTCGGGCAGGCCTGGAGCTTCGTGGATTCCCTGCTGGCGTCGCCCGGGTTCGGCGTGCTCGTGGCCACGTCGCGACACGCGGCCGTCGCCGCCCAGGCGATGCGGGAGGTTCCGCAGCTGTCCGGGAACCTTCTCCACGATGCCCACACCGCGATCCTCATGCGGGAGCACGGCATCCGCCGCGTCCTCACCCGGGACACCGACTTCCATCGCTTCCCGTGGGTCGAGGTGGTCGACCCCGCTGCCGTTCCGCCGGAGCGGTAGCCCCTACTTCACCGCCAGCGCGTCGACGCCCGCCTTGGCGCACTGCCCGTCCTGCGCCGAGGTCGCCCCGCTCACCCCGACGGCGCCGACGATCTTGCCGTCCACGACGATGGGAAGGCCGCCCTCCAGCGGCGTCGCGCCCGGGAGCTTCGTGTAGTTCACCTTCCCCCCGAGCACGACGTCCTCGAAGGCCTTCGAGGGGCGGCGGAAGAGCGCCGAGGTCCGGGCCTTCTCGAACGACGCCTCCACGCTGCCGTTCTGCGTGTTCTCGCTCTTCTCGAAGTAGGCGAGGATGCCGCCCGGATCGACCACCGACACGGCGACGTTCCAGCCGTTCTTCTTCGCCTCGGCGAGGGTGGCCGCCGCCACCTTCTTGGCGGTCTCGGTGGTCACCGGGGCGCCGTACGGGATGGGGGGCGACTGGCCGATCGCCGCGAGGGGGGCGGCGAGAAGCAGGGCCAGGATCGCGGCGGGGAACCACTTCGTCGGGTGACGCACGGTGGACCTCCTGGAAGGGGACGCCGCGCTCGATACACGCCCCGGGAGGGACGCGCCCGTCCCGGATGGGTCAGGTGAACGGGACCACGTCGATCACGTCTCCCTGCGTCACGCCGAGCAGGCGGCGCGCCTCGGCGGGGAGGCGCACGGAGCGTCCGTTGACCCGGGCGCGCGTGCGGACGGCCCGGAACCGATCCGGCCCCGCGCTCCGCACCAGGCCAGCCAGCACCTCCGGATCCCCGCGCCCCGGCACCACCGTCTCCTCCGAGACCACGAGCCGCTTGTGCGCGCGGACGAGGCTGATGTCGGCGAGCCGTGCCTCGTAGTGCGGCCCCCCGTCGAAGGGGTCGATGCGGTCGACGTAGCGGAACCCGATCCGGGCCAGCATGCGCCGCGCCCCCTCGGTGGACGGGCCCACCTTGCCGAGCGCCCGCTGGACCCGAGGCGGCAGCAGCGTCGCGTAGAACTCGCCGGCCGGGAAGAGCTGCTGGATGAACTCCTTGCCCTGCCGGCTCCGCTTGTCGGCGTCCTGGTAGTCGAGCCCGGTGAAGCGCCGCCCGAAGCTCTCCCAGAAGGGGCTCTTCCCGTCCGGGGTGAGCGGCGGCATGAGCTCGGCGAGCACCGTGTCCCGGAAGCGATCGGGGAACATGGCGAGGAAGAGGAAGCGCACCAGCGAGAGCTGCTTTCCCGGCAGGTTGGCTCCGCCGCGCGACCGCGGGTCCACCACCAGCCCGCCGATCTCGGTGGGGCCGTCGAAGTGGAAGCCGATGGAGAGGACCTGGTGCCGGAAGTGGCGGTCCACCGTGGAGGAGTAGCTCTCCCGCTCGGTGACGTCGAGGAAGGTGCAGGGGGACTCGCGGGTGCCGTGCTGCGCGATCACCATCGAGGTCCCGAGGACGCGCCGGCGGCGCGGGTCCTCGAGCACGAAGACGTAGCTCCGGCGCCGCGGATCGGCGATGCGCCCCGAGAAGCTCCGCACCGACCGGTCGATGATGCCGGCGAGCGCGCGGTCGTCGGCCGGCAGGTTCACCGAGTTGAGCACCCGGGCCAGCGCCCGCAGCCGCGGCAGGTCGGACTTCCGGACGTCGCGCAGGAGGAGCACGGCCCGAGATTGGCACGGGTCGGAACCCGTGTCATGAAGGTCGGATGCGATCGGTGGTGCAGCGGGTGGCCCGGGCCGCCGTGCGGGTCGACCGGCAGGTGGTGGGGGAGGTGGGGCAGGGGCTGCTCGTCCTCCTCGGCGTGGCCGCCGGCGATTCCCCGGAGGAGTGCCGCTGGATGGCCGACAAGCTGGCGCAGCTGCGCATCTTCGAGGACGAGGCCGGCAAGATGAACCGGTCGGTGCTCGACGTGGGCGGTTCCGTGCTCCTCGTCTCCCAGTTCACGCTGCTCGGCGACGCCCGCAAGGGGAACCGCCCGAGCTTCGTCGGCGCCGCCCCGCCGGAGCAGGCGAATGCGCTCTACGAGGAGGTCGCCGCGCTGCTCCGCGCCCGGTCGGTGCCGGTGGCGACCGGGGTCTTCCGGGCCCACATGGAGGTCGAGCTGGTGAACGACGGTCCGGTCACCCTGATCCTCGACTCGCAGCGCTGATCGGTCCGGGGTATCCTCGACCCCCCGCGCGGCCCGGTGGCCGCCGGATCGAGGTGAACCGTGGCGGACTGCCTCTTCTGCAAGATCGCGCGCAAGGAGATCCCCGCGAAGCTCGTCTTCGAGGACGAGGACGTGGTGGCCTTCGAGGACATCAACCCCCAGGCCCCGGTCCACGTGCTCGTGGTGCCGAAGCGCCACATCCCGACCCTGAACGATCTCTCACCTGCCGACGACGCGCTCGTGGGCAAGCTGGCGCGGGTCTCGGCCCGGATCGCGGCGGAGCGCGGGGTGGCCGAGCCGGGCTGGCGGAGCATCGTGAACGTGAACCGCGAGGGCGGGCAGCTGGTCTTTCACGTGCACATGCACTGCATGGGCGGGCGGCCGATGTTCTGGCCACCGGGGTAGCTCCGCGGCTGTCAAGGAACGCGCGCGGCCGGTTCGTGCCGCGGTGCGGCTTGAACAGGGGACGGCTCATCTGGGATCACAGATGTCCCATGCCGCTCCTGCGTGTGAACAACCTGATACTCCACTTCCGGGGGGTGACCGCCCTCTCCGACGTGAGCTTCGAGGTGCGGCGAGGTGCGCTGCATGCCGTCATCGGCCCCAACGGCGCCGGAAACACCAGTCTCCTCAACTGCATCAGCGGGGTCTACCGCCCCCAGCGCGGCTCCGTGCACTTCGACGGCGCCGACGTGACCAGGCTCTCCCCGGCCCACCGCACCAAGCTGGGGATCGCCCGGACCTTCCAGAACATCGCGCTCTTCCGGGGAATGACCGTCCTCGACAACCTGCTCATCGGCCGCCACGTGCACCAGCACGAGGGGGTGCTGTCGGGCGGGATCTACTACGGGAAGGCCCGGGCCGAGGAGATCGCCCACCGCGAGGTGGTCGAGGACATCATCGACTTCCTGGAGATCCAGCACATCCGCAAGAAGACCGTGGGCACGCTGGCCTACGGCCTCCAGAAGCGGGTCGAGCTGGCGCGCGCCCTGGCGCTGGAGCCCCGCCTGCTCCTCCTCGACGAGCCCATGGCCGGGATGAACGCCGAGGAGAAGGAGGACATGGCGCGCTTCATCCTCGACATCAACGAGGACCGGGGCACGACCATGATCATGATCGAGCACGACATGGGCGTGGTGATGGACGTCTCGCACCGGGTCACGGTCCTCTCCTTCGGCGAGAAGATCGCCGACGGGACGCCCGAGGAGGTCCAGGGCGACTCCGCCGTGCAGGAAGCCTACCTCGGGCAGGCCCAAGGATGACCCCGGGAGAACCCCAAGTGGCCGACATCCTCGACCAGCTCCAGGGCAACGACACCTTCCCCAAGCTCCTCGTCCGCAATGCCGGCCTCCATCCCGACAAGGTGGCCATGCGGGAGAAGGAGTTCGGGATCTGGCAGCCGTTCACCTGGCGTGAATATCACGAGCACGTCCGCGACTTCGCCATGGGGCTGGTGGCGCTGGGGATGAAGCCCGGCGACAAGGTGGCCATCATCGGGGACAACCGGCCGGAGTGGGTGTGGGCCGAGGTGGCGGCGCAGGCCGCCGGCGGCGCGTCGGTGGGGCTCTACCAGGACTCGAACCTCACCGAGGTGGCCTTCGTCATCGACCACTGCGACGCCACCTTCGTGGTCGCCGAGGACCAGGAGCAGGTCGACAAGATCCTCGACATGCTCGACAAGCTGCCCAAGGTCCGCAACGTCGTCTTCACCGACCCGCGCGGGCTGCGCAAGTACGAGCACGAGAAGCTGGTCTCCTTCGAGGCGGTGGAGGAGAAGGGGCGGGAGCTGCTCGGCCACCGGCCGGGCGCCTGGGAGGAGCACGTCCGCAACGGCAAGGTCTCCGACGTCGCCACCATCAGCTACACGTCCGGGACCACCGGGTTCCCCAAGGGGGCGATGCTCTCCTTCCGGAACCTCCTCTCCATGGCGCTGTCGCTCAACCTGGTCGACCCCAAGCTCCCCGGGGACGAGTTCGTCTCCTTCCTCCCCCTGGCCTGGATCGGCGAGCAGATGATGTCGCTCTCCTCGGCGCTGGCGGTGGGCTTCACGGTGAACTTCCCCGAGCAGCCCGAGACGGTGATGGAGAACATCCGGGAGATCGGCCCCCACGTGATGTTCGCGCCGCCGCGCATCTGGGAGAACCTCACCTCCACGGTGCAGGTGAAGATGATGGACACCACCCCGTTCAAGCGCTTCATGTACGAGCGCTGGATGCCGGTGGGGCGCAAGGTGGCCGACCTGCGCTTCCAGAAGAAGCCCATCCCGGCCGGCCTGGCGATCCTGCACCGGCTCGGCCACTGGGCCCTCTTCCGGGCGCTCAAGGACCGGCTCGGCTTCACCCACCTGCGCAGCGCCTCCACCGGGGGCGCGGCGCTCGGCCCCGACGTCTTCCGCTTCTTCCACGCCATGGACGTGCCGCTCAAGCAGATCTACGGCCAGACCGAGATCAGCGGCATCTCCTGCATCCACCGCAACGAGGACATCCAGTTCCACACGGTGGGCGTGCCCATCCCCGGCACCGAGGTGAAGATCTCCGAGACCGGCGAGATCCTCTCGAGGAGCGACGCGGTCTTCCTCGGCTACTACAAGAACGAGGAGGCCACCGTCGCCACCCTCTCCGACGGCTGGCTCCGCTCCGGGGACGCCGGCTACCTGGCCGAGGACGGCCAGCTGGTGGTCATCGATCGCGTCAAGGACGTGATGCAGCTGGCCGACGGCACCCAGTACTCGCCCCAGTTCATCGAGAACCGGCTCAAGTTCTCCCCCTTCGTGAAGGAGGCGGTGGTGGTGGGCAAGGGACGCCCCTACCTCACCGCCATGCTGAACATCGACATGGGGGTGGTGGGGAAGTGGGCGGAGAAGAACAAGATCTCCTACACCACCTACACCGACCTCTCCGCCAAGCCCGAGGTCTACGACCTCGTGCAGAAGGAGGTCGACCAGGTGAACGAGACCCTCCCGGCGGCGGCCAGCATCCGGAAGTTCGTGCTCCTCTACAAGGAGCTCGACGCCGACGACGAGGAGCTGACCCGCACGCGCAAGGTCCGGCGCGGCTTCGTCGAGGAGCGTTACAAGGTCGTCATCGACGCCCTCTACGGCGACCGCGGCGAGGTGGCCATCGACACCACCATCAAGTTCCAGGACGGGAAGACCACCCGCATCCAGACCACGCTGCTGGTTCGCCGGCTGCGCGAGTCCACCGGGAAGGCGGCCTAAGCGCTGATGGAATTCTTCCTCCAGCTCCTGCTCAACGGCATCGTGGTGGGGAGCATCTACTCCCTCGTCGGCCTGGGCTTCGTGGTCATCTACAAGTCGACGAGCGTCCTCAACTTCGCCCAGGGCGAGTTCCTGGTGCTCGGCGCCTACATCTGCCTGACCCTGACGGTGCAGTACCAGGTGCCGTTCTTCTGGGCCTTCCTCCTCACGCTCGTGTTCTCGGCGCTGATGGGCATCCTCACCGAGCGGCTCATCCTGCGCCCCATGATCGGGGAGCCGGTCATCTCGCTCATCATGGTGACGCTGGGGCTCTCCTCGCTCCTCAAGGCCATCATCCAGGGCATCTGGGGCACCGAGCTGCGCCCCTTCCCCGACATCTTCCCGGCCGAGCCGGTGAGGATCGGCCCGCTGCCCGTCTCCCAGGGCTACCTCATCAGCCTGGGGAGCGTCGCCGTCCTGCTCGTCATCTTCACCCTCTTCTTCAAGTTCACCCGGTCGGGCGTGGCCATGCGGGCCACCGCGTTCTCGCAGCAGGTCTCGCTCTCGATGGGCATCTCGGTGAAGCGCATCTTCGCGCTCGCCTGGTCCATCGCCGCGGTGGTCTCGGCCATCGGCGGGGTGCTCCTGGCCGGCATCCGCGGCGGTCTCGACGGCGCCATGGCCTTCTTCGGGCTCAAGGTCATCCCGGTGGTCATCCTGGGCGGCCTCGACTCCATCGCCGGCGCCATCGTGGGCGGGCCGATCATGGGCATCCTGGAGAACCTGGCGGGCGGCTACCTGGATCCGCTGGTGGGGGGCGGGGCCAAGGAGGTCGCCCCCTTCGTGATCCTGGTGCTCATCCTCACCATCAAGCCGTACGGCCTCTTCGGCAAGATCAAGATCGAGCGGGTCTAGGAGAAGACGAATGCGCTGTGGGGATTTCCGCCAGACCTACGCCGACGACATGTCGCTGTTCGAGTCGCCCCTTCCACGGGTCCTGCTGGCGGGGTTCCTCGTCTTCCTGCTCGTGCTGCCCCAGTTCGCCACCACCTACTGGCTCGACGTGCTGAACCGCATCTGCATCGCCATCGTCGGGGCGGTGGGGCTGAACGTGGTCACCGGCTACACCGGCCTCATCTCGCTGGGGACGGCCGCCTTCCTGGCGGTGGGGGGCTTCGCCACGGCGGCGATGGCCGGCAAGGCCGGGCTGCCCTTCGTGATCGTGATCCCGCTCTCCGGGCTCCTCACCGCCATGGTGGGGCTCGTGTTCGGCATCCCCTCGCTGCGGCTCAAGGGGCTCTACCTGGCGGTGGCCACGCTGGCCGCCCACTACATCGTCGAGTTCACCGTCACCCACTGGGACTCGATGACCGGCGGCGTGAACGGCATCTCCATCCCGCCCGCCCACTTCGCCGGGCTGCAGCTCTCCGACGACCGGAAGATGTTCTACCTGATCTTCCCGGTGACGGTCGGGCTGCTCTTCTTCACCAAGAACCTCTTCCGGACCAAGGTGGGCAAGGCCTTCGTCGCCATCCGCGACCAGGACATCTCCGCCGAGGTCATGGGCGTCAACGTCTTCCGCTACAAGCTGCTCTCCTTCGCCGTGTCGTCCTTCATCGTCGGCGTGGCCGGGTCGCTGCTCGCCTACCAGGCGCGCATCATCAGCCCGGAGAACTTCCCCATCACGCTGGCCATCGACTACCTGGGCATGGTGATCATCGGCGGCCTGGGGTCGATCCTGGGCTCCATCTTCGGCGCCATCTTCATCACCCTGCTGCCCGAGATGCTCCGGCTCGCCACCGACTCGATGAGCAACTACTGGCCCGGGCTCATGGTCATCGTCGCGCCCATCAAGATGGGCGTCTTCGGCCTGGTGGTGATCCTCTTCCTCATCTTCGAGCCGGACGGCATGGCCGCCCGGTGGAACCACATCAAGGCGTACTGGAAGCTGTACCCGTTCTCGTACTAGCAGTCCGGCAGCGAGCCCCGCGCAGTTGACCGAATGTGAAACCGGAGGAACCATGAACGTACGGAAGAACCTTGCAGCGATCCTCGCCGCCGCCGCGGCAGCCGTTCTCCCCGCCCAGGCCACCGCCCAGCAGGAGATCAAGGTGGGCGGCATCTTCGACCTCACCGGCGTCACCTCCGACGTGGGCAAGCCCTTCGCCCAGGGGGTGCAGGACTGCGTGGCCGTCACCAACGACGCCGGCGGCATCAACGGAAAGAAGATCAAGCTGCTGGGCGCCGACTACGCCTACAAGATCGACCAGGCCCGCGCCCTCTACAAGAAGCTGGTGAACGACGACAAGGTCGTCATGATCCAGGGCTGGGGCACGGGCGACACGGAAGCCCTCAAGGACTTCGTGGGCCAGGACAAGATCCCGTACTTCTCCGGGTCCTTCGCGGCGCCGCTCTCCGACCCGTCCAAGTTCCCCTACAACTTCTTCGTGGCCCCCACCTACTCCGAGCAGCTCCGCTCCTGGCTCGACTGGGTGAAGCAGGACTACGCCAAGTCCGGCGGCAAGGGGAAGCCCAAGGTCGCCTTCATGTTCGGCGACAACGCCTACGGCAAGGCCCCCATCGCGGCCGGCAAGAAGTACGGCGCCGAGATCGGCGTCGACGTGGTCGACGAGGCCGTGCTGCCCCCCAACTTCCAGGACGCCACCAGCCAGCTGCTCACCATGAAGCAGAAGGGGGTGGAGTACGCCTACATCAACGTCACCACCACCGGCGTCTCGCTGGTCCTCCGTGACGCCAAGAAGCTCGGCCTGACCGTCAAGTTCGGCTCCAACCCCTACGGCTTCTCCGAGTCGCTGGTGGCCGTGGCCGGCCCGCTCGCCGAGGGCGTCACCGGCGTCGTCCCGCACGTGCCGTTCGGCACGCCGGTCCCGGGCATGGCGGTCCTCGAGGCGGCACACCAGAAGTACCACCCCACCGACAAGCACGACGCCATGTACGTGCGCGGCTGGGCCACCTGCCTGGTCTGGGTGGAGGGTCTCCGCGGCGCCGAGAAGGCCGGCCAGCTGAACGGGCCGGGCGTGAAGGCGGCCATCGAGAAGCTGGCCGACTTCTCCACGGGCGGCCTCGCCCAGTCGGTGACCTACACCCCCACCGACCACCGTCCCACGATGACCACGAGCATCTACCAGATCCAGGGCGGCAAGCTCGTCAAGATCGGCGACTACATCATGCCGCGCACCAAGGAGTGGTTCGGCCTGTAGGCGGTACACTTAGAGTGAACATTGCGGGTGGGGCCTTCGGGTCCCACCCGCCGGGGTAACGGATGCTCGAGCTGAAGAACGTCGAGGTCATCTACGACGACGTGATCCTGGTCCTGAAGGGGCTCTCCCTCCAGGTGCCCGAGGGAAAGATCGTCGCGCTTCTCGGCTCGAACGGCGCTGGCAAGTCGACCACGCTGAAGGCCATCTCCGGGCTGCTCCGCAGCGAGGAGGGGGAGGTCACCGACGGCGGCATCTTCTTCGAGGGGCAGCCGGTGCACGAGCTGCCGCCCGAGTCGGTGGTCCGCCGCGGCATCTTCCAGGTCATGGAGGGGCGGCGGGTCTTCGAGGACCTCACCGTCGAGGAGAACATCGACATGGGGGGCTACACCCGGAACGACCGGGCCGGCCTCCGCGCCGACAAGGAGGCCTGCTACGAGTTCTTCCCGCGCCTCCGGGAGCGGCGGAAGAAGCTGGCCGGCTACCTCTCCGGCGGGGAGCAGCAGATGCTCGCCATCAGCCGCGCCCTCATGGCGCGACCCAAGCTCATGATGCTCGACGAGCCGTCGCTGGGCCTGGCCCCGCTGCTCGTCGCCGAGATCTTCCGGATCATCAAGCGCATCAACGAGGAGCGGAAGACCACCATCCTGCTCGTCGAGCAGAACGCCAACCTGGCCCTCTCCATCGCCGACTACGGCTACATCATGGAGAACGGCCGGGTGGTGCTCGACGGCGATCCCGACAAGCTCCGCTCCAACGAGGACGTGAAGGAGTTCTACCTGGGCGGCGGCGGCGAGGGCGGGAAGAAGAGCTACAAGAACCTCAAGTTCTACAAGCGCCGGAAGAGGTGGCTCTCCTAGCAAGGCCTTCCCAGCAGCGCCGGCTTCAGCCGGCGCAAGAGCGGGCTCACGGAGCCGCAACACCCACGGAAAGTCCCCATGCCCCTCCGCCCATCCCTCGTCTTCGATCCGTCCACCGAGTCCCTCTCCCCGGAGGCCCGGCGCGCGCAGCTGGGCGAGCGGCTCCGGCGCACCGTGGCCCACGCCTTCGCGCGGGCGCCGCGGGCCCGCCGCACGCTCACCGCCGCCGGCATCGACCCGGCGAGCGTCCACGGCCTCGACGACCTCCTGCGCATCCCGGTCACGCGCAAGGACTCCATCCTGGCCGCCCAGGCCGAGGAACCGCCCTTCGGCGGGCTCACCGCGGTCGAGCCCGGGCAGCTGGCCCGGATCTTCATGTCCGCGGGGCCCATCTACGACCCGCAGGGCGCCCACGAGGACTTCTGGCGGTTCCGCCACGCGCTGGCCGCCGCCGGCTTCCGGGCCGGCGACGTGGCCCACAACTCGGCCTCCTACCACCTCACCCCGCTCGGCTTCATGCTCGACGCCGGCGCCCGGGCCCTGGGCTGCGCGGTGATCCCCGCCGGGGTGGGGCAGACCGAGCTTCAGGTGAAGGTGGCGGCCCACGTGAGGGCCACCGCCTACCTCGGCCTCCCCAGCTTCCTGCACGCGCTCCTCACCAAGGCCCGCGAGCTCGGGACGCCGCTCGCCTTCGAGACCGCCTGGGTCATCGCCGAGATGCTCCCCGAGACGCTGCGCACCGAGCTCCAGGAGGGGTTCGGCGTGCGGGTCCTGCAGGGTTACGGCACCGCCGACCTGGGCTGCCTCGCCTACGAGTGCCCGGAGAAGGGGGGCTGGCACGTCCACCCCGAGGTCATCGTGGAGGTGCTCGACATCGAGACCGGCAAGCCGGCGGAGCCCGGCCAGCCCGGCGAGGTGGTGGGCACGCTCTTCGACGTGGCCTACCCGCTGCTCCGCTTCGGCACCGGCGACCTCTCCTCGCTCGGCCCCGAGGAGCGCTGCGCCTGCGGCCGCACCACCCCCAAGCTGCTGGGCCTGCTCGGCCGGGTCGGCGACGGCGTCAAGGTGAGGGGGATGTTCGTCCGCGCCGGCCAGATCGACGGGATCGTGAAGCGCTTCGCCGAGGTGACCGCCTGGCAGGCCGTGGTGACGCGGGAGAACCACCTCGACCGGCTCGAGTACCTGGTGGAGCTCTCCATCCCCGACGAGGGCGGCGCCCTGGTCTCGCGCCTCGCCGAGGCGCTGCGCGAGGAGGTGAAGGTGAAGGGCGACCTCCGGGCCGCTCCGGCCGGCACCATCCCCCCCGGGGCGAAGCGAATCGACGACCGGCGGGTCTGGAAGTAAGCTCTCCGGTCGATGCGCGGCATCCGAGGCGCGACCCAGATCGAGGAGAACACCGTCCCGGCCATGGAAGAGGCCGTGGCGGAGCTCTGCGCGGCGCTCTGCGAGCGGAACGCCATCCGCCCGGAGGACATCGGCTGGGCCATCTTCACCGTGACCCACGACCTCGACGCCGACTTTCCGGCCCGGGCCGCCCGGGTCCGGAACGGCTGGCACCAGGTGCCCATGATCTGCTCGCGGGAGATCCCGGTCCCCGGGTCGCTCCCCCGGATCATCCGGGTGCTCCTCCACATCGAGTCGCTCGACCGGCCGGTGCGCCACGTCTACCTGCGCGGGGCCCGGGCGCTCCGGCCCGACCTCGCCGATCCGGAGGCCCCGCCGAGGACCGGCGGGAAGTGAGCCATGGCGACGGATGCCAGGCTGCCCCGCCGGGTGGGCATCGTCGGCCTCGGCCTCATGGGCGGAAGCCTCGCCCGGGGGCTCAAGGCCGCCGACCCGTCCATCCACGTCGCCGCCGCCGAGGCGCGCGCCGACGTGCGGGAGCGGGCCGTCGCCGACGGGGTCGTCGACGCGGTGCACGAGGGGCCCGGGGCCTGGCTCCGGGACCGGGAGCTCGTCGTGCTCTGCACGCCCGTGGCGGTCATCGAGGAGCTGGTCGGGCCGGTGTCCCGCGCCATGCCCGACGGAGCGGTGCTCACCGACGTGGGCGGCGCCAAGGAGCGGGTGGTGGAGGTCGCTCGCCGGGAGGGGGATCCGCGCGTCCCCTTCGTGGGCGGCCACCCCATGTTCGGCGGACGGGGCGGCTACGAGGGGGCGAAGCCCGACCGGTGGAACGGCGGCACGGTGGCGGTCTGCGTGGACGGTGCCCCCGCGGGGGCGGTGGCCCGGGTGTCGGCCCTCCACGAGGCGCTCGGCGCCCGCGTCGCCCCCTGCACCGCCGCCGAGCACGACGCCGCGGTGGCGCTGGTGTCCCACCTGCCCTACCTGCTCGCCGGCGCCCTCTCGCTCGCCGCCCAGGAGGCCGGGCCGCTCGCCGCCGCGCTGGCCGGGCCGGGCATGAACGACATGACCCGCCTGGCCGGCTTCGCCTTCGACATCCAGGGGGAGGTGGCGCGGCGCAACGCCCACGTCCCCGAGGCGGCGCGCCTGCTCGAGCGCCACCTGTCCCGCATCCTGGCCGCCATCGCCGCCTCGCCGGACGCGGCCCGCCAGGTCCTCGAGGAGGCCCGCGCGGCCCGGGGAGCGCTCTTTTGAAGGGGCCCGTGACCTGCCGGCGCCGGGGTCCGCTCCGGGGCGACTTCGAGGTGCCCGGCGACAAGTCGGTCTCCCACCGATCCCTCCTCTTCGCGACGCTGGCCCGGGGCGAGACCCGGGTGCGCGGCCTCCTGCGCGCCGAGGACGTCCACTCCACGTGGAAGGCGGTGGAGCGGCTGGGCGCCCGGGTCCGGGAGGAGGGGAGCGAGGTGGTGGTGACGCCGCCCCCGGTCCTCGCCGAGCCGGACGACGTGATCGACTGCGGCAACTCGGGGACGAGCCTGCGGCTGCTGGCCGGCGTGCTGGCCGGGGTGCCGGGCCTCTCGGTGCTGACCGGCGACGCCTCGCTGCGGCGCCGCCCGGTGCGGCGGGTGGTGGAGCCGCTCCGCGCCATGGGCGGGGTGCTCGAGGCCCGCGACGGCGACCGGCTCCCGCCGCTCGTCATCCGGGGGCAGAAGCTCCGCGGGACCCGCCACGTGCTCGCCGTGGCCAGCGCCCAGGTGAAGTCGGCCATCCTCCTCGCCGGCCTCTCCGCCGACGGGGAGACCGTGGTGGAGGAGCCGGCCCAGTCCCGGGACCACACCGAGCGGATGCTCCGGCGCATGGGGGCCGACCTGTCGGTCGACGGGCTCCGCGTCTCGATCCGGCCGTCGCGCCTCTCCGGTGGCGAGGTGGACGTGCCGGGCGACATCTCCTCGGCGGCCTTCTTCCTCTGCGGCGCAGCCGCGCTCCCCGGCTCCCGGGTCACCGCGCGGGGGCTCGGCACCAACCCCACGCGCACCGGCCTCCTCGACGTGCTGCGGGCCATGGGTGCCGGCGTCGAGGTGGCGAACGAGCGGGAGAGCGCCGGCGAGCCGCGTGCCGACGTCACCGTCCGGGGCGGCCCGCTCGTGGCCACCACCATCGAGGGGGCGCTCGTGCCTCGCCTCATCGACGAGCTCCCGGTCCTCATGGTCCTCGCCACCCAGGCGCGCGGGCGCACCCTGATCCGGGACGCCCGGGAGCTCCGGGTGAAGGAGTCGGACCGGCTGGCCGTGATGGGGGAGGTGCTCGCCGCCGCCGGGGCCCGCATCGAGCTCTTCGACGACGGGTGCGCCATCGAGGGGCCGACGCCGCTCCGCGGGGTGGAGGTGCGCACCCGCATGGACCACCGCGTGGCCATGAGCATGGCCATCGCCCAGCTCCTCGCCGGCGGGGGCGAGGTGGTGCTCGACGACGTGGCCTGCGTCGACACCAGCTTCCCCACCTTCTTCTCGATCCTCGACCGCCTCTCGGAGGACGCATGATCTCGGGGCGCACCACGCTCTTCGCCGTCATCGGCTCGCCGGTCGAACACAGCCTCTCCCCGGCCATGCACAACGCCGCCTTCGCGGCCATCGGCTTCGACGGCGCCTACGTGGCGCTGCCGGTGGCGCCCGACGAGCTCGAGGCCGCCGTCCGCGGGGCCCGGGCGCTCGGCCTCGGCGGGATGAACGTCACCGTCCCGCACAAGGAGGCGGTGGTGCCCCTGTGCGCCGCGCTCGACGACGTCGCGGCGCAGGTGGGGGCGGTGAACGTGCTGGCCCGCCACGCCCGCGGCTGGGCCGGCTTCAACACCGACGCGCCCGCCGTGCGGGGGCTGCTCACCGACGCCGGCATCGGCCCGTGTTCCCGCGCGCTCGTCCTGGGCGCAGGGGGCGCCGCCCGCGCGGCCGTCTGGGGGCTCGTGGCCATGGGGGCGAACGTCCGGATCTCGGCGCGCCGCGCCGGGGCCGCCGAGGAGCTGGCCCGCGGCATGACCCGGACGCTGGAGCTGCCCGAGGGATCCATCCGGACCGTGGACTGGGAGGCGGTCGCGCCGGAGTCCATCCAGGCCGACGTCATCGTCAACGCCACCACGGTCGGGCTGCCCAGCCATGCCGGCGAGCTCCCGGCGCTGGCCTGGAAGACCGGCCAGGTGGCCCTCGACTTCGTCTACGGCGAGACGGCCTTCGCCCGCTCGGCGCGGGGCAGCGGGGCGCGGCTGGTGAGCGGCGAGCAGGTGCTGGTGCGCCAGGGGGCGCTCGCCTTCCGGATCTGGCTCGGCCGCGCGGCGCCCGAGGACGTGATGGCCAAGGCCATCGAACGGCACGGGGGGCGGTGACCATGGCGATTCGCTATTTGACTGCAGGTGAATCCCACGGCCCGGCGCTCTGCGCCATCGCCGAGGGCTTCCCGGCCGGGCTCTCCCTCGACCTGGCCCGGGTCGACGCCGAGCTGGCCCGCCGCCAGAAGGGCTACGGACGGGGCGGCCGGATGCAGATCGAGACCGACCGCGCCGAGTTCCTCTCCGGGATCCGCGGGGGCGTGACCCTCGGCACCCCCATCGCGCTGGTGGTCTGGAACAAGGACCACGAGAACTGGAAGGAGCTCATGTCCCCGTCGGCGCGCGGCGGCCCACGCTTCACCCGCCCCCGTCCCGGCCACGCCGACCTCCCCGGCGTGCAGAAGTACGGGTTCGACGACGCCCGCGACGCCCTGGAGCGGGCCAGCGCCCGCTCCACGGCGGCCACGGTGGCCCTGGGGGCGCTCGCCCGCCAGCTCCTCGGACGGTTCGGGATCGAGGTGACCTCCCGCGTGACCGCCATCGGCGAGCGCTCGGTGCGCTGCGACGGGCCGCCCACCGCCGAGGAGCGGGCCGCCATCGAGGGCTCCGACGTCCGCACCGCCGACCCGGCGCTGGCCGCGCAGTGGCGCGCCATCGTCGACCGGGAGAAGGCGCGCGGCGGCTCCATCGGGGGCGCCTTCGAGGTCTGGGCCACGGGGCTGCCGCCCGGGCTCGGCACCTACGCCCACCCCGACCGACGGCTCGACGGGCGGCTCGCCGGGGCGCTCTGCGCCATCCCCGCCATCCGCGCCGTCGAGATCGGCGAGGGCACCCGGGTCGACCTGCCCGGCGACCGATTCCACGACGCCATCCAGCACTCGGCCGAGCGGGGCTTCCACCGCGCCACCAACCGGGCCGGCGGCATCGAGGGCGGGATGACCAACGGCGAGCCGGTCTGCGTGCGGGCCTTCATGAAGCCCATCCCCACCATGACCACCCCGCTCGGCACCGTGGACATCGATACCCACGAGCCGGCCATGGCGCGCTACGAGCGCAGCGACGTCTGCGCCGTGCCGGCCGCCTCGGTGGTGGGCGAGGCGGCGGTCTGCTGGGAGCTCGCCGCCGTCTTCCTGGAGAAGTTCGGAGGGGATGCGGTGGTCGACATCGAGAAGGCGGTCACGGCCTATGCCGCTCGGACCCGCTGAGACCGTCTCGCTCGCCGGGATGATGGGGTCGGGCAAGTCGACCGTGGCCCGGGAGCTGGCGCGCCTCCTGGGACGGCGGTTCGTCGACACCGACGTCGAGGTGGAGCGGCGCACCCGGCGTCCGGTGGCCGCCCTCTTCTCCGAGCGGGGGGAGGCGGCCTTCCGTGCGCTGGAGCGGGAGGTGGTGCGCGGCCTGGCCGGGCCGCTCGTGGTGGCGCTGGGCGGCGGGGCCTTCTGCGACCCCGGCAACGCCGAGCACCTGCTCCACGTCGGCCGCGTGATCTTCCTCGACGTCTCCGCCGGCGAGGCCTCGCGCCGCCTGGGCGATGGGGGAGGACGCCCGCTGGTCCGGGAGTGGGACCGGCTGCTCCGCGCCCGGCTGCCCCTCTACCGGCGCGCCTCCCTCACCGTCCCCGCCGGCGGAGCCTCGGCCGACGCCGTGGCCAGGCGCCTCCTCGGGATCCTGGAGGGCCCACCGTGAGCACGGAGCTCGAGGCCCGGCAGCAGGGGCACGCCTACCCGGTCGTGGTCGGCCCGGCCGCCCCGCGGATCGCGCGGTTCACCGAGGGTCACGACCGGATCGCGCTCGTCACCTGCGCCCGCGTGCTCGCCACCCCCTTCGGCGCGCGCGTCGCCGCGTCCCTCGCGGCCGCGGCCCCCCTCGCCGCCACGGTGGTCCTGCCCGACGGGGAGCGGGGGAAGACCCTCGCCGTCCTGGAGCGCTCGGCCACGCGCCTGCTGCGGGCCGGGCTCACCCGGCGCAGCCTGGTGGTCGGGCTGGGGGGCGGGGCGGTGACCGACGCCGCCGGCTTCCTCTCGGCGGTCTTCATGCGGGGGATCGACTGGCTCGCCGTCCCCACCACCGTGCTCGGGATGGTCGACGCGGCGCTGGGGGGGAAGACCGCGGTGAACCTGCCGCTGGCCAAGAACGCGGTGGGGGCCTTCCACCCCCCGGTGGGCGTGCTCTCCGACCCGGCGGCCCTCGCCACCCTGCCTCCGCGGGAGTTCCGCAGCGGGCTCGGCGAGGTGCTCAAGTACGGGCTGCTCCGTCCGGAGCTGCTCCCCCGGCTCTCCGCCGAGGCGCGGGCCGGGCGCGCCGGCGAGCGGACCCTGGCGGCCTGCGCCCGGGTGAAGCTCGAGGTGGTCGAGCGGGACCCGCGGGAGAAGGCCGAGCGGAAGCTCCTCAACCTGGGGCACACCTTCGGCCACGGCGTGGAGGCGGCCGGAGGGTTCCGGCGGTGGACCCACGGGGAGTCGGTCGCCATCGGGATGGCGTTCGCGTTCCGGCTGGCGCGGGTGATGGGGAGGGTGGGGGATGCCGAGGTGGAGAAGGTCGAGGCGGTGCTGCGGGAGGCGGGCCTCCCCGTGTCTGTCTCGCCTTCCGCTGCGCGGAAGGCTCGACTGCTCACGGCCCACGACAAGAAGCGGTCCGCCGCCGGGCTCCTCTGGGTGCTGCCGATTCGCGGGGCCCGCGGCTGGGCGGTAGAGTGGGACGTCGTCGCCGATCCGGCTGCGGTCCGGGAGGCGGCGCGGGAGATCGGGAGACCCGGATGATCCTGCTCGTCAACGGACCGAACCTGAACCTGCTCGGAGAGCGGGAGCCGGCCGTCTACGGCTCCACCACGCTCCAGGACGTGGAGCGGATGGTCTCGGAGGCCTGCGCGGCCTACGGGCACGAGGTGAAGGCCTTCCAGTCGAACCACGAGGGCGCCCTCATCGACTTCATCCAGGAGCACCGCAAGGACGCCCGCGGGCTCATCGTGAACCCGGGCGCCTTCACCCACACGAGCTACGCGCTGCACGACTGCCTGAAGTCGATCTCCTTCCCGGTGATCGAGGTCCACGTCTCGAACGTCCACGCCCGCGAGGAGTGGCGCCGGCAGGACCTCATCGCCCCCGCCACCCGGGGCCAGATCGTCGGGCTCGGGCCGGCCGGCTACTACTACGCGGCGGTCTGGCTCTGCAGCCAGGTGACCGACCCGGCCCTGGGCGAGTACGACGCCGACGCGGAACCGGTGGAGGTCTCGCCGGAGGACGTGAAGGCCGACGACGCGCCGCCCCCCATCGGCGGCGACTACGAGGGGTAGCGCCCCGTGCCCAGGGTGGCCGTCCTGCTGCCGGCCCGCGATGCCGCGGGCACCGTGCGCGCGGCCGTCCTCTCCATCCTCCGGCAGGACTTCCGGGACCTCTCGCTCGTGGCCGTGGACGACGGTTCGAGGGACGGCACCGGCGCGATCCTGGCAGGGCTCGCCGCCCGCGACCGGCGCATCGTCCTGGTGCAGGGGAGCGGGGAGGGGATCGCCGGCGCGCTGAACCGGGGGCTCGCCCGCTGCGACGCCGAGGTGGTGGCGCGGATGGACGCCGACGACGTGGCCCACCCGCGGCGTCTCCGGCGGCAACTCGAGGCGCTCGACGCCGACCCGCTCCTCGCGGCGGTGGGTTCCCGCGTGCGGCTCTTCCCGCGCAGGGTGGTGGCGGGCGGGATGGCCCGCTACGCCGCCTGGCTGAACGGGCTCGTCACGCCCGGGCTGGTGACCCGCGACCTGCTCGTCGAGTCGCCGCTCGTCCACCCGGCCTCGACCATCCGGCGCGCCGCGCTCGAGGAGGCCGGGGGCTGGCGCGACGGCGACTTCCCCGAGGACTACGACCTCTGGCTGCGCCTCTCCGCCGCCGGCCACCGGCTCGGAAACGTCCCGGAGGTCCTGCTCGACTGGCGCGAGTCGGAGGAGCGGCTCACCCGGACCGACGGCCGGTACGCGCTCCCCCGACACGTGGCGCTCAAGGCGGCCTGGCTCGCCGCCGGGCCGCTCTCCGATCGGCGCGAGGTGGTCCTCTGGGGCGCCGGGGAGACCGGCCGGGCCTTCGCCCGGGCGCTCGCCCCGCACGGCGTCTCGGTGGCCCTCTTCCTCGAGGTCGACCAGAGGAAGATCGGCCGGAAGGTGCTCGGCGTGCCGGTGGTCTCCTTCGAGGAGGCCGGGCGGGCCCGCGGGCTGCCGCTCCTCGTCGCGGTGGGGGCGCCGGGGGCGCGCGACCTCATCCGCGCGGAGCTGGCGCGCCAGGGGTTCGAGGAGGTCCGCGACTACCGCTGCGTCGCCTGAGCGCCCCTCACGGGCTCTGAGCGGTCTTGGGCGACACCCGCTTCTTCATCGCCCGGGCCTCGGCGAGGCGGGGCAGGTCGGCGTCGGCGCGCGGCCAGTTCTTGAGGAACTCGTCGATCCGGTCGAGCGCCCTCGGCCGGTCCCCGAGCCGCTCGTAGGCGCTCGCGAGCAGGAAGAGGGAGTCCTGGTCGTTCCACGAGCGTGCGTCGATCGCGGGTGACCAGGGCATCGCCCGGGCCTTCTCGAGCGAGGCGGCGCCGTCGGCATCCTTCCCCCGGGCGAACTGCACCTCGGCGAGGAGGTGGAGGGCGCGGTAGCGATGGGGAAGGACCGGGCTCTCGGAGAGGGCCCGGAAGGCGGCCTCCGCGTCGTCGAGCTTTCCGGCCCGCCAGGCCACGAAGGCGTCGTAGAGCCTCACCTGGGCGGGCTCCACGTCGGACCAGTCCGGGGCGGCCCGGGCCCGCTCCGCGAGCAGCGCGGCGGCGGCCGGGTTCCCCAGGTAGGCGACGGAGACCGCCGCCGAGAGGAGGGGCTTCGCGCTCTTGAGGAGCCCCGCCCGCTCGGCCTCGGCCCCGGCCGCGAGGACCTGATCGAGCGAGCGCGTGGCGCTGCCGAAGCCGATCCGGATCTGGGCCACGTCGCCTTCCGTCACTCCGGCCTCGGCGAGCCCGTCGACGACCGCCTGCGCCTCCCGCCAGCGCCCCTGCTGGCCCAGGGTGGAGACGAGGAGCCGGAGGTACGTGGCCCGCTGGGAAGGCGCATCGGCGTCCTTCCTCTCGGCGGCCCGCTTCGAGACGGCGGCGAGCCCCTCGCGGGCCAGCGCCTCGGCCTCGCGCGCGCGCCCCTGGGCCATGAGCCGGAAGGCGATGCCCGGGTAGGGCCAGTACTTCCCGTCGATCTCGAAGGCCTTCCGGAACTCCTGCGCCGCCTCGTCCGGCCGGTCGAGGGAGAGGAGGGCCCGTCCCGCGAACCGGTGCGCCTCGGCGGAGTGGGACACCTCGATCCAGCGGCGGGAGACGTCGAGCTCCCGCTCCGGCTTCCCGAGCAGCTCGTACCCGCGGGCCAGGTGGTCGAGGGAGAGCACGTAGTTGGGGTCGAGCTCGAGGGCCCGCTCGAAGTAGGGCATCGAGACGTCGAGCTTGCCCTCGTGGAAGCGCACGTCCCCGGCCCAGAAGGCGGCCTCCTTGTCCTGGGGATAGGACTCGAAGGCCTGATCCCGCAGCCGCAGCGCCTCCTCGCGCCGGTTCTCGACGGTGGCCTTCCAGCCCAGCAGCGCGAGGCGCTCCTTCTCGGGGAGCCGGTCGGAGAGGCGCATCGCGGCCTCCAGGTGGACCTGCATGGTCTTCAGGCTGGCCTCGTCGCCGGTGCTGCTGGCCTTCGTCCAGACCGGCGTCCAGGCGTCGATGATCGCCCGCTGGTAGTGGGCCAGCGCGAACTGGGGATCGAGCTTCAGCGCGGCCTCGAACTCCTGGGTCGCGACGTCGAGCCGGTAGAGGTCCATGGCCTGCCGGCCCTTGAAGTAGTGCTCGTAGGCGGCCAGGTTCGCGGTGGTGACGTCGGCGACGCCGCGTCCGCCCGCCACGTCGGCCGGGCGCTCCCGCAGCCGCTCCCGGGTCTGGGCGGAGAGCCGGTCGATCATCCCCGGGATGCTCGCCTTGCCCCGCCCCTCCTCCTTCACGGTGAAGAGGTACTGGTCGGTGGCCGGGTCGAGGGCCCGCATCTCGATGGCGTAGAGGTCGTCGAAGCGGTGGACGGTGGCGAGGAGCAGGGCCTTCACGCCGGCCACCTTGCCCACCTCGCGGGCCAGGGTCTCGTCGATGCGCTCCGGGACCTCCCGCCCCATCTGGCGGATCAGGTCGGCGAGGCGGGACCGGGTGAGCACGGTGAGCCGCTTCGACTGCTCGAGCGAGGTGGTGAGCATCCCGGACAGGCCGTTCAGCTCGGGGTCGGAGGTGCCGTTCTGGAAGTCGGCGACGGCGACGGGGATCCGCTGCCCCGGGGCGAGGTCGCGATCGCGGAGCGCGCGCGAGGCGAAGAGGGCGAGGAGGGCCACGAGCCCCACCAGCGCCCCCGCGAGGACCACCCGCCGCCGGGTCCGCCCGGCGTCGAGCGCGGTCCGCTGGTCGAGGAGCGCCTCGAGGACCGCCGCCCCGTCCCGCGGACGGTCCTTCGGGTCGCGGGAGGTGGAGCGCCGGACGAGCTGGCGGACGCTCCGGGGCGCCGCGCCGGCCGGGATCTCGGGAGGCGGGGCGTCGTCGAGCGCGGTGCTGCGCCCCGATTCCACCGCGAAGGGGCGGTGGCCGGTGAGCATCTCGTGGAGCATCACGCCGAGCGCGAAGACGTCGGTCCGCTCGTCCTCCGGCTCGCGGCGCCACTGCTCGGGCGCCATGTAGGCCGGCGTGCCTCCCTCCGGACCGCTGCCGGATCCGAAGACGCGGGAGAGGCCGAAGTCGAGGATCTTCACCGAGCCGTCGTCGCAGACGAAGACGTTGGACGGCTTCAGGTCGCGGTGCAGGACGCCGGCGTGGTGGGCGTGGGCGAGTCCGCGCGCGATCTCGGTGCCGACGCGGAGCGCCTCGGGCGACGGGAGGGCGCCGCGGCGCAGCCGCTCCTCCAGCGTCTCCCCCCGCAACAGCTCGAGCACGAGCCAGCCCTCGCCCCCGGCGCTGCCCAGGTCGTGGACGGTGACGATGTTGGGGTGGTGGAGGGCCGCTGCGGCCTCGGCCTCGGCGCGCAGCATCCCCGGGTCGACGCCGCGGCGGGCCCGGACCACCTTCACGGCGACGAGCCGGCCCAGTTCCCGGTCGCGCGCCTCGAAGACCACGCCGAAGCCGCCGCGCCCCAGTTCCCGGAGGATCTCGAAGCGCTCGCCGATCACGCTTCCTGGGCCGATGCCGGTGCCGGGGCGGAGCTCGGGCGCCTCCGCCAGCTCCTCGAGCAGGGCGGACATGGACCCGGGCTTTGGCTGGTCGTCCGACAAGCCTCCAGATGGTACGGCGTCCTGGCCCGCGTTCACAGCCTCGCCTCCCCCGGATCCGACGTCGACGTGTCCGAACAGAGGAGAAACGGATGGAGCGGCGCCCTATTTCGCGGGAGGAGGTCCCGATCGGGTCAGGAAAAGATCGTTCCCGCCGACCGGAGCAGCGCCAGCCGGACGGCCAGCGAGGCGGCGACGACGAGCAGCGCGGCGACCACCGCCATGTCCTTCACGCCGTCGCAGCGGCAGAGGGAGCGCAGGATCCGGTCGACGTCACGGCGGGAGAATGTCCGGTGCGCGGTCGTGGGGAGCCGCCTTTCCAGGGGAAAGGAGGCTCCTCGGTGTCCTTTGTGACCGGCCCGGCGGTGACCCGCGAATCAGTCGATCTTCACCTGCGACTTCATTGCGGTCCTGAAGAGCAGGAGCCCCAGCCCGGCGAAGGCGAGGACGCCCAGGAGGGTGTAACCGCCGTGGCCGATCACCCGGGTGATGGCCGGCTCCATGTCGAGCCTGCTCGAGAGGAAGCGCTCCACGTTCTCGTTCACCTGGAGGAGCGCCACCACCACGCCGGTCAGCGCGCCGCCGGCGACGAGCCCGGTGGCCATGAGGGAACCGCCCCCCAGCTCCGAGTCCTCGGCCTTGCCGCCCCGGCGCGTGGTGACCACGTCGGCGAGCCCCTTCACGACCCCGCCCACGAAGATGGGCAGCGTGGTGGACAGGGGGAGGTAGAGCCCCACCGCGAAGGAGAGGGCCTTCACCCCGCACAGCTCCATGGTGATGGAGAAGAAGACGCCGACGAGCACGTAGACCCAGTCGAGGTTCTGGGAGAGAAGCCCCTTGATCAGGGTGGCCATGAGGGTCCCCTGCGGCGCGGGGAACTTCTCGGTGCCGATGGCGTGGCTGATGCCCTTGGCGAGCTGGTCGGCGCTCGGGGTGTCGAGGACCTTCACGGTGAGGCCGATGACCACCGCGGAGGCGATGGCGCCCACGAAGAGCGCCATCTGCTGCGCGCGCGGCGTGGCGCCGATGAGGAAGCCGGTCTTGAGGTCCTGCGAGGTGGCCCCGGCGTTGGCGGCGGCGATGCAGACCATTCCGCCCACCACGAGCGCCATCGGCTCGTAGGCGGTCCCGGTCCAGCCCAGCCCCACGAAGACCATGGCGGTGGCCATGAGCGTGGCGATGGTCATGCCCGAGATGGGGTTGGAGGAGGACCCGATGAGGCCGACGATGCGGGAGGAGACGGTGACGAAGATGAATCCAAAGACGATGACGAGCAGCGCCACCAGCGCCTTGTTCAGGATGGTGTTGCCCGGGATGAAGGGCAGCGCCACCAGCACCACCACGAGGCCGATGCTGCCGACGATGACGGTGACGAAGGAGAGGTCGCGCTCGGTGCGCTTGGTCTCGTGGGCGGCGGTCTTGTCGGAGAGCGAGCGGATCGAGTCGCGCAGCGACGTGTAGATGGTGGGCATCGTCTTCACCAGCGTGATGAAGCCGCCGGCGGCCACCGCCCCGGCGCCGATCTGGCGCACGTAGGCCCGGTAGATGGCGTTCGCCGTGTTGCCGAAGGTGTGGGTGACGGGGTCCCAGCCGAAGCCGGCCGGGTTGTTGCCCACCTTGACGAGCTGCGCATGGACCATGTCGCCGGGGACGAGGAACCCGAGCAGCGGGATGAGCCCGAGCCAGGCGAGGACGCCGCCGGCCACGAGCACGCCGGCGATCTTCGGGCCGATGATGTAGCCCACCCCCATGTACTCGGGGGTGATCTCCCCGTTCACCGTGGCGTTGGGCAGCCACTTGTTGGTGCGGGAGCTGACCCAGGCCGGGGTCTCGGCGATGACGTGGAAGACCTTCTGGAGGATGGCGTAGGCGACCGAGATGCCCACGCCCTGGAAGGCGGTCCTGGCGAAGTCGCCGCCCTTCTCCCCGGCGATGAGCACCGACGCGCAGGCGGCGCCCTCCGGGTACTTGAGCTCCTCGTGCTCCTTCACGATGAGGGAGCGGCGGAGCGGGATCATCATGAGGACGCCGAGGATGCCGCCCACCAGCGAGAGGGTGAAGAGGGTCGCGTAGTTGAAGTAGCCGGCCCCCACCGACTTGCCGTCCACGCCCACCGACAGGAAGAGGAAGCCGGGGAGGGTGAAGACCACGCCCGCCGCGATCGACTCGCCGGCCGAGCCGGCGGTCTGGATGATGTTGTTCTCGAGGATGGTGGTCTTGAGGAGCTTGCGCCCGAGCGAGATGGCGATGACCGCGATGGGGATCGAGGCCGAGACGGTGAGGCCGGCCTTGAGCGCCAGGTAGACGGTGGAGGCGCCGAAGAGGATGCCGAACAGCGCACCGGTCACCACCGCCTTCACCGTGAACTCGGGGATGACGGTCTCGGCGGGGATGTAGGGCTTGAATCCGGACGCGCCGGAAGTGGTGTCGCTCATCGCCTGGGACTCCCTCCGGAGCGACGACGGGCCGCTCCACGGGGCGGGAAGAAAGCACGTTTCCCGCCCGGATTCCACCCGGGAGGGCCGGGTGGCGGTCAGGTTGCGGCGGGCCCCACGAGCGCGTCCCGCACCGCGGCCAGGTCGGCCGGAACGGGGGCTTCGAAGGGGGTCCGGACGCCCGTGCCGGGGTGGCCGATGACGAGCCGCAGGGCGTGGAGCATCACCCGGGGGATCGGGAGCGCTCCGACCATGCGGGGCCCGCCATAGCGGGCGTCGCCGAGGAGCGGGGCACCCAGCGCGGCGAGGTGGACCCGGATCTGGTGGGTGCGTCCGGTCTCCGGGAAGGCCTCCACGAGCGCCGTGCCGCCCGGCCCCACGGCGAGGGTCCGGTAGCGGGTGGCGGCGGGGTCGCCGCCGGGGGAGACCGCCCTCCGCCCGGGCCGGAGCGGGTCCTTCCCGAGCGGCGCGTCGATGCGCCCCTCGGCCGGGGTGGGCGCCCGGGCGCAGAGCGCCAGGTAGGTCTTCTCGGCCGTCCCGTCGCGGAAGGCGGCGGCGAGGGCCCGCTCGGCGTCGGCGGTGCGGGCGAGGATGGTGACGCCGCTCGTCTCCCGGTCGAGCCGGTGGACGAGGCGCGCCGGGGAGCCGAGCAGCGCCGCGACCAGCTCGGGCAGGTGGCCGCGGTCGGAGGTGAGGGTGGGCTGGGCCGGGACGCCGGCGGGCTTGTCCACCACCGCCACGTCGGCGTCGGCGAAGATCAGGCGGGAGCGGTCGAGGGGGGGGGGCGCGTCGGCGCCGCGGCCGGCCTCCTCCAGGTTCACCGTGACCTTCTGCCCGCTGTGGAGGAGCTTTCCGGAGACCTTGCAGCGCTTCCCGTCGAGGAAGACCCCGCCGCGCTCCAGCACCCGGCGGGCCTCCCCGCGCGAGATGCCGCCCCGGGCCGCGATGAAGCGATCGATGCGCTCGCCGTCGTCCGAGGGGCCGGCGGCGAGTGCGAGGCGCTTCATCAGGCCTCGGCCGAGGGACAGCCGGCGCAGCCGGCGCCCTTCGGCGCGCTGCAGGCGGCGGGCCGGGCCTTGTAGTCGGTGGCGTGGAAGCCGGAGCCCTTCAGGGCGAAGGAGCCGGCGCTCATCACCTTCTTCACGGGCGAGCCGCAGGTGTCGTGTCGGCGAAGCGGGGGCGCCGACATCCGCTGGAGGGCGTCGAAGCGTCCGCACTTCGGGCAGTCGTATTCGTAGATCGGCATGACGCCGGGAAACTAATCCTGCCCGCGGAGGTGTCAAGGGTCTCGGTCGGAGGGGGCCCGTCGTCGTAGTATCCGCTTCCCATGCACGCCCCCCTCCTCCTCGCCCTGGCCCTCGCCGCGGGTTCAACCCCGCGGACGTTCCGGGTCGACGCCTTCCACACCGGCAACGCCACCGAGGAGCGCTTCGCCCTCGACCGCCTGGTGCTCGAGCCGCTCCCATTCCCGGGGAACCCGGATCGGCCCGTCGACGACCTCAACCTGGGCAAGTACCTCTTCGAGGTCCGCGACCTGGCCAGCAACCGGCTCCTCTACTCCCGCGGCTACGCCAGCGTCTTCGGGGAGTGGGAGACCACCGCCGAGGCGAAGGAGGTCAACCGGACCTTCCACGAGTCGTTTCGCTTCCCGGCCCCCGACCGGCCGGTCCAGCTCGTGGTCCGCAAGCGCGACAAGCGGCAGGCCTTCCGGGAGATCTGGACGCTCACGGTGGACCCGAAGGACATGTACGTCGACACCTCGGCGCCCGCCCCGGCCGGCCCGGTGATCGAGATCCTGAAGAGCGGCCCCCCGGAGCGGAAGCTCGACCTCCTCATCCTGGGCGACGGATACACCGCGGGTGAGTGCAAGATCTTCGAGGCCCAGGCCCGCAAGGCCACCGACGCGCTGCTCGCGGTCGAGCCCTTCCGCTCCCGCCGCGGCGATCTCAACGTCCGCGCCCTCTGCCCCCCGGCCCGGGAGAGCGGCGTGTCCCGCCCCTCGACCGGCGTCCACAGGAACAGCCCGGTGGGGGCCGCCTACGACGCCTTCGGATCGGAGCGCTACGTGCTGGCCCTCGACAACCGGCGCTTCCGGGAGGTGGCCTCGCAGGCCCCGTACGACTTCGTGGCCATCCTGGTCAACGCCGACACCTACGGCGGCGGCGGGATCCAGGGGCTCTACGCCACGGTCGCCGCAGGCAGCCTCTGGGCGCCCTACGTCTTCGTCCACGAGCTCGGACACCACATCGCCGGGCTGGCCGACGAGTACTTCACCTCCGACGTGGCCTACCTCCCGGGGGAGCGGATCGAGCCCTGGGAGCGCAACGTCACCATCCTGCCCGACCCGGCGCGGCCGAAGTGGGCGGTGACGCCGGGCACGCCCGTCCCGACCCCGTGGGACCAGGCCGACTACGAGAAGCGGGCCAAGGGCTTCCAGGAGAAGCGCAAGGCCATCCGCAAGCGGAACGGCCCGGAGGCCGAGATGGACGCGCTCTTCCTGGAGCAGAAGAAGGTCGAGTCCGAGAAGCTCTCCGCCGAGCCCTACGCGAAGAAGGTCGGGGCCTTCGAGGGGGCCAACTACGAGGCGAAGGGGGCCTACCGCTCCGAGGTGGACTGCATCATGTTCTCGCGCGACGACGTGCCGTTCTGCTCGGCCTGCCGCAGTGCGCTCGACGACGTGATCGACCAGTACGCCGGGGCACCCGTCCGCGCCGCGCCGTCGCGCTGAAGGAGGGCGCCGCATGGATTCCGGGGAGGTCGAGCAGGTTCGCGAGGAGGTCGACGCGCTCTGCCGGGGGCTCTCCGAGGAGCGCTTCCGGCACGTGGCGGGCATCACGGCCCGCCCGGAGCTCTCGGCCGCCTTCGAGGCCCACCCGCTGGCCGCCCACCGGGACACGGTGGCCATGCTCCGGGACGAGGGGGAGCGGGAGCTCGCGGCGCGCGTGGCCGGCCTCGTCGCCGAGCGGGCCGCCGTCGGCTCGGAGGAGGCCTGGCGCGCGGCCGACGCCGCCGCAGTCGGCAACGGCCCCGACGGACCGGTCGGACCCTCCGAGGCGGCCCTCGCGCTCCTCCACGACCGGGACCGCAACCGCCGCGCGGCGCTCGGACGCGCCGTCGCCGAGGGCGCGAACGGCTCGTCCGCTCCCCGCGAGGCCGCCGCCGAGTCCCGTGCCGCCGCCCGCGCCTCGCTCGGCCTCGTGCCGGCCTGGGACGACGTGGTCCAGGCCGACGAGGTGCTCGCCGTCTCCGACGCGGCCTACCGGGATCTCCTCGCCTGGTTCGCCGGCCGGGAGGGGCTCACGCTCCCGCCCCAGGGGGCCCTCGACCGGGCCGAACTCCTCCACCTGCTCGCCTTCCGGGACCAGGACGGGCGCTTCCGGCCAGCGACCCTCTCCCAGGTGGTGCTCGACGGTTTCGACGGGCTCGGGATCGACATCCGGCGCGTCCGGCTCGACGGGGGGGCCCGCGCGGCGAAGTGGCCGGGCGCGCACGCCTTCGAGGGGAGGCTCTCGCTGCGCAGACAGGGTGGGCTCACCGACTGGCTCGACCTGCCGGACGCCGCCGGCCGATCCGCCGTGGCCGCCACCTCGCGCCCCTCCACGCGGGACCCGGCGCTCCCGGCCACCGTCGGCGCGCTCGGTTCCGGGCTCCTCCTCGAGCCCCGCTTCCTGTCCGCGGCGATCGAGGTCGACCGGAAGGATGTGCGTGACGTCGCCCGCCGGCTGGCGCTGCGCCTCCTCTTCCGGCTCCGGGTCCGGGCCGCGGCGCTGCGGGTGGCGACGGAGGTGGAGCGGGGCACGGGCGGGCGGGCCTGGCGGGAGGCCCACCGGGAGGCCCTCTCCCGTGCCGCGCTGGCCGACTGGCCCGACGGCCTGGCCAGCCGGGACGACGACGCCGGCGCGCTGCGGAGCACGCTCGCCGGTGCGGCCTGGGCGGTGGCCATCCGGCACGACCTGCGGGAGCGGTTCGACGAGGACTACTGGCGCAACCCCCGGACCGGCGAGGCGCTGGCCGGGCGGCTCGCCGCGGGCAGCGCCGGCCCTGAAGCGGAGAGGCCCCCGCTCGCTCGCGCGGCGGAGGCCCTGGTGTCCCTGCTCGGAGGGGGGAACGACTAGCGAGTCGGGCCGCGGCGCCGGAGCGCCCGGACGATCTTGTCCTTGGCAGCGGACGTCGAGGAGGAGGCCGCGGACGTCGCGCGGCGGGCCTGGCGGGCCTGGTGGGCGCGGAGCTTCAGGTAGGTCTCGATCTCGAGGGCCTTGAGCTCGATGGCGAGCTCCTCGCTCTCGGTGCCCATCCACTCGATCTCGCCACGGCGGGGGAGGGCGGCGCCGAGCCGCATGCGCATCACGCGCTCCTCGACCGCGGCGAGCTTCGTGGCGCCGCGGCGGCGGAGCACGGCATGGGCGGAGGCTTCGGTGACGGTGGTGCCTGCGGTCTTCCTCTTCGTCATGACGGAAATCCTAGGCACCTCCCGGGGCCTGTCCATTTTTCGTGCGCGCGGACCCCTCGGTCCACGTGGGGGCTCTCCCCCGGTATCGCCTCCGGCCTACTCTCCGTCGTCTCCGGCCTCGTCGTCCCCGTCGCCGGTCGCGGCGTCGCCCGCCGGGGCGCCCTCGGCGCCCTTCTTCTTCCGGAGGCCCGCCTGCTCGAGGGCCCGGGCCACCCCCTTCGGCTTGCGCTCGTCGGGCAGCGCCTTGCGCGGCGGCTCCACCGGCGCCACATCGCCTCCCAGCGCGGTGACGCGTCCCTCCACGTCGACCCGGACCCGGGCCTCCGGGTCGCCCTTCACGCCCAGCAGGGTGGAGACGCGAACGGAGAGCGGGGCGCCGGTCGCGGCGTCGAGGAGCATCTCGCCGGAGGCGTCGATGGGCTCCCGGCCGTCGAACAGGGCGAGCCGTGTCCTCGTGGCGGCGTCGGGTCCGCCGGGGGGCGGCTCCTCGGAGAGGCGCGACGGACCGGGTGTGAAGCGCGCGCGGTCGAGCGAGAGGGAGAAGCGGCGGGCCGGCCGCCCCAGCACGGTGGTGGTGCCGGCCGGCGCGGCGACGAGCGCCGGGCCGAGCAGGCCGGCCAGCTCGCCGGCGAGGAGGAAGCTCTCGTCCCGGAAGCGGCGCGCGCCGCGGCCGTGGTCGGTGGGGCGCTCGCGCCACTCCCCCGAGGCCGGGTAGAGCGAACGGGCGTAGCTCATCCCCTTCGCCCAGATCACCCGCTTCCCGCTCTCCGAACCCGGCCCGCGCCCGGGGTCGACGGTGCCCTCGGCCGAGAAGTCCCCGGTGGCGAGCTGCCGGACGGCGTGCTGCTCCGTCACGTCGAGCTTGCGGTCGCCGCGCGCGGCCGACCACGAGGCGGTGCCCTCCCACGCGAACGACCCGAGCCGGGCGGAGACGTCGTCGGCGCGCAGCTGCAGGGCCGCGACCGGACGGTCCCAGTCGAAGGCGGCCGGCGCCCGGGAGCTGGCCGGCGGGGGGCCCCCCGGTGCGCCGCGGTTGCACGCCACCGCCAGCAGGGCCATCGAGGCCAGGATCGCGAGGGGGCGCGCCATCGGCTCAGGTCTCCTGCCGGAGCAACCGCGTCGAGGGGAGCATCCGCGCCGGCTCGGGCGCGCTCTCGTCGGCGCTGCGGGACACGTCGGACAGCGGGACGCGGCCGTCCCTCCAGAGGATCCGGTCGCAGCCGTGGAGCAGCTCCGGGAGGCCGGCACGGGTGGAGGCCGAGATGGCGACGCCCCCGCGCGCGGAGGCGATGGCCTCCCCCTCGCCGGCCGGCAACCGGTCGACCTTGTTCAGGACGAGGAGCCGCGGGGTCTCCAGGAGCCCGAGGGTTCCCAGGATCTTCTCGACCGCGGCCACGTGGGCGTCGAGGTTCGGATCGGCCGCGTCGGCGACGTGGAGCAGGAGGTCGGCGTCGTCGAGCTCCTCGAGCGTGGCCCGGAAGGCGGCGATCAGGTCCTCGGGGAGATCGCGGATGAACCCGACCGTGTCGGTGATGATCACCTCGCGGTCGCGCGGGAAGCGGAGCCGCCGGCTGGTCGGGTCGAGGGTGGCGAAGAGCACGTCCTCGGCGAGCACCTTCGAGTCGGTGAGCGCGTTGAGCAGCGTGGACTTGCCCGCGTTGGTGTAGCCGACGATGGAGATCACCGGCAGCCCGCGCTCGTTGCGCCGCTTGCGCCGGACCTGCCGGTCGGTGGAGAGGGCCTCGGTGCGCCGCTTCAGCTGGGTGATGCGGTCGCGCACGCGCCGCCGGTCGATCTCGAGCTTGGTCTCGCCCGGGCCGCGGCCACCGATGCCGCCGGCGAGGCGCGACAGCGAGTCGTCGCGCCCGACCAGGCGCGGGTAGAGGTACTCGAGCTGGGCCAGCTCCACCTGCAGCTTGCCGTCGGCCGACTGGGCCCGCTGCGCGAAGATGTCGAGGATGAGCTGGGTCCGGTCGAGGATCTTGAGCGCCGTGGCGTCGGCGATGTGGATGGCCTGCGACGGCGAGAGGTCGGCGTCGAAGATGATGAGATCGGCCATGAGCTGCATGGAGCGCAGCAGGATGTCCTCGAGCTTGCCCTTCCCGATGAGGGTGCGGGGGTCGGGATCGCGCCGCATCTGCACCGACGCGTCGATGACCTCGACGCCGGCGGTGCGCGCCAGCTCGCGGAGCTCGGCGAGCGACGACTCGGCGTCGGCGCGGGTCTTCCCCTTGCCCCCCACGCCGACCAGGATGGCCCGCTCGCGCCCTCCGGTCCGGCGGAGCGCCGAGGCCCGGGCGAACTCCTCCTCCAGCGCCAGCGGCCCCTCCACCGCGTCGTAGTCGAGGTCGTGCACCGAGGCGGAGATCTCGTCCTTCCAGAGCGCGCCCTGGGAGTTCTCCGGCAGCAGGTGGGCCAGGTGGACCTTGCCGGGAAGGCCGTCCTCCCGGACCTCGAGGGCGGTGACCGAGTCGAGCCGGAGCAGCGCCAGGTCGGTGTGGTCGTCGCGGGTGAGCGGCTCCCCGCGCAGGTGGGTGTGCACCAGCCGGAGGCCGCGCAGGCGGTGGCTGCCGGCTCGGGCGCGCCCCACGTCGGGGAGGGTGAGCTTGCCGGCGTCGCCGACCACCACCCACTGCACGTCCCCCTTGCGATCGAGCAGCACGCCGACCTGCCGGTTGGTCTCCCGGGAGATCTCGGTGAGGTGGCGCGCCAGCTCGGGCGAGATCACCTCCCCGGCGTCGACGCGGCGGCGGTAGGTGCGGCGGAGCGCGTGGAGCTGGCTCTGCTTCAGCCCGAGGGTGTTTCCGTGGACCTCTTCCATGAAGTGCGGGGAGCATAACGGCGAGGGGCCCCGCCGCGAGGAAGAACCGCGGCGAGCCCCCCCGGATGAGGCTCCCTCCAGGTCTCGAGGAGGGGGATGGCGATCAGGGCCTGGGCGTTCCCGGGGAGACGATCTTCCCCGGGTCGGGACCCGGAGCGGCCGCGCCGCCCGGGCTCATGGCGCTGCCCGGCTGACCGGCCGCACCCGGCGTCCGGCCCGCCCCCACCTGCTTCGCCGGCGCCGTCCCCTGCTGCCCGGGCTGGACGAGCCCCCCCACGCCGGAACCCGAGGAGCGAGCACCCCCGGTCCCCGAACCGCCCGCGCCCTCGCCCGACATGGTGCTCTTCTTCTCGGGCTGTCCCTTCGGCGGATTGTCCTTGGGGGTGCTCTCCTTGGGCGACTTCTCCTTGGGGGTGCTCTT
>JBAXVO010000059.1:0-16116 GCA_037129355.1 Deltaproteobacteria bacterium | reverse complement strand
CCGGCGATCCGGAGGGGAAGTCCCGTGGGGCCGCGCTCGACGACCTTCCCCCGGGCCTGGACCCAGCGGAGCTCTCCCCCGGCGGTCCGGACCCTGTACTCCCAGGAGAACGCGGTCTGTGCGCCGGACCGCATCGCCGCCATGTCCCTCAGGATGAGGGGCCGGTCGGCCGGCTCGATGAGCGCCACCAGTTCGTCCAGTCCGACCTCGCCCTCCATGCCGGGCCACCCGACGATCTGCCGGTAGCGCTCGCTCAGGAAGACGCGCCGGGGAGCGACGTCGATGTCCCAGAAGCCGTCGGCGCTCCCCTCCACGACCATCGCGAGCCGCTGCTGGCTCCGGCGCAACTCCGCGGCGCTCCGCTCCAGATCGGTGACGTCCTTGGCGGTCCCGACGACGCCGACGACCTTCCCTTCCGGGTCCCGGAGGGGCGCCTTCGCGGTGAGGAAGCTCCGGACGCCGTCCGCGGTCACGACCGTCTCGGCGAAGGAGATCGGCCCCTCGCGCTCGAGAACGAGCCGGTCGTTTGCCATGAGCTGCCCGGCGGCCCGGGGGTCGGGCTGGATCTCGACGTCCGTCCTCCCGATGACCTGGTCGGCGGGCTTTCCCATCATGCGGAGGACCGCCGTGTTGGCGAAGGTCCACCGGCCGGCCAGGTCCTTCGCGAAGATGGCGTCCGGACTCGAGTCGGCGATGGCGCGGAGGAGGTTCTCGTTCGCGGCCAGCCGGCGCTCGAACTCGACCCGCCCGGTCGCGTCCCGCGACACGCCCACCACCTCCACCGGCGTCCCGGAGGCGTCCCGAACCACCGTGGTGGTGATCTCCACGTGCCGGAGCGATCCGTCCTTGTGGGGCTGATCGATGATGCCGTCGTTGCGATCCGGCCGGGTCCCCGCCATTGTCCCGGCGAGCGCCTCCAGGACACGCGCCAGCGACTCCGGCGACACGCTGGCCTCGAGGGGCTCGGCCATGGCCTCCTCGGGCGTCATGCCGCGCAACCCCAGGACGGATGGGCTCACCCAGGTGAGCCGCATGGCCTGGAGGTCGAAGGTCCAGATCACGTCGCTCACGTTCTCGGCGAGCAACCGGTAGCGCCGCTCGCGCTCCTGGAGCGTCTCGATCGTCACGCAGCGAGGATATCAGGCGGGGCGCGGCCCGGGGAGCGCCGCCGCGAACGGGACGACGCGGGTCTTCAGGAACGCCACGACCTCCGCGTCGGTCCGCGCCGGGGCGCCGGGGAGGCGCACGAAGGCCCGGGCCAGCCGCGGCCAGTTCCCGGTCATGAGCAGGAACCAGACCTGGAAGAAGTCGACCCCCTCGAGGACCACGGCGTCGTTCCGGACGTACTCGGCGATGTTGCGCTCGAACTCGGCCGGGTGCTCGGTCCAGTGGCAGCGGGGGACCACGTGGTGGACGGCGTGGTACCCGTCGTTGAAGCAGCGCCGGTTGTAGCGGGTTCCCACGCAGGTGATGCTGGCCCGGAGCGGGTTCCCCGGCTCATCCGGACAGAGGAAGGCGTGCTGGGCCCAGTTGCCCGCCATCATCATCGTCCGCATGACGAGGAGCGGCAGCAGGAAGACCACGAAGGTGGCGGCCGGGTTCACGAAGAACAGCACGACCATCGACGTCCAGTAGATGCCCTCCCCGACCAGGACGCGCCGCTGGAGCTTGAGCTTCCCGTGGCGGGAGAAGTAACGGGTCAGGTCGAGGACCCCCACGGTCATGAAGCGGCCCCAGTACTGGAGCCAGTCGCCCAGCCGGTCGCGCCGGAAGCGCATGGTGGAGCTCAGGTCCTCGGGGAGGTTCTCCTCCACGTGGTGCATGCCCATGTGGTGCGCGAAGTAGGTCTCGGGCGTCTGCCCCAGGAACGGGGCGAGCACCCGGGGGATGATGTGGTTGGCCCAGGCGTACCCGGGCTTGAAGAGTTGCCGGTGCGAGGTGCAGTGGAGCATCAGCGTGAAGCGGTCGACGAGCCCCGCGAAGAGCGCCACCCCGTAGAAGGGAACGAGCCACCAGAACCACGATCCGGCGAAGAAGAGCCCCACACCGGCGACGGCGAGGGCCGCGCACTGCATCATGAGGGCGACCATGACCACGTCGCGGGGGTCGTTGAGCAGCGACACCGCCCATCGGGCGTACCAGGGGCTCGAGGCCGCGCGGGGGTCGGGTCTGGACAAGGCAAGGATCGTCTATGCCCGGCCAGGGGCCGGCGCCCGGGAATCCGGCCGGACGCCCCTCAGTCGGTGGCCCGGGAGAAATCGACCCGGGCCTGGCGATCGCCCTTCTGCCGGGGCGGCGCGTAGACGTCGCCGGTGGTGGCCGAGACCCGAGCCGCTTCCACCGCCCCCTGCTGGACGAGGAAGTCGCGCACCGCGACGGCCCGCGCCTGGGCGAGCTGGCGCATGCGCGTGTCGGCGTCGACCGCGACGGCGGGGGGCGGCAGCGCCTGGCACGCCTTCCCGTCGGAGTCCCGATCCACGAACCCGTGGGCGACGACCCGCATCGCCGGGCGATCCTGGAGGGCGCCGGCGAGCTTGCGAAGGCGACCCTGCGCGTCGTCGTCGAGCCCGGCGGAGCACCCGGCGAAGGTGATGCTCCGCACCGGGGAGCCGGGCGGGAAGACCACCTCGCCGGCGGCCTGCAGGACGAGGGTCCCCACCAGGTTGTCGTCGTCGGTCTTCGCCGAAAGAGGGAGATCGAGGACGATGTCCCCGTTCTTGTCGCGCAGGATGTCGATGATGAGCTGGACCGGGAGGATGGTGGCCTTGTCGCTCTTCACCGACTTCCCGAACTCGAGCTGGTCGACGCGGATCCGGTCCTCGGCAGCCAGCTTCCCGTTCTCGATCCGGGCGTGGGACTTCACCGTGAGATCCCCTCGATCGATCTCCAGGCCAAGGTAGGTACCCGAGTACGGCGTGGCGGTGGAGAGGTCGAGCTTCTCGAGGACGAGGTCCAGGTCGGCGACCATCGGCTTCTTGAGGAGCGCGGCCTTGCCCGTGATGGTGAGCGGGGCTCCCTTCGGGAGGACCATCCGCGCGCGGATGTCGGCGGCCTTGCCCGGCTCCGAGGAGATGCCGGTGAGGCGGACGGAGATGTCCTTGATGCTGGCGTGGAACTCCCCGGGTACTCCCCTGTCGGTGAAGTCGATCCCACCGTCGCTCACCACGACCTCGTCCACCTGGATCTTCTCGAACCCGGTGTCCGGCTGCACCTTCGAGGACGGCTTCTTCGGGGCCGGCTGCGCTGCCTGGCCCGCGGCCGGCGCCGTGCCCCCCGGAAGATTGAGGTTCCCGTCCTTGTCCATCACCAGGTCGGCCCGGAGCCCGGCGAGGCTCACCTTCTCCACCCGGAGCGTCATCGGCTCGAGCGTTCCCTTGACGCCATGGATCGTGAGATCCCGCCAGGCGGCGAGCCTGGCCCGCTTGCCGTCGACGAGCTTCAGCGACCGGACGGCGGCCGTGCCCCCGTACGTTCCACCGAGCTTGTCGTTCCGGGTGGCGACGTCCACGGCCAGCGTGAGATCGAGCCGCCCGTCGGCGATGGTGATGCCGAGCCCGTCGGGGAGGTAGGCGGCGCCGTCGGCGAGGGCGAGCCCCCGGACCTCCAGGACCGCATCGGCCGCGAGCGGCGTGGGCACGGCCTTGCCCCGGGCCTGGATCGTCGCGTCCTTCCCGAACCGGGCCCCGAAGGTGAAGGCGATGGGGCCGGCCAGGGGTCCGGTGACGTCGCTGGCCTGGAAGCTCGCGCCGGAGAGCCTGAAGGCGGGGAGTTCCTTCCGCGTTCCATCCTGGAAGGCGAGGTCGAGCCCCTTGCCCTCGATCTTCTTCACCCGGTACTCGATCGGCTTGCCCGCCGACTCCCGGGTCTTCGGGAGCTTCGCCTGCAGGTGCTCGAGGAGCGGCATCGGGGAGAACACGCCCTGCCGGTCCCGGGAGATGCGGATGTCGCCGTCGGAGAGGAGCACGCTCTCCACGTCGACCCGGTTCTGCTTCTCGGAGAAGCGGGCCCCGGTGACCGAGAGGAGCCCGAGGGTCATGCCGTCGGTCTTCCCGAAGGGGACGGTGAACTTCTTGATCTCGAGCGCGCCGTCCTCGAGGAGGAGCCCCCTCTTCTCGCCCATGGCGACCCGGGACCGGACCGAGATGGCGTCCACGTTCACCCGCAGCGGGCCCTGGTGCTCGGAGAGCCTGATCTCGGAGACCACGAGGGCTCCGTCCCAGCCGACCTCGCCCCCGTTCTCCGGGGTGATCCGGTAGCTCGCCGTGCCCTGGACGTTCACCTTCCCGGAGTCCACCTTCACCGGTACGTCGGCCGGGAAGTAGGAGAGGTAGACGGGGAGCGAGAGATCCTTCAGGTCGATCTTCGCGGAGACCTCGGGCGCCCTGGGCAGGCCGCGGACCTGGGTCTCGATGACGAGGGGCGACCCGTCGATCTCGGCCTTGAACCTGGGGTTGCCGTACTCGGCCGCCCTCGCCGGAACGGTGGTGAGGAAGGGGACCATCAGCTCCGCGTTCCGCACCGTGTGCCGCTCCGCCTTCCCGAACGCCCTGTCGGTGAAGTCGATGGAGCCCTCCGTGATGGCCACGTCCTCGAGGGAGAGCGCTGGCACGGGCATGGTCAGGTACTTCAAGAGGTCGGAGAAGTTGTAGGTGCTGGGCCCGGTGCGGACGACGTCGAAGTGGGGCTTCACGAGGCGCACATGGGAGATGACCGGCGCACCCCGGAGGATGGACCCGGGGCTCACGGTTGCCTCCCCGCGCTGGAAGGAGGCGAAGGTGCCCTTCCCGCCGACCTCGGAAAGGGTGACGTCCCCGATCTCCACCCGCCAGGTGAAGGGGTGGATGGAGACGGTTCCGATGGCGAGCTTCCGCCCGGTGGCCGCCTCCATGCCCTTCGCCGCCTGCGTCTGGACCAGCCCGGGAACCACGAAGGCAACGAGCGCCGCGAGGAGGAGCCCGAGAACCACCACGGCGCCTGCCGCGCCGAGGAGCCACTTCCAGATCGACGACCGCTTGCCGTTCCCGGACACGGGTCGCTCCTACTTCTTCGCGCCGAGCGGCTCGTAGCTGAACTTCTGACCGCCCACGCTGGCCTCGGCCATGGCCCCGCCCTTGATGAGCGTGAAGACGGCGACGCCGTGCTCGTACGAGGCGTTCTTGGCCGCCCCGGCCTTGACGGCGACGGCGCTCACCTGCGCGGCCATCGCCCACTCGCCCTTCTTGAAGGCCGCGAGCGCCTCGGCGTTCTCGAAGAAGATGATCTCGATGTAGGCCTGCCCGCCGATCTGGGCGCCGATGGTCGCCTGGGAGAGGCCGGTCTTGCCGACCGCCTTGCCCTTCTCGAAGACGTAGCCCGCGCCGCCCGCACCGCCGACGATGAGGCCGCCCTTGGCGACGTCGGGGAACACGGCGTACCCGGCCGACTTCTCGAAGAAGCGCTTCAGGCCCGGCTCGACCTTCTTCAGCCTGGCCACCGCGTCGGTCGCGTCCTTGAGGGTGGTCTCGGCGCGGGCGAGGGAGGGGGCGAGGACCATCGCGGCGGCGAGGCCGGTGGCGACGGCGAGGTTCCGGAAACCGATCATCGGGGCTTCTCCTGGAAGGCTGTGGGGATGCTGGATTCCCCTACCTAACCGGGAGCACGCCGAGACGGCAAACCCCTCGCGGGGTTGCCTCGGCTAAACATCAGGATGTGAACGGCCCCCCGGGGAGCCCCTATCGGGGCGTCAGGCGACCTTGGGGACGAGCCCTTCGGCGCGCTCGAGCAGGGTGCGAAGCTCGATGGTCGGCTCGCGGGAGCGGTCGCCCCGCTTCTCGGCCCGGCGAACCTTGCTGAGGGCCTGCGCGAACTCGGCGTCGGAGAGCCCCCGCTCCACCAGGATGGCGTCGAGTCGGCGGATGCGTCCCTTGAACTCCTTGAACTCGTCGTTCATCGCTTCCTCCGGGACTTGGTCGGGACTTCCTTGGCGGCCTTCTTGGCGGAACCGTTCTTGGCTGCCGGCGCGGACTTGGCGGCCGACGCGGACTTGGCGGCCGGCGCGGACTTGGCGGCCGGCGCGGTCTTGCTGGCCGACGCGGTCTTGGCGGCCGACCCGTTCTTTCCCGCGGCAAGCTTGGTGCGCTTCGCCGCGGGTGGGCGCCGGGCGCCGGTGGCGTGCAGGAAGACCTCGACGTCGGCGAGGTCCTTCGCGCCGCTGGGCTGCAGCTTCTCGAGCAGCCGGGCCGAGAGGTCGCGGAGCCGGGAGTAGGTCGCCCAGTTCGGGGCGGCCTGGTACTGGAGGTCGCAGCCCAGGCGGCTGGCTCCGCCGCTGGCGGAGCGCGGGATGAGGACCAGCTGGCGGGACGGGACCGCGACGAAGGGGAAGAAGGTGGCCATGGGCCAGGCCGCGTCGGAGGGGACGCCCAGCGCGTTGCTCGCGGCGCAGAGCTTCTCGAAGCGGGCCCGGGCCGGCGAGGGAACCGACAGGTAGCCGAAGAGGGCGTCGAAGAAGTGCCGGACCACGTCGCCGGGCTCGAAGGCCTCCTTCAGGTCCTCGACCTCGACCATCCCCGGGATGCCCATGGCGTGGGCGGCGACCCGGAGGGCCCGCCGGCTCAGCTCGCCGTAGTTCCCGTCCTCGAGGAGCCGTTCGCCCTGCCCGTTGCCGAAGACCTCCACCCACTCGGCGCTGGCGGCACGCCACCGCGCCCCTCGCTCGCGGCGGATCGCACCGGCGCGTGGGACAACCGCCTCCCCGAAGGCCTTGGGGTGCTCCTCCAGGAACAGGGCCACGGCCTCGTCCTGGCTGATGAAGTTGGCGGCCAGCGCGTACCGGCCCGAGACGGCGTCGAGCGAGAAGGAGGTGAGCCCCTCCAGCCAGGCGTTGGGCTCGAGGTTGTCGCGGGTGAGGAAGGGGCTCACGGCGGGCCAGCGGAGCTTGGCGGCGTAGCGCGTGTCGCTCCCCGGGAAGAACACGTGGAGGGCGTTGGCCTCGATGGCCACCACCTTGCCCATCCCCAGTGAACGGTGCTTCACCAGCGATCCCGTCGACATCTCTTTCATGGCCGCCCCTTCTCCGTAGGCGACCGTTCGGAGCGAACGGAAGTCGTCGCGAAGTTCGAGATGTTGTACCCCCGAACCGACTTATTAGATAGCCCCCTGGCCGGGGCAGCTTTCACCGGGAGCGGAACGCGGTTCCGCCCGGCTCACTCCACCCAGTCGGCGACGAACAGGTTGGTCTCGCCCGGCTTCGACCCGTTCCGGTTCGACGCGAAGACCAGCTTCTTCCCGTCCGGGGAGAACATGGGGAACCCGTCGAAACCGTCGTAGGTGGTGACCCGCTCGAGCCCCGAGCCGTCGTCGTTCACCAGGAAGAGGTCGAAGTTGCGCCCCTTCGGGTCGCCGTGGTTCGAGGAGAAGATGATCCGCTTGCCGTCCGGGAAGAAGAAGGGGGCGAAGGAGCCGGCCCCCAGCTTCGTGACCTGCCGGACGTTGGTCCCGTCGGCGTCCATCACCATGATCTCGAGCTTGCCCGGCTTCACCAGCTTGCGCGCCAGGAGCGACCGGTACTCGTCCATCTCCTTGCCCGGAGCCGGGCGGCTGGCCCGGTAGACGATGCGCTTGCCGTCGGCCGAGAAGAAGGCGCCGCCGTCGTAGCCGGGTTCGCGGGTGAGGCGCGTCAGCTCCGAGCCGTCGAGCCGCATCTTGTACATGTCGAGGTCGCCGTCGCGCGTGGACGTGAAGACGATCCAGCCGTCCTTCGAGATGGTCGCCTCGGCCGTGTAGAACCCGGGAGCCGGCGCCAGGACCCGGGCGTCCGAGCCGTCGGGGCGCGCCGTGTAGATCTGGTAGTCGGAGAGCGGCCAGACGTAGCCCAGGCTCATGTCCGGCTGGGGCGGGCAGGCCTCGCTCGCCGCGTGGGTCGAGGAGTAGAGGATCCGGCTGCCGTCGGGGAAGAAGTACCCGCAGGTGGTCCGCCCCTTCCCGTTCGACACCCGGTGGACGCTGGAGCCGTCTGGCTCCATCACGTACTGCTGGTCGCAGGGCGCCCCGTCCCGCGTCGACTGGAAGATGAGGAGCTTCCCGTCGAACGACCAGTAGGCCTCGGCGTTCTCGCCGCCGAAGCTGAGCTGCCGGACGTTGGCCAGATGCCTCTCCCCCGGAAGAACCAGGGACGAGGCCGGCCTGGCGGGGGGCGGGGCCACTGGCGCGGAGGCACAGGCCGCCAGGAGGAGGGCGGGGGCGAGGCGGAGGGCGCGCATGGCGAAGACTCCCTCTTGGGTCTGACACCCAAGCGCGTTCGCCCTGCACCCTTGCGCCGACGGACGATGCACGGTCATGGATTCCATCGAGACCCCGCAGCGTTCCGCAGCCCGGAAGGCGGCCGACGATCTCCACGCGCTGGTCCACGTCGACACCGTGTTCGGCGATCTCTACCTCTCGAGGGCGCGCGACCTCCTCGCGCCCCACCTGGGCGAGGCGGACTACCGGGCCCTCTCCCGGGCCCAGTCGGAGGCCGACCTGCTCCCGGACCGCATCCGCGGCGCCATGGGAGTCCAGGACTGGAAGGTGGTGCAGGATCTCTCCGGCCGGCTCGCCACCCTGCGCAGGCGGCTGCAGGAGAGCCAGGAGATCCGGAGCGTCGCGCAGAAGGTCTACGACCTCGACGACGTCCTCCTCGACCCCTTCTCCCCGGGGCTCCGGGCCCTCGCCGGGGTGACCCCGAGCGGCCTGGCGGGGCTTCGGGAAGCCGGGCTGCGCCACCTGGACGAGCTGCGGGCCATCGACCCGGGCAACGCCGAGCTCTACGAGGCCCGCGGCCACGCGCTGCGAGGGGTCCCCGTCGACACCGGCCAGGAGTCGCCGCTCGAGGAGGAAGGCTCGTCCAGCCAGCTCCAGTCCCAGGCGCTCCAGGCCCTGGCGCGCGGCGACCTCAAGGCGGTCCAGGAGATCTCGGCCCGGCTGGCGCAGGGAGGCGGCGGCGGCGTGTCGGATCCGGGCGCGGGGCACCGGCACGACGGACACGTCCAGAACCTGACCCACGTGTTCCCGGACTCCGTCCTCCGCGCCGCGGTCCCCATCGGGTTCGCTCCGGTGCACGTCGAGTCGATCCGCAGCGACGTGGAGGAGCTCTACCGCTACGCCTGGCGCCCGAGGTCCAGCACCGAGGAGGGCGTCGGGGGCGGGACGGTGCGCCTCTCGGTCACCCTCCCCGCCGACCTCCCGGAGGCGCTCCGGGATCACCTCGGGATGTACCTCGACCGGCCGTTCGTCAACTCGGGGGGCGGACGCTACCTGCCACCGCTGGGGGACGAGGATCTCCTCGTCGAGGACTTCGACGAGCCCCCTCCCGGATCGAAGCCGGCGAACCGGCCGCTGCTCGACATGCTCGGCCTCGACCGCCGATCGGGCCTGAGCCGCAGCCAGATCGACCGGGCGCTGCTCGCCACCGGCATCCGGGTGGTGGAGGCCGCCGGGCTCGACCCCCGCCTCTTCCGGCTGGTGTGCATCCCGCCGGACGTCTACGTCCGGGTCGGATCGAAGCGGGGCTGGGGGAACCAGCCGCAGTGGACCCACATGGACGGCTTCATGCTCCAGAACCGGAAGTGGCTCGCGCTGGCGGGGGGCGACACCCGGTTCGGAGGGGTCTTCGACCTGGTGGGGCTCGGCCGGGACAACGACATCGAGAACCTGACGGCGCGCTTCGCCATCGTGCAGCGGAGGCGCCTCTCCGCCTGGCCGATCCACTCCCCGGGCTGACGACCCTACGCCGGGACGGACCGGGTCCGCCCCATGCGCTTCCACCGGCCCAGCAGGTCGAGCAGCGGGACCTGGAGGAGCGCGCTCCCGCCGGCGTCCGGCGGCAGCACCCGGGCCCCCTCGGGCACCGCGGGGCCCATTCCCACGACCGCCAGGGTGGCGGTGGCGCCCTCCACGGCGCGCAGCCGCCCGACGATGACCCGGCTTCCCCTGTGGCTCCACACGGAGCCCGTCCACTTCTGCGAAGCGTCCACGTCCCCCCTCCTTGCCACGTACGACCCGGAGTGTAGATGGGGTTCACCGTGGGGAACATCCCACGAGGGGGGTGCATTCGAAAATCCCACATCAACGCCTGCTTACCTCCACCGGGCGCGACATACTCCCCCCCATGAGAACCCTCGCCCTCGTGCTGGTCGTGCTGGTGGCCCTGCTCCACTACTGGTTCATGGTCCTGGAGATGTTCCTGTGGCGCACCCGGGCCCGGCGCATCTTCCGGATGAGCGCCGAGAAGGCGGAGATGACCGCCCAGATGGCCGGGAACCAGGGGCTCTACAACGGCTTCCTGGCCACCGGACTGGTCTGGGCGCTCCTCTCCGGGCCGGAGCAGCTCGTGCCGCGCGCCACCTTCTTCCTCCTCTGCGTCGTCGCCGCCGGCGTGTACGGGGCGATATCCGTGCAGCGGACCATCCTCTACGTCCAGGCCCTACCCGCGGCGGTCGCCCTGCTCGCCCTGTGGCTGGCGCGCTGACGCCATGGCCCACCACGCCGGCCCGGTGGCCGCGAGCAGGAGGGCGATGTGCAGCGCCGGGAGGCCCAGGGCGCCCGGCTCGTCCCGCCCCATCCAGCCGGCCACCGCGAGCAGCACCGCCGGCGGCACGGCGAGGAGCGCGCAGCCGAGCACTCCCCCGGGGATCCGGAACGGTCGCGGGAGCGCCGGCTCCCGGATCCGCAGCGCCACCAGCGCCGCGAACTCGAGGAGCAACGCCGCGCCGTACAGCAGCACGTAGATCTCGACGAGCCGCTTGAGCCCCAGCCCGAGGAAGAGGGCCGAGAGCGCCCCGCCCAGCACCACCGCGGAGGTGGGCGCCCCGGTCCTGGGGCTCCGGCGGGCCAGCGTCCGGGGAAGCCAGCCGTCGATGGCCATGGCCTCGGCCAGCCGGGACCAGGAGAGGAGCGCGGCCAGGAACATGCCCGCCGCGCAGAGGGTCGCCCCGAGGGCGACGGCCACCGCGAGCACCGGGCCCCCGAGCCTCCGCCCCACCTCGACCCAGCTTCCCTCGTCCCACGCCTCCGGCGGCATCCCGCTCGCCGACGCGCCGGCCACCGCGGCCACGTAGACGACGGTGATGAGCAGGATGGAGAGGATCATGGCGCGCGGGTAGTTCCGCTGCGGGTCCTCCACCTCGGCGGCGAAGGTGCCGGCGTTGTCGAAGCCGGTGTAGTTCCACATGGCGAGGACGAGCCCGGCCACCCAGGCCGAGGCGTCGGCCCGGGGCGCCACCGCGAAGGCCTCCCGCGCCGCCGCGAGCCCGCCGTGCGGGAGGGACAGCGCGCCGAGGACGATCACGGCGCCGAACGGCGCGAGCAGGAGGAAGCCCAGGGCCTCCGATCCCTGCCCCACCCTGCGGATGCCCAGCGCGTTCCAGGCGCTGCACAGGGCCACGAGCGCCAGGCAGGCCCACCAGCCGGCGCCGCCGATGGCGATGTCGCCGAGCGCCGGCCAGAGGCGCGCCAGGTAGCCGACCATGAGGGTGGGATAGATGGCGAGCCCCACCAGGCCGACCACGGCCGAGAGCCATCCCTCCTGCAGCCCCCAGAACCTGCCCAGCCCCCGCGTCACCCAGACCGTGAACCCCCCGGTGTGCGGCAGCGCCGCGCCCAGCTCGCCGACGAGCAGCCCCACCGGCAGGCTCCACACGATCGGTACGAGGACGAGGAGGAAGAGCGCCCCTCCGTAGCCGTGCCCGCGCACGATCTCCTCGGTCCCGTAAGGGCCTCCCGAGACGATGAAGAAGGTCGCCGCGGTCAGGGCGCCGAGCCCGATCTTCCGGCCGCCGGCCCGGGGGTGGGTCACGCGGGCCATCCTACCCGGAGCGGAAAGCGTGCGATAAGAGGGCCGTGACCACCTTTGCCGACCTGAAGCTCTCCGAGAAGTCGCTCCACGCGCTGGACCGCGCCGGCTTCGAGCACCCGACCCCCATCCAGTCCCAGGCCATCCCCCCGGCGCTGGCGGGCAGGGACGTCATCGGGACCGCCGCCACCGGCACCGGGAAGACGGCGGCCTTCCTCTTCCCGATCATCGAGCGGCTCACCGGCAAGACCGGGACGCGCGCGCTCATCCTCGCCCCCACCCGCGAGCTGGCCCTGCAGATCGGCGAGGAGCTGGAGCGCTTCGGCCGGGGTTCGCGGGTGCGCGGCGCGGTGGTCATCGGGGGCGTCGGGATGTCCCCGCAGACCCAGGCCTTCAAGGACCGGCGCGAGGTGATCATCGCCACTCCGGGGCGGCTCGTGGATCACCTCCAGCAGCGGACCGCGCGGCTCGACGACGTCGAGGTGCTGGTGCTCGACGAGGCCGACCGGATGCTCGACATGGGGTTCAAGCCCCAGCTCAACCAGATCCTGCAGCGGCTGCCCAAGGCGCGCCAGACGATGCTCTTCTCGGCCACCATGGGCGGTGACGTGGCCGAGTTCGCCGCCACCCACCAGAAGGATCCGGTTCGCGTGGAGGTGGTGCGCAGCGGGACCACCCCTGCGCGGGCCGAGCAGCAGGTCTTCCTGGTCTCCCAGGAGGAGAAGGTGCCGCTCCTCCTCGCCCTGCTCGCCAAGGACGGCCTCTCCACGCTGGTCTTCACCCGCACCAAGCGGCGCGCCGACCGGGTCTGGAAGGCGGTGGCCCGGGCTGGCCACAAGACGGCGCGCATCCACGCCGACCGCACCCAGGGGCAGCGGCGCATGGCCCTCGACGGATTCAAGGACGGCACCTACCGGGTGCTGGTGGCCACCGACATCGCGGCCCGGGGCATCGACGTGGCCGAGATCGGCCACGTGGTGAACTTCGACCTCCCCCACGTCGCCGAGGACTACGTCCACCGCGTGGGGCGCACCGCCCGCGCCGAGGCGACCGGACGCGCCTCGGCCTTCTCCTCCCCGGAGGAGACCTCGCTGCTCCGCGACATCGAGCGGCTGACCCGCAAGGCCCTCCCCCGCGCCGAGGTCCCTCGCGGCGAGGAGGTGTTCCAGTTCGAGGCGGCCAGGGCCGCGGAGGGGCGGGCCAACCAGGGCGTGCCCCCGCACCGGCGCCCGGGAAGCGGCGGTCCCAGCCGTCGCCCGCAGGCGGCGCGGGAGCGCGGCGGCGGCCACGGCCACGGGCACAACCGCGGCGCCCATACTCCCCGTGAAGTCCCGGCCGGCGAGGGCGGAGGCACGGGAACGGGAACGGGCACGGGGTCGCGCAAGCCCACCCTCCTGGGTTCGTGGAAGCCGAAGCGCCGGTAGTGCGCTATCCTCCGGGGATGAGCGAGAAGTCGGCTCCCATCCAGCAGATCCCCGAGCTCAAGCCCGGCAAGTACTCGGACGGCCACCCGCTCGACGACGTCCAGTACGTCGAGTCCAAGATCATCCTCAAGCCCGAGCGCTTCACCTCGCGGATGTCCTTCTGGGACTACGCACGGATAGTGAAGCGGGTGGCCAAGGAGCACGACGTCGGCTTCACCACCGAGGGGTACGAGAACGAGCGCCCCCAGATCCGGGAGGTGATCTTCCTCGACACCGCCGACTTCCGTCTCTACAAGGGCGGCTTCATCCTGCGCCGCCGGATCCGGTACGAGGACGGCTTCCCGTTCGGGGAGCCGGAGATCGTCTTCAAGTACCGGATCCCCGACCTGCAGGCCGCCGCCGAGATGGACGTGCGCCCCCGCATCGAGGGGGACTACCGCATCAAGTTCAAGGTGGAGGTCCTCCCCCCCAAGGACGGTCCGGGCGGCGTCCGGGTCCTCTACTCCCACAACTGCGAGTTCCCGCTCGGCCACATGCACGAGGGGCAGCAGACCAAGATGTCGGTGGTGTCACACACCCTCCCGGCGCTCTCGAAGCTGCACCGGCCCCGGGAGGAGCGGCTCGCGCTGGTGAACCACACCATCGTCGAGGAGGTCCTGCAGGACATCGGAACGCTCGACTTCGGCAAGGGGGTCACCGCCAAGGCCAACGTGGCCCTGTGGCGCGAGCGCGGCGACCACGCGCCCCTCGTCGGGGAGTTCGCCTACCAGGTCAAGTTCAAGCGGCGCGACGAGCTGGCCGACAAGGCGATCAAGCGCTCCGAGCAGTTCTTCGTCTCGCTCCAGCTCGCCTCCCCGGACTGGATCCTCCCCGGGGCCACCAAGACCGGCATCGTCTACCGCAAGCAGGGGAACCCGCCCCAGTCCCACGAATGAGCACGGGACGGGGCGTCAGGAAGGTCGTGGAGCGGTTCCTCGAGGACGACCTGCTCGGCGTCCACTTCGCGGTCAACGTCTCCATCGCCACCGTCATCACCTGGGTGACCCTGCGCGCGGTCTCCGACGAGAACCCCATCTGGGCCATCGCGTCGATGATCGCCTCCTCCGACCCGGTCTGGAGCCAGGCCAAGCGGACCTTCCGCGGCCGCATCCTGAACGCCACCATCGGCTGCGTCGTGGGGCTCCTCTTCCTCCTCATCGGCGGGCCGAAGGAGTGGATGATGCCCGTCGCCCTGGGGCTGACGGTGCTCCTCTCCACCTACGTGGTCCGCATCCCGGTGATGTGGCGCCAGGCGCCCATCACCGCGGCCATCGTCATCGCCTCGGGCGTCACCCACCAGTCGAAGATCTGGGGCATCGAGCACGGGCTCCACAAGGTGGCCGAGGTGATCTTCGGCTGCCTCGTGGGCATCGGCGTCTCGTGGCTCATGTCGCGGGTCTGGCCGACCCCGCCGGTGAAGGCGAAGACCTGAGCTCCGGCGTCTACGGGATCGGCCTGCCGTCCGGGCCGACGTAGAGCGGCGGGTCGGTGCGGGTGTCGTTGCCGAGGAAGAGGACGTCCCCCTCGGCGGCGAGCCCCCCGGCACGGAGCGCCGTGGAGAGGTCGAAGGGATCGGCGGCGGCGTAGTCGACGGAGTAGCCCAGGTCCTGCAGCGACCCGATGGTCGTCGCGCTGAGCGGGTTCACGCCGCTGTTGATGTAGCCGGTCATGAGCTCGTGCTTGAACACGGTCTCCCGCCAGTGGGCGTCGCGGGTGCCCGCGCCGCCAGCGTTCTCCACCGGGACCTTGTTGCCCACGTAGAAGGCCCCGCCGTTCTGGGTGGCGAGGGCGGTCCGGGCATTGGCTCCAGTGAAGTACGGGTCCGAGGTTCCCGCCCCCGTCAGGAGGGTGAGGGCCTGCCAGAGGGTCCCGAACCCCACCACGTGCAGCATCTCGTGGAGGATGACGTTCTCCAGCTGTCCTGCGATCTCCATGGCGTCGAGGTCGGCGGTGTCGAACATCATGTGGCCGACGACGGGAAAGGGAAGCCCCGTCAGCCGGATGAAGCAGGGTCCCGCCTGGCCCAGGATGTTGTTGACGCCGTCGATGGGCGCCCCCTCGGCGAGGATGAGAACGTCGTCGATGACCCCCGACACGGCGACGCCTCCACAGTTCGCCATCTCGCCGGAAGTCAGGCTGAGGAGCTGGGACGGGATGTCTCCCGCGATCATTTGCTCGATCCGGTTCTTGGCGTGGACGAAGGCCCGGGCCTGGGCGTCCGACATCGACGAGGTGAACTGGAGGGTGATGTCGAAGTTGTCAGCCGCGGGTCGGGCCAGGCCGGCGAAGTCGACGGCCGCTCCCGCGACGCTGGAGCTCGTGGCATGCACCGTCTGCGCACCCACCGTGCCGAACGTCCAGCGACCGGAGCGGGCGACCCCCGTGAAATCGGTCGTGGCCGTACCTCCGGTGATGGCTCCCCCACCCGCGGTGACGGCGAAGGTCACGGGGATGCCGGGGACCGGGTCGCCGTTGGCGGCGACCGCCATGACCGCGGGCGCCTGGACGACGTCGGTCGATGGAGGGCCGACCTGATCGAGCGCGGAGACCGCGACCAGCTGGGTCGCCGTCGTGCCCTGCACGAACACCTTGACGTACTTCCGTCCGGTCACTCCCTCGCACGTGGAATTGATGGTGGTGGACCCACGGCCCACGCCGGTGACCACCCCCGAAGCGGAGACCGTCGCCACCGCGGAGTTGCTGGTGCTCCAGGTCACGGTCCGGCCGGTGAGCGCGTATCCGCTCGAGTCGAGGACCGAGGCCTGGGCCTGTGCCGTCCCGCCGACGAGCAGCGGGGACTGGACGGAGGGAACCACCGTGGCCACGGCCGCGAGGGTCACCGTCACC
>JBAXVO010000582.1:0-1506 GCA_037129355.1 Deltaproteobacteria bacterium | reverse complement strand
CGGGCGCCGAGCTTCCTCCTCCGGTTCATGGGCCTCTTCGACCGTGAGGCCCGGGGGATGGTGCCGTTTCTCGGCAAGAAGGCGGCGTTCGACAACCGCGCCACCTTCGAGCTGCTTGACTGGAAGCCGACTCCCATCGAAAGCTCCTTCAAGGAGATGGCGAAGGCGCTTTCGGCATAGGAAAGGGCGCACAGGGCGAAGGAATGGGTGACGAGAAGATCCACTGGCGATCCGTGTGCCCGATCAGTTCCGCCCTCGACGTGGTCGGCGACAGGTGGACGGTCCTGATCATCCGCGACCTGATCGTCCATGGAACTCGCACCTACTCGGAGTTCCTCGAATCGCCCGAGAAGATCTCCACGAACATCCTCGCAGACCGGCTCAGCCTGCTGACCAGCCTGAAGCTGATCGAACGCACCCACCCGGAGGCTGCCGCCCGCAACAACGCGTTCAAACTCACCAGGAGCGGGGCGGCGCTTCGGCCGGTCCTGGAGGAACTCGGCAGGTGGTCCCACACCCACCTCAAGGGATTTCATCCCCGCATCGTCAAGATTCCCTGATCATCCTGGTGCGAGCCCGACCCGGGGTTGCTCCTCGGTGAGAGCCGGATCAGCCGGGTCGCTCGAATGATCGCCCCTTTCGGCGACTCTCCCCGGGGAGGACCAGGAACTCCTGGCTCTACGCCAGGAGGGGCCACGCTGAAGGAGGCGGCCGAGCGCCTCGACGTGTCCATCTCGAAGGTCTTCTCGCGGATGAAGGTGCTGGGGTAGATGCCGGCCGACCCACCGGCGGCGGCGCATCCCTCGGATCGGTGCGCGACCGGGGTGGCTGTTGCGGACGTCCAGGCGGGGCGCAGCCAATGCTCACGCCTCTCCGGCGCCTGCCCATGACGGTCGGCTTGGTGCACCTTCGTCGGAGGATGCCAACGTCCAGTCGATTGGGGCGCCCTTCACTCTCCTCCGCACGGGGGATTGTGAGTGCCGCCCACTCGATGACGCGGGTCTTGCGCGCGCTCTGCCACGCGGTCGCCTGCCTGGACCTGTCGAGGCCGCTCTTTGTCATGGGAGTCAATGGGCCCATTGACTGGAACGGCTCTCGAACGGACGTCGAAGGCCATCGACCAGACCCAAGGTCTCGAAAACAGACGTCAACGGACATCGCGACAGCCGTGGGAACGGTGTTCGATTCCCCGCGCCTCCATCTTCATCGAGCCCCGGGGAGACCCGGGGCTTTCTTCCTTCCTGTCACGCATGGCGACCAGGGCCAAGATCGCTCATGAACTGCTCCTGAGCCTCGATGACGGCGCCGACGCGGACGCCGCCGGGGCCTGGGTGGCGGAACTCGAGCGGCGAGCCAGCGAGGTTCGCTCGGGCTCGGCCCCCACGGAGGACTGGGAGACGGTCAAGGCGCGGCTCACCCAGCGCTGGCGTCGCCCGTAGGCTCGGGGAGGCATTCGGCGTTCACAGGTTCCTGCTGGCGCGCTTCCCGTTCGCCATCGGGTACATC
>JBAXVO010000581.1:0-1509 GCA_037129355.1 Deltaproteobacteria bacterium | reverse complement strand
CAGCCGGACGAAAGCCAGAGCATGCGCATCGCCGCGCTTGGCGTCGACGAGCACCTCGATGGCCTTGGGCGCCGAGAACCCGAGCCGCTTTAGCGCGGCATAAACTCGCCGATATCGCTCATGATAACCCATGATCGTCTCCGTCGGTGAGAGGGGAAAGCGCGCCGGCAGGGTCGTGCCGGCGCGCGCTTATGATCAGAACAGGTCCGGCTCCTCGGAATCGTAAACCGAGCCTTGATGATCCTTGTCATCATCCGGGACGACGAACGGCGTGATCCCGCGGCCTTTCAATTCCTCCATCGCCGCCTCGTCTTTCGACTCGGTCTCGGTGACGATTTTCTCGATCGCCTGATCGGCGAGGCGGCCCGCAAGGGGGCCGAGCGGGAGCTCGGGGAGTCCGAGCAACGCTACCGGCTCGTGGTCACGACCATGGCGGAAGGGCTCCTGCTCCAGGGTCCCGACGGGATCGCCACCGCCTGCAACCCGGCAGCGGAGCGGATCCTCGGTCTGGGCGTCGACGAGATGCGGGCCCTCCGGGCCGGTGCGCCGTTCGGAGAAGCGGTCCGGGAGGACCGCAGCCCCTTCCCCGCCGACGAGCACCCTCCCGCCGCCGCGTTTCGCACCGGCAAGGGGCAGGACGGCGTGGTCATGGGCATCCACGGTCGGGCCGGGAGGCTCACCTGGATCCGCGTGAACTCCGAGCCCGTCCGGGACGCGGCGGGCGGCGTGGGCCAGGTGGTCAGCACGTTCACCGACATCACCGCCGCGAAGGAGGTCGAGGCGGAGCACGGGGCGATCCAGGCGAGGCTCGTGGCCTCCGCGCGTCTCGCGGCCCTGGGGACGCTGGTTGCGGGCGTGGCCCACGAGATCAACAACCCGCTGGCCGCGGAGATCGCCGGCGCTGGCGTGGCCCTGGAGATCACCCGGGAGGCCCGGAAGCGCCTCCAGGCGGGAGGGCGGGTCGACGTCGAAGCGGAGTTGCACGCCCTCGACCAGGCGATCGAGGCGCTCACCGACGCCCAGGAAGGTGGTCAGCGGATCGCCGGGATCGTCAGGGACATGGCAGCGTTCGCGAGGCCCGAGGCGGGGCGAACGCGGGTCCGGCTGGGGAACGTGGTGAACGACGCCATCCGATGGGTTCCCGCACCCCTCCTGCAGGCCTGCAGGCTGGAGGTGGTGGACCTCGGTTCTCCGGAGATCGTGGCGTCGGCCGGTCAGATCCAGCAGGTGGTCGTGAACCTCCTCACCAACGCGGTCAAGGCCGGGGCGCCCGGAGCGAGGTGCAAGGTCGTCGTCCGGATCGGAGCGGGCGACTCCGGCAAGGCTTTCCTCGAGGTCACCGACGACGGAGTGGGCATCGACCCGGCCATCCGCGGTCGCATCTTCGATCCGTTCTTCACGACCCGCCCGGTGGGCGAGGGGCGTGGCACCGGGCTCGGCCTCGCGGTGAGCCATGCCATCGCCGCATCCCACGAAGGGACCCTCGCGGTCGAGAGCGAGGTCGGCAAG
>JBAXVO010000580.1:0-1511 GCA_037129355.1 Deltaproteobacteria bacterium | reverse complement strand
AGCGTCCTCCGGCAACTGTCCGACATGGAGACCCGCTTCAACCGGTTTCACGCGGTGGAGCTGGCGAGGAGCGTCGAACCCAACGTGAACCGGTTCTTCGCGACGCTCGCCCTGGAGGACGCGGCCCACCGGGAACTGCTCCAGAGGGCACGGACGCGGATGGGGGCGTAGTTCCCGGCCACGCCGTCGTCGACTACAGTTGGGCCATGGGCATCTCCTCGATGGGCGTTCCCCGGACGATCGTGCTGGACCTCGCACGCCTGGCCAAGGCGTCCGTCTTCGTGGAGACGGGCACCTACCAGGGCGGCACGACCCGGTGGGCGGCCGAGCATTTCCCCACCGTCTTCACGATCGAGCGGGCCGAGGTCCTGTACCGCCAGCATCGGGACGGGCTGGCCAGCTTGCCGGGCGTCACGCCGCTCCTCGGCGACTCGCGGAGCGTGCTGCCCACGATCGTGGCCGGCCTCGGCGAGAAGCGGGCGGTCCACTGGCTGGACGGCCACTGGAGCGGGGGCGACACGGCCGGGGCGGACGACGAATGCCCCCTGCTGGACGAGCTGGCCTGCCTCGCCGGGCGGAAGCAGGACCTCATCCTGATCGACGACGCCCGCCTCTTCCTCTGCGCGCCGCCGCTCCCGCACCGGGCCGCCGCCTGGCCGACCCTCCCGGAGATCGTGGATGCGCTGTCGGGACCCGGGGGCAGGCCCTTCATCCAGGTCGTCGACGACGTGCTCTTCGCCATCCCCGACCAGGAACCGCTCCGCAGCTGCCTCGTCGACTATGCCCAGGCCAGGTCGGGCGAGTTCTGGCGAGACTTCAAGCGCGCCTCGTCCCGACCGAGAGGGCGCCTTCGAACCGCCCTGTCGAGGATGACGGGGCGGTCGAAGGGCTGAGGGGAGGCGGGGCTCCCGCCGGGTTCCCGCCCGTTCCGAGATGGCGCAAGGGGAAATGGCTCACCTCCTCGGATCGGCGCCGCCGGTGACGTGCGCCGCTACCCGATCTTGAGTCCGACCACGCCCGCCAGGATCAGCGTCGCCGACCCGATCCGCACGGCGGTCGCGGCGTCGCCGAAGAAGAGGATCCCGATGGCGAAGGCGCCGACCGCGCCGATGCCGGTCCAGACCGCGTAGGCGGTGCCCATCGGGATGGTCCGCTGGGCGAGGAAGAGCAGGGCCCCGCTCGCGATCATGCAGAGCGCCGCGAACGCGATCCACGGGTACCGGATGCCCGCCGCCGTCCAGCCGAGCTTCAGTCCGACGGGCCAGCCGATCTCACAGACGCCCGCGAGGAGCAGAAATGTCCATGCCATCCGGGCAGGGTAGCAAACGCTTCGCCCCGCCTGCGCGGTCACTGCGCGGCGGGAGTCGCTCCGGGCTTCGGGCAGCGGTAGGCGACGCCGGTGTAGCAGTACGAGTACGGTCCGCAGTGCTCGATCGACTCGCAGCCCGACGGGAGGCCCGTCTTGTCGCCGAGGACAGCTGGCGGCTCGGGCCCGTCGGCCCCGGCACGGC
>JBAXVO010000058.1:0-16197 GCA_037129355.1 Deltaproteobacteria bacterium | reverse complement strand
GTCTCACGCGAATTCCGGACCTCGCCACGCACACGGGAATGCGCTTCGCAGCATTTCCGTGAGAGGGGACGTTGGACCCCTCGTCTGAAGCGTCGCTCGTCGCGCCTGCGCGAAATGCCGCGACGACAGGGCTACGCCCGCGCGCCCCTGCGACCAGGAGCCAAAGTTGCCAAAATCCCTGTCAATACAGCGATTTCTTACGCCCCATCTGGCCGATGGTCCGCGGCGCGGACCAGTCGACGCAGGGCGAATGCGGAGCGGCGAAGGCTCCCTACGCCGGGATCGACTCGAACAGGATCGACGACAGGTACCGCTCGCCCGCGTCGGGCAGGACCGTGACGAGGAGCTTCCCCTGGTTCTCCGGGCGGGAGGCCACCTTCACCGCCGCCGCCACCGCGGCGCCGCAGGAGATGCCGCAGGTGATGCCCTCCTCGCGGTGGAGCCGTCGGGCCATCTCGACCGACTCGTCGTTGGTGACCTGGACCACCTCGTCGACGAGGGACAGGTCGAGCACGTCCGGCTTGAACCCGGCGCCGATGCCCTGGATCTTGTGCGGCCCCGGCTTGGGCGGCTCCCCGGCGCGGACCGCGGTGAGCACCGGCGAGTGGGTGGGCTCCACCGCCACCGACCAGATGGCCTTCTTCTTCTCGTTCTTGAGGTAGCGGGTCACGCCGGTGATGGTGCCGCCGGTGCCCACGCCGGCCACGAAGATGTCGACCTTGCCGTCGGTGTCGCGCCAGATCTCCGGGCCGGTGGTCTCGAAGTGGATGCGCGGGTTGGCCGGGTTCTCGAACTGCTGCGGCATCCAGTAGCGCTTGGGATCGCTCGCCACGATCTCCCGGGCCCGGGCGATGGCGCCGGACATTCCCTTCGCCCCCTCGGTGAGGACCAGCTCGGCGCCGAAGGCCTTCAGCATGCGGCGCCGCTCGATGGACATCGTCTCCGGCATGGTGAGGACGATGGGGTAGCCGCGCGCCGCGGCCACGAAGGCCAGCGCGATGCCGGTGTTGCCCGAGGTGGGCTCGACGATGGTGACGTCGCGCGAGCCCGGCTTGAGGATGCCCTTCTGCTCGGCGTCCCAGATCATGGCGGCGCCGATGCGGCACTTCACCGAGTAGGCCGGGTTGCGCCCCTCGATCTTGGCCACGATGGTGGCCGGGAGCCCCTTCGAGATCCGGTTCAGCCGGACGAGCGGGGTGTTTCCGATGGAGCGGCTGTTGTCGTCGAAGATGGGCATGTCGTTCTCTCCTGGGCGCTGGCGCCCGTCAGATGCTGAAGTCCGGTACGCCCGAGGCTTCCTGGACGCGGCGGACGAGGTCCTCGAGCGAGACCCCGTCGAGCGACGCCGCGAGGGCGCGCTCCGTCCCTGTCCACAGATGGTGAAGTGCGCGGGTGCTGGCGCCGGCGGCGCCGGGGGGCGGGCGCTGGCGCCCCGGCCGGATCGAGAGCGCGTCGGGCCCCTCGACGGCGCGGACCACGTCGCCGGCCCGGATCCGGGAGGGCGGCAGGGCCAGCCGGTGGCCGCCGCGTGCGCCGCGCTCGCTCTCGACGATGCCGGCGCGCCGCAGCTGCCCGATCACGGCCTCGAGGAACTTGGCCGGCGCCCCGGTCCGGCGGGCCACGTCCGACGTCCGCGCGACCCCGGACGGCGAGGCCTGCAGCGCGAGGTCGAGCGCGGCTCGGAGGGCGTATTCTGACTTGAGGCTGAAGCGCACGTTCAATCCCTAGTAAGGTGATATGAATACTACCTCTGGAGGGCTGGACCCGCAAGTCCCAGCGGGGTACAGGGAGTGCAACGTCGTGAATTCGCGCCCGGTGCCTAGACCCAATAGGATGCCTGGCTTGGAGGGGACCGGTGCGTTTCGCCTGTGAAAGCTGTGGCCGTGCCTACGTCGTCTCGGACGAACTGTCCGGCCGCGCCTTCAAGATGAAGTGCAAGAGCTGCGGTCACGCGATCGTGGTACGTCCCGCCACGTCCGCGTCTCCCTCCGGCGAGGCACTCGCGACTCCCGCACCCGCGCGCCCCCCGCCCCCGCCGGAACCGGCTCCCACGTCTCGCCCTCCGCCTCCGTCCGCCCCGCCGCCCCGCGTCCAGCGAGCCAACGGTACCGGATCCCACCCGCTCTCCACCCCGCTGGTGGAGGTCGCCGTCTCGGCCGGGGTCGAGGTCCAGCCGCCTCCGACTCCACCGTCCGACTTCACGCCGACACCCTCCCCGGTCGTCGTCGAGCCATCTCCTCCTCCGCCCCCTCCCGCATCGGACCTGGACGGGGAGGAAGACCCGTTCGAGGGGCTCGAGGCCGAGCTCGAGCCGACGAAGGAGGTCCCGCAGCCGCCCCCGCCGCCTCCCGCTCCGCCGGCCCCCATCGCCCGCGTGTCCCCCCGCCCGCCACCGGCGACGATCGTCGCACCGGCCGCCACGCCGGCTCCCGCTCCGGCAGCTCTGGCCCGTCCGCTGACCGCGCCCCGTACTTCACCGGTGGTGATCGGCGTGGTCGTGATCGGGCTCCTCGTCGCGGCCGGGGCCGGGTACGGGTTCCTCTCCGGGAGCAAGGGGTCCGGGACCGCTCCCGCACCCTCCGCCGGATCGGCGCCGCCCGTCACCGCAGCCCCGGTCGATCCTTCGCCGGCCGTGCCCGTCCAGGCCGCGCCGGAGCCCACGCCGCCCGCACCGCAGCCTGCGCCGGCGAGGACCGAGGCGCCGCCGCCGGCCAGCCCGCCTCCCGTCGTCGCCACGCCGTCCGCCAGGCCCCAGCCCGCGCCGGTCCGGTCTGCGCCCGTCGAGGCCCGGGTACAGCCGCAGCGCCCCGCTCCCGCCGCCACCGCTCCCGCCCCGTCCCCGCAGCAGCAGCCGCAGCAGGCGCAGCAGCAGCCGCGGAACGAGCCGCCGGTCGAGGTCCGTCCCGCTGCCCCCCCTGCCGCTCCGCCGGCCCAGCCGCCCGTGGTCACGCAGGCCGCGCCCCCGGTCGCGGCGCCCACGCCAGCACCGCCGGTCGTCGTGGCGAGCGCGGCGCCTCCCCCGGCGTCGATCGAGCCCGCCGCCGGCACGACCCGCTACGTGGGGGACGGTTTCCTCTCGCCCCAGCTCAACGACCGGACCTGCATCTCCGACAACCTGCGGCTCCCGACTTCGCTGGGAGAGGCCACCCCCGAGATGGTCACGGCCCGGGTCGCGGTCTCCGCCACCGGTCAGGCCACGACGGTCCAGGTGATGGGGCAGGTGGCCGATCCGCGGATCTCCGAGGCCGTCCGCCGCGCCGTCCTGGCCTGCAGCTGGAAGCCGGGAGCCGACGCCGAGGGGAAGCCCACGGCGCTCTGGGTGGTGCTGCCGATCCGGCTGACGAAGTAGCCCGACGGCTCAGCGAACCGGCAGGATCTTGCGCATCTTCACGTGGGGGACCCCCTCCTCGAGGAAGGTCTCCCCCTCGGCGACGTAGCCGCGGCGGGAGTAGAACCCCACCGCCGGCAGCTGGGAGTGCACCACCACCTCCCGCAGCCCCCGCAGCTCGGCCATCCGCTCCAGCGCCTCCAGGACCGCCGCGCCCACGCCGCCCTTCCGCTGCGTCGGCGAGGTCGCCATCCGCCCGATCTGGCAAGTGCGGGTGTCGAGGCGGACGGCGCGTCCGGTGCCCACGCAGGCCCCCGCCTCGTCGAAGACCACCACGTGGTCGGCATTGAAGTCGTAGGCGTCGCGGTCGAGCGGGCGGGGAACCCCCTGCTCCACCTCGAAGACGAGGCGGCGCAGTTCGTAGGCGAGGTCGCGATCCTGGGTCGTCGAGGCGAACCGGACGGTATGGGCCATGGCCGATCCTTAACCGAAACGGGGGCGCCCATGCCAGGGGGGACGCACGATGCGCCGCCGTGCTACCAAGGTCGGCATGCAGCCCTGGGAGACGATCGGCCGCGCCGTGGTCGCCGGCGGAACCGAGCTCGTGCTGGCCCGCAGAGGCGACGAGTGGGTGGTCCGCAACGACGGGCGCGTGCTCATGTCGAGCCGGCAGCACGGTTCCGAGGACGCGCTGGCGACGCTGGCGCTCGACCGGGTGAAGCGCCCGGGCGGCGCCCGGACGGTGCTCATCGGCGGGCTCGGGCTCGGGTACACGCTTCGCGCCACCCTCGACCGCATCGGGGCGGAGGCCCGGGCCATCGTGGCCGAGATCTCGCCCGAGCTGGTGGAGTGGAACCGGGGTCCGCTGGCCCACCTGGCCGGCCGTCCCCTCGACGACCCGCGCACCCGGCTCCAGCTCGGCGACGTGGTGGCCCGGATCGCCGAGGCCACCGGCGCCTTCGACGCCATCCTGCTCGACGTGGACAACAGCCCGTCGTCGATGGTGCTGTCCGGGAACGACCGGCTCTACGGGATGAGGGGCGTGAGGGCCTGCGCGGCGGCGCTCACCGTGGGCGGGGTGCTGGCGGTCTGGTCGGCCGGGCCGGACGATCCGTACCTCGAGCGGCTCGAGCGGGCCGGCCTCGAGGCCAAGGCCGTCACCGTGCCCGCCCGCGGGATCGGCGGGGGAGGGGCCCGCCACGTCGTCTTCCTGGGGGTGAAGCGGACGGCTACCCCTCGCCGCCCCGGAACAGGCGAACCCCCAGCCCGAGCCCGGCCAGCCCCACGAGGACGAGCACCCCGAGGGGCACCGCCATCTCGGCGGCGCTGAAGCCCCGCCAGGTCGCCCCCTCGAGCGCCAGGATCCCCCACTTCACCGGGGAGGCGTTGCTCACCGTCTGCATCCACGACGGCATGACGAAGAGCGGGATCATCCCGCCGCCGAACATGGCGAGCGGCATCATGATGGCCCAGCCCAGCCCGCCCGCCGACTGCTCGGTCTTCCCGAGCACCGCGACCGTCATCATGATCCCGACGAAGCAGATGGCCACGGCGATCGCGGCGGCGGCCAGCATCGCCCAGGAGGCCGGGCGGATCCCGAAGAAGGCCACCCCGATGCCCAGGAGCAGCGCCTCGACCGCGGCGATGGCGAGGAAGCAGGCGAGCGCCTTCCCGAGCAGGACGTCGAGCCGGGAGAGCGGCGAGGTCTCCAGCCGGAGCAGCGTCCCGCGGGTCCGCTCGGTGACGAGGGAGAGCGCGAAACCGAGCGCGCTCCCGATGACGCCCCAGAGGATCCCCTGCGGGAAGGTGAAGTCGAACGCCGACCGCGGCCCCACCTTCTCGTTGCGGACCTCACGCCGCTCGATCTCGAGCGGCTTCCAGCCCGAGCCGCCGCCGGCCGCCCCGGTCGATGGGTCCACCTGGTCCGCACCGCCGTCCGTGAAGGTCTTCAGCTGTCCGAGGAAGGTGCTGATCTCGTCGCGCCGCTTCCCCGGCGGTGCGCCCGAGAGTTCCTGGAGCGTCCGGTCGACCATGGACCGGGTCCGCGACGGATCGGTGAAGAGGTCCTGCATCGACTGCATCGCGGCGCCGGTGAGGATGCCGGCGATCATCGACCCCTCCGCGGTGCGGGCCGGATCGACCTCCAGCTCGAGCCGCGCCGGCGCGCCGTGGAAGAGCCGGTTCGACGCCTCCCCGTATCCCTTCGGCACGATCACCGCCGCCGAGCGCTTGCCCTGCCGGACGAGCCGGGTGGCCTCCTCGCGCGGCGCCGAGGAGATCTGGAGTCCGCTCTCGGCCTGGAGCCTGGAGACGAGCCGGGACGACTCGGCGCTCCCGTCCTCGTCGACCACCACCACCGGGATGCGCCCCTTCTCCCCGCCGCCCCCGAAGACGTAGCCGAAGAAGAGCGCCATGAGGATGGGCCAGCCGAGCGCGAAGAAGAGGGTGGCCCGGTTCCGGGAGAGAAGGCGCAGGTCCTTCGCGGCGAGCGCCCAGATGGCGCGGGTGCGGGAGGCGCTCACGGGTCGCGCAGCCTTTTTCCGGTGAGGCGGAGGAAGACCGCCTCGAGGTCGGCCCGCTCGACCCGGAAGTCGTCGACCGGTCCGGCGGCGAGGATGCGGGAGAGCTCACCGGCCGGGTCGCGGGTGGCGATGCGCCGCTCGGCCCCGTCCCGGACGACCACGAGCGTGGGATCGCCGCCATGGCGCGACAGGAGTTCGGCGGTGGTGCCCAGCGCCAGGACGCGCCCGGCGTCGACGATGGCGATGCGGTCGCAGATGCGCGCGGCCTCGTCCATGTAGTGGGTGGTGTAGACGACGGCGCGGTCGGCGGTGCGCAGCTCCATCACGCGGTCGAGGATGGCGTTCCGGGACTGGGGGTCCACGCCCACGGTGGGCTCGTCGAGCAGGATGAGCGAGGGGTCGTGAACCAGCGCGGCAGCCAGGTTGAGCCGCCGCTTCATGCCTCCCGAGAGCTCGCCCGACCGGTCCCGCCGCCGGTCGGAGAGGGCGGCGAAGGAGAGCGCCCACTCGACCCGATCGCGGAGGGCCTTCCCCGAGAGTCCCTGGACCCGTCCGAAGAAGCGGAGGTTCTCCTCCGGGGTGAGGGCGTCGTAGAGGGCGATCGACTGGGGAGCGACGCCCAGCAGCCGGCGGACCTCGGGGTTCCGGGGCGACCCGCGCCCGTCGACGTCGATCACCCCTTCGTCCGGGTCGAGCAGACCCACCGCCATGTGGATGGTCGTGCTCTTCCCGGCGCCGTTCGGGCCGAGAAGGCCAAGGATCTCCCCGCGATGGACCTCGAGCGATAGTCCGTCGACCGCGACGCGGTCACCGAACCGCTTTCGCAGATCTCGGAGGGAGAGCACGCGGGGATCTTACGGAGCGACCTGGGTGGGGGCAATGTCACGCGGGGTCGATCGTGTCGAATCGTTAACCGGTCCCGGAACGTCCGTCCATCGGCTACATTTCGATCTCGATGAGCGGGGACAGGCCGAAGATCATGGTGGTGGACGACCTCGTGGAGCACCGCGAGCTGCTCTCGCAGGTGCTCGTCGACCTGGGCTACGCCGTCGACACCGCCGGGGACGGACGCGCCGCCCTCGAGGCGATCCGGAGCGGATCACCTCCGCAGCTCGTCCTGGTGGATTTCTGGATGCCGGGGATCAACGGCAACCAGTTCCTGGCCGCCCTCCGCGCCGAGCCCGACGCGGCCAGGGCGAAGATCCCCGTCGTCGTCATGACCGCCGACCCGGACGGCGTCGTCGAGCTGCTCGCCTCGGCGCCTCCGGACCTCCTCCTCGAGAAGCCCTTCGGGCTCCGGGAGCTCCGGCGCGCGGTGGTGAAGTTCTGCGGCCAGGGCGCGACGCCCCACCGCTGGGGCGCTCCCACGACTCAAGAGCCGGCGTAGCCCGCTCCCCGGTACGCCAGCCTCCCGGCCAGCTCCCGGAGCGCGGCGGTGCTCCGATCGAACGCGTCGGATCGCGGCAGGAGGACCCAGGTCCGGTCGCCGTAGCGGTGATCGACCGGGTAGAGGTCCACCTCGAGCCCGGACCTCCGGAAGGTGGCCGCGGCCCGAGGCATGTGGGCGGCGCTGGTGACGAGGAGCAGCGTCTTCCAGCCCCGCTCCCGCACCAGCCGGGCGCTCTGCTCGGCGTTCTCCCGCGTGTTCCGGCTCTCCCGCTCGAGCACGATGCGGTCGGCCGGGACGCCGAGGCGCCGGTAGAGGGCCGCGATGTGGTCGGCCTCGACCGGCTCCTTCTCCGGCGAGGTGCCTCCGGCCGAGAGCAGGAGGTTCCGGACGCGTCCGGAGTGGAAGAGCTCGAACCCGGCGACGACCCGGTCGCCGGCGGGGCTGAGCTCGGTCTGGCCGCTCACCCGCGAGGCGGCCGGATCGACGCAGCCGCCCAGCACGATGGCCGCGTCGTAGGTGACGTCCGGGCGCATCGTGGAACGAACCCCCGCCTCGGCGAGGCGGGAGAGCCCGTCGGCGACCGGCTCCACCGAGAAGAGGTAGAGGACGCCCGCGGCCCCGGCGACGAGCCAGGGTGCGGCGCGACGCCGGCGCCAGAGCAGGGCCGCACCCAGGAGGAGGAACGCCCAGGTGAGCGGGGCCAGGAGGAGGTCGAGGAGCTTGGAGAGGAGGAAGAACACCGAAGGGATCATATCCCCAGCCCAGGTCGCCGCTAAGATGGAGAGGATGGAAACCGCCACCGACACCCCGACCGGGCAGCAGGGCGCCTTCCAGCGCTTCTTCCACTCCGAGGCCTCGGGGAGCATCCTGCTGCTCCTCTTCACGGCCATCGCGCTGGCCTGGGCCAACTCGCCGTGGGCCGTCCACTACGAGCACATGCTCCACGCGCCGCTCGGCTTCACCCTGGGCCCGTGGAGCTTCTCGATGTCGGCGGCCCACTGGGTGAACGACGGGCTGATGGCGATCTTCTTCTTCGTCGTGGGGCTCGAGATCAAGCGCGAGCTCTCGGTGGGGCAGCTCTCCACCTTCCGCAGCGCGCTCCTCCCGGTGGCGGCGGCGCTCGGGGGGCTGGTGGCGCCGGCCATCATCTACGCGGCCTTGAACATGGGCACCCCGGGGGAGCGGGGCTGGGGCGTGCCCATGGCGACCGACATCGCCTTCGCGCTGGGGGTGCTCGCGCTGGTGGGGCCCAAGGTCCCGGTGGGGCTCAAGGTCTTCCTCACCGCGCTCGCCATCGCCGACGACCTGGGCGCGGTGCTCGTGATCGCGGTCTTCTACACCGATCGCGTGAGCCTGGCGGCGCTGGGCACGGAGGCCGGGCTGCTCCTGCTGCTCTTCCTGGCGGTCCGCTACACCGCCCGCTGGTACAGCCTCTACGTGGTTCTCGCCCTCGCCGCCTGGGCGGCCATGCTCGCCTCCGGCGTCCACGCCACGGTGGCGGGGATCCTGGTGGCGCTGACCATCCCGGTGCGCGCCCGCATCGAGCCGAAGCAGTTCCTCGACGCCGTCCGCGCCGGGCTGGCCCGGCTGCAGCGGGACGAGCTCACCCGCGACAGCATGGTCCGGGACCGGGAGCAGATGGAGGCCATCGAGGGGCTCGGAACGGCGACGCTCGACTTCCTGCCCGCCGGGTTCTCGCTGGAGCGCTACCTCCACCCCGTGACGGCCTTCGTGATCCTCCCCGTCTTCGCCCTCTTCAACGCCGGGGTCCGGCTCGACGGGCGGATCCAGGAGGCGCTTCTCCAGCCGGTGAGCCTCGGCATCGTGCTCGGCCTCTTCTTCGGCAAGCAGGTGGGCATCACGCTCACCTCCTGGCTCGCCGTGAAGACCGGGCAGGCCGAGCTGCCGCCCGGGGTGACGATGGCGCAGCTCTACGGGGCGAGCATCCTCGGGGGCATCGGCTTCACCATGTCGATCTTCGTGGCCGGGCTGGCCTTCCCGGACGGGCCGCTGCTCGCCGCCGCCAAGCTCGGGATCCTGGCGGCCTCGGCCATCTCCGGCGTCATCGGCTTCGTCGTCCTGAAGGCCATCCTGGCCCGCGCGCCCACCCCGGCCCCGTGATCACCAACGAGCGGCCCGGCCTCTGCGCCTCCTGCGGCGACTGCTGCCGGACCCGACCCGGAGTGGAGGAGCCCGCCCGCTTCCTCGCCTCGCCCGACCCGGCCGCGGAGGTGGCGCGCGCGCTCGACTCGGGCGACTGGGTGCTCTCGCGGGTGGCCGGCGTCCGCTGCCCTCGCCCGGCCACGATCGTGGAGAAGGAGACCGGCAGGGTGCACGAGGGTGCCGAGACCGCTGCCTGCGTGTTCCTCGGGGAGGCGGGATGCCGGCTGCCCTTCGCCGACCGACCGCGCATGTGCCGCGAGCTCGAGCCCTGGGCCAACGGCGACTGCCGGCCCGGATGGGACCTCCCCGACGCGGCGCGTGCCTGGGCGCCGTGGCAGTCGATCCTCCTTCCGGAGTCACCGTGAACGTCCTGCTGATCCCTCTCGCCCTGTCGCTCGCCGCCGGCCCCGTACCCGACGCGCCGGAGGGAAACCCGCTCCTCGCGGAGTGGACGGCTCCCTTCGGGCTGCCGCCCTTCGACCAGGTTCGGCCAGCCCACTTCCAGCCGGCCTTCGAGACGGCCATGGCCGCCCACCGGTCCGAGGTGGAGGCCATCGCGACCCGCCCGGACGCCCCCACCTTCGCGAACACCGTGGCGGCGCTGGGCGCGTCGGGGGAGCGGCTCGCGAGCGTGCAGATGGTGTTCTCGACCCTGGTGTCGAGCCAGACCAGCCCGGAGATCCAGGCCATCCAGCGGGAGATGGCGCCCCGCATCACCCGGCACCGCGACGAGATCCTGCTCGACGACCGGCTCTTCCGCCGGGTGCAGGCGGTCTGGGACGGACGCGAGGGGCTGCGCCTCGATCCCGACGAGCGGGTCCTGCTCGAACGCACCTGGAAGTCCTTCGTCCGCAACGGGGCACGGCTCGACCCCGCCGGCAAGGAGAGGCTCAAGGCGCTGAACGGGGAGCTCACTTCGCTCGGGGTGAAGTTCGGGGACAACCTCCTCGCCGCCACCAACGGGTGGCGGCTGGTGCTCGACCGGCCCGCACAGCTCGCCGGGCTGCCCCCCGGCCACGTCGAGGCCATGGCCGAGGCGGCGCGAAAGGCCGGCCTGGCCGGGAAATGGGTGGTGACCCTCCACGGGCCGAGCCTGTGGCCCTTCCTCCAGTACGCCGACGACCGGGAGCTGCGCCGGCAGGCCTTCGTCGCCTACACCACCCGCTGCGACCAGGGTGGACCGGGAGACAACAAGGCGATCGCCTCCCGGACCGCGGCGCTGCGGGTCGAGAAGGCGCGCCTGCTCGGATACCCGACCTGGGCCGACTACGTCCTCGACGACCAGATGGCCGGGACGCCGGCGGCGGCCTACGCGCTCGTCGACCAGCTCTGGGGGCCGGCCAAGGACGCGGCGGCGCGCGAGGCCCGGCTGCTCGAGGAGTCGATCCGTGCCGGGGGGAAGAACCACCCGCTCGAGCCCTGGGACTGGTTCTACTACACGGAGAAGGTGCGTCGGTCCCGCTACGACCTCGACGGGAACGAGCTGCGCCCCTACTTCCCCATCGACCGGGTCCGCGACGGCGCCTTCGGGGTGGCCCAGCGCCTCTACGGGATCACCTTCACCGAGATCCGCGACTTCCCGCGCTGGGACCCGGAGGTCCGCGCCTTCGAGGTGAAGGACCGGGACGGATCCCACCTGGCGGTCTTCCTGGTCGACTACCACCCCCGGCCGGGCAAGCGGTCGGGCGCCTGGGCGAGTTCCCTGCGCGGACAGTGGGTCAAGGACGGGAAGGAGATCCGCCCCATCGTCACCAACACCTGCAACTTCACCCGGCCGGCCGGCGACGCGCCGGCGCTGCTCTCCCAGGAGGAGGTGGAGACCCTCTTCCACGAGTTCGGGCACGGGCTGCATACCATCCTCGCGAAGCGGCGCTACGAGGGCTACGGCCCCATGCCGCGCGACTTCGTGGAGCTGGGATCGCAGGTCATGGAGAACTGGGCCTTCCAGCCGGAGGTGCTGGCCGGCTACGCCCGTCACTGGAAGACCGGCGAGCCCATCCCCGCGGCGCTGGTGGAGAAGATCCAGCGCACCGCCCGCTTCGATCAGGGCTTCAAGAACACCGAGTACCTGGCGGCCGCGCTGCTCGACCTCGAGTGGCACACGCTCTCCGCGCCGGCCGAGCCCGACGCCGCGGCGCTGGAGCGGGTCGCGATGGCCCGCATGGGAATGCCCGCCACCATCCTGCCCCGCTACCGCACCACGACCTTCCAGCACGTCTTCGGCCCGGGAGGCGGCTACGCGGCCGGCTACTACAGCTACAAGTGGGCCGAGGTGCTCGACGCCGACGCCTTCGCCGCCTTCGAGGAGAAGGGGCTGTTCGACCCGGCCACGGCCCAGGCCCTCCGGGAACTGCTCGAGAAGGGCAGGTCGGTCGATCCCATGGAACTCTTCGTGAAGTTCCGCGGACGGGCCCCGTCGGTCGAGCCGCTGAAGAGGCGGCTCGGCCTCGAGCCGGGCGCCGCCCGCTGAGGGGGCGCCGGTCCGCTCCGCTCACGGGGGCGGCAGGCAGTCGGCCGGGCACTCCACCCAGTCCGGCGCCGTCGTCACCCGGTAGCTCGGGAAGTCGGTCCCGGCGCACAGGAAGTCGGTGACGTGCCCCTCGGCCATGAGCCGGCGGATGGTGCGGCACTCGGTCCAGAAGGCGCTCGTGCTGCTCACCCCCTTCACGAAGGCCCGGGCGTGCACCGCCCGGCCGCTCCCGTGGAGGAACTTCGACATCTCGGCGTAGGCCGCCGAGTAGTTGGCCCAGATCTCCCCGGCCTGCGCCGTGGTGACCGGGTACGGGTCGGCGTAGATCTGGCCGTGGAGCGTGAAGGTGTTGTTGATGGGCTGGCCGGGCTTGTTCTCCTGCCGGGCCCGGTCGGACCAGCGCTCCGACTCGTTGGCGAGGCGGTAGGCCGCGTACTGCCAGTCTCCGTTGCCCATGATCCAGATGGCCTTCGCCCGGGGGTATCCGTCCCAGCCCGTCGAGCCGTGGAAGTTGGTGGTGTCGAGGAAGGCGAGCGCCCGGCCGCGGTTGTTCGGTCCGCCGAAGAAGGCCATGTAGACGGCCAGCGGCTGGGCGGTGTCGACCAGCCCCGTGTCCTGGTAGACGTACTGATCGTAAAGCGTCCGGGAGAACGCCTCCACGTCGCCGGTCTGGGCGATCTTGCCCACCGGGTTGGAGAACACCGGGTCGACGATGTCGTTGAACGGCGGGGGCGCGCCCGGGTTCGAGCAGGCCGTTGCCGACACCAGCAGCGAGACGAGGACGAGGAGCGGCGGCGGGAGAAGGCCGGTCCGATCGGGGCGAGCGCGCATGGCGACCTCCAGGGGTTGCCACGCGATCGTGCAAGAGCCGGTCCTCGCCAGGGGCGGCCGGGCGGTGAAAACCCGCCCTGACCCCGGGCGGTTCGGCGCCGACGCCCTGATCGGGTGGATGGGCGACCCGGACCCGGGGTGAGGGATCCACGCACCCCCGGCCTCCTCATGGGTCGGGCCCGACCACCTGCCCCTCGCCGGCCGGCCGGACCCGGACCGATGCGGATAGGATGGGCGCCATGTCCTTCGCCACCTCCGAGATCCGGGATCGCATCGGCGTCCTCACCCTCGACGATCCCGAGCGCCGCAACTGCCTCTCCCCCGAGATGCTCGGGGACATCACCGCCGGCCTGGTCCGGTTCGCCGAGGGGGACGTGCGCGCCATCGTGATCCGCTCCCGCCCCGGGGCCAAGGTGTGGTCGGCCGGACTGGACGTGAAGAGCCTGCCCGAGCCGGGGCGCGACCCGCTCGACTACTCCGACCCGCTCGAGCACGTGATCCGGCAGGTCGAGCACTTCCCCGCGCCGGTCATCGCCATGGTGGAGGGGAGCGTCTGGGGCGGCGCCTGCGACCTGGCCACGGTCTGCGACCTGGCCATCGGCTGCGAGACCTCCTCCTTCGCCATCACGCCCGCCAAGCTGGGCGTCCCGTACAACTGCAGCGGCATCCTCCACTTCCTCAACCTGGTCGGGCCGCGCGTGGCCCGGGAGATGTTCTTCACCGCGGAACCCATCAAGGGTGCGCGGGCGCTCCAGGTGGGGATCCTGAACCACCTCGTCCCCCTGGCCGAGCTGGAGGCCTTCACCTTCGGGATGGCGAAGCGCATCACCGAGAACTCGCCGCTCGCGGTGGGGGTCATCAAGGAGCAGCTGCGCATCCTGGCGCGCAGCCACCCGGTCTCCCCCGACACCTTCGAGCGGATCCAGGCCCTGCGGCGCGCCGTCTACGAGAGCGCCGACTACGTCGAGGGGAAGCGGGCCTTCCTGGAGAAGCGCAGGCCCGTCTTCACCGGGGACGCGGTCCCGTTCTCCGTGGTTCCGACGCCGGTCGCCGAGCCGGTGGGTTCCTAGGGGCCGGTCGTCCAGAGCTCGGCGGTCGCGAGGGCGACCCCGGTGGCGAGCGCCCCGCCCACGACGAGGACGCGACCGTCCTGGAGCTCGGTGGCGGTGTGGGTCCAGCGCGGCGAGGTCATGTTCTGCCCCGTGGCGGGGACGAAGGTGCCGGAGGTGGGCACGAAGAACTCGGCGGTCGCCAGCACGACCGCGCCATTCGTTCCGCCCGTGACGAGCACCTGTCCGTTCGGAAGCAGCGAGCTGGTCTGGTAGCCGCGGCTCGTCCCCATCGTCGAGGTGGCCGAGAAGGTGCCCAGGCTGGGGTCGTACAGGGTCGCGGTGTCCAGGTAGAACCCGGTGAAGCCGCCGGCGAACAGCGTGGACCCGGCCGCGGCGGGAGGGGAGCCGGTCACCTCGAGCATGGTGACCGAGTTGGCCGCCCGGGCGCCCACCATCGAGTCGGCGACGGAGAAGGTCCGCGTGGCGGGGTCGTACGTCTCCGCGCTCGACAGGTACACGGCGCCGCTCTTCCCGCCGGCGACGAGCACCGTCCCGTTCTGGAGCAGGACACCCGTCGGCCCCCCCCGCGACGTCGCCAGGACGCCGGCCGCGGTGAAGGTGTTCGTGGTGGGGGAGTAGGTCGCGGCAGAGGCCAGGTACACCTCCGTGGGGGAGCGAACGTAGCCGCCGGCGACGAGCACGGTTCCGTCGGGCAGGGTCCGCGCCACGAAGTCGAACCGGGCGGCCGGCATGTCGTTCAGGGTCGGGGTGAAGAGCCCGGTGCCCGGGTCGAACACCTCGGCGGTGGCCGTGGCCGCCCCCACGAAGGTGGTGGCGCCGCCGGCGACCAGGACCCGGCCATCGAGCAGCAGGCAGGCCGAGTGGTTCTGTCGCGGCGTCGTCATGCTCCCGGTGGGCGTGAAGAGCCCCGTGGCCGGGTCGTAGATCTCCGCGGTCCGCAGCGGCCCCGACGCGTTCGCGCCACCCACCACCAGGACCCGGCCGTCCCGCAGCAGGGTCGCTGTGTGGTACCGGCGCCCCACCGACATGCTGCCGGTGCTGGTGAAGCCCGGTGCGGTCGACGTGGTCACGACCGCGAGGCTGAGCACCGCCGTCACGCTGGCGGGCGGGTTGGAGCCGGTGACCGTGTAGTCGGCCCGCGCCGTCTCCACCTGGGGCGTCCCCGTGATCACCCCGGTCGCCAGATCGAGCGTGAGCCCCAGGGGCAGGGCCGGGCTCACCGAGTAGGTGGTGATGGCCCCGCCGCCGTTCGTGGGGGTGTTGGGGAAGACGATCCGGGATCCCACGGCATAGGTGACGGGATTGGCCGAGTAGACGAGGCCGGACGGCGGGCCGGACGACACGCGGACCGTCGCGGTGGCGACCACGCTGGATCCCCCGGCCGTGGCGGTGAGCGTGTAGGTGGTGGTCGTGGTGGGCGAGACGACCTTGCTCGTGGTCCCGGTGACGTCGCCGACGCCGTTGTCGATGGAGAGGGTGGTGGCGCCGGTCACGGTCCAGGAGAGCGTGGAACTCTGCCCGGCGTTGATCGAGGCGGGCGAGGCCGTGAAGGAGGAGATGACCGGGCCCGAACCGACGGTGACGGTGGCCGTGGCGGTGACCGGGCCGCCCCCGGCCCCGGTGGCGGTGAGGGTGTAGGTGGTGGTCGTGGTGGGCGAGACGACCTTGCTCGTGGTCCCGGTGACGTCGCCGACGCCGTTGTCGATGGAGAGCGAGGTCGCGCCGGTCACGGTCCAGGAGAGCGTGGAGCTCTGCCCGGAGTTGATCGAGGTCGGGCTGGCGGTGAAGGAGGAGATGACGGGTCCGGCCGTCACGGTGACGGTGGCCGTGGCGGTGACCGGGCCGCCCCCGGGCCCGGTGGCGGTGAGGGTGTAGGTGGTGGTCGTTGTGGGCGAGACGACCTTGCTCGTGGTCCCGGTGACGTCGCCGACGCCGTTGTCGATGGAGAGCGAGGTCGCGCCGGTGACGGTCCAGGAGAGCGTGGAACTCCCGCCCGTGCCGATCGTGGTCGGGCTGGCGGTGAAGGAGGTGATGACCGGTCCGGCGATCACGGTGACCGTGGCCGAGGCGGTGGCGATCGCGCCTCCGGACCCGGTGGCGGTGAGGGTGTAGGTGGTGGTCGTGGTGGGCGAGACCACCGTGCTCGTGGTCCCGGTGACGTCGCCGACGCCGGCGTCGATCGAGAGGGAGGTCGCGCCGGTCACGGCCCAGGAGAGCGTGGAGCTCCCGCCCGTGGCGATCGAGGTCGGGCTGGCGGCGAAGGAGGAGATGACCGGGGTGGATCCGACGGTCACCGTCACGGTCGAGGTGGAGGTCGTCGTCCCGTTGGAGGCGGTGAGGGTGTAGGTGGTGGTCGTGGTGGGCGAGACGACCTTGCTCGTGGTCCCGGTGACGTCGCCGACGCCGTTGTCGATGGAGAG
>JBAXVO010000579.1:0-1517 GCA_037129355.1 Deltaproteobacteria bacterium | reverse complement strand
CCGCCCCGATCGTACCCCCCGCCGGAGCCTCCGCGGTCGAAACCGCTCCCCGAATCGTCGTGCGACCAGGCCGCGCCGGCCGAGCGCTGGTCGCCGGCCGTGCGGGCCTGCTGCTCGGAGGCGAGCGACTGGCTCTTCTCCGTGCTGGCGTTGCTCCAGCCGCCGCCCGAGTCGTGCTGCTGGAAGCTGCCGGACTGGGAGTTGTACCGGTACACGTTGCCGTCGTGGTCGGCGTAGGTCTCGTTCCCGGCGTGGACCGCGCTCGTGGATTGTCCGCCCGGCCCGGTCACCTTGCCGGCGCTGACCGTCTCCGACTTCCCGGTGTAGGCGTTCCCCACCGTGGCCTTGGCCCCGGAGGCGGTCACGCCGGTCTTGGGGTTGTAGGTGGTCCCGGCGGCGTCGTGGGCGTAGTTCCCGGTGTAGACGTTCTGCACGGTGCCGCGCTGGCCGGCGCTCATGCGACCGGTGGTCGAGTTGTAGGAGTGGGCCACCTGGTTCGACCAGGCGTTGCCGCTCCAGGCGTTGTATCCCCCCGAGGTCCGGGTGACCGCGCCCGTGCTTCCCCACTGGTGGTAGACGTTCCCGGAGGTGGCGGCCCAGCCTCCAGCACCCCAGGCCACGCCGCCGTGCCATCCCCAGGCCGCTCCCCAGCAGGGCGAGGCGCCCCACATGGCCATCCCCATGGCCATCCCGAAGCCGAAGCCCATGGCCCAGCCGGTCCAGGGGGTCCAGGCCATGGCCACGCCGTAGCCGTAGGTGACCGGCGGCGGGTACCAGACCGACACGCCGACGTAGGCCGGGTAGACGTAGCCGGTGCCGTAGACCACGACGCCGTCCGGCGTCACCACCTCGCCCAGGTAGCCCGGCGTGTAACCGACGGTGACGTACTCCGGGGTGGCCGCGTAGATCCTCACGTAGGTGACCCAGTAGAGCGGCGAGCTGGGCGGGATCGAGTAGATGACCGCGGGGATCATCGAGGCCGACGTCCAGGGCCCGGTCGGGGACGCGGAGACGAACCAGATCCCCAGGTAGAGCGAGTACCACTCGGTCGGCGAGACCATGATGATCGGGTCGGGCGAGTTGAAGACGTACTGGAGCGGCGTGCCCGCGATGGGCTTCAGCTGCGGGGGGCCGGTGATCGTGGCGGCGAACGAGGCCTTGCTGCGATCGACCGTGGCCTGCTGCGGGACGCTCGCCGCGATCACCGCCGAGGCCGCCTGCGGCGTGCCGGGGACCGACGCCTTCATGTTCTCCTTGGGGCTGCCGTCCGGCACCGCGGCGAAGTCCGGCGGCAGCGCCTTGCCCGGGACGTGGGTCCACGGACCGTTCAGGTCGGGGGCCGAGAACCAGCGGCCGGAGACGAGCACGTAGGTCACCTGGCTCTGGATGTCGAGGAAGAGGTTGCCGGTCGTGTTGGCGACGTAGAGGAGGTTGGTCGTCTCGATGGGAACCCAGTCGGGCGCGCCCTGGAACACCACGAGCTCGGTGGGGCGGGTGGCCACGAGGAGCGCCGGGGG
>JBAXVO010000578.1:0-1522 GCA_037129355.1 Deltaproteobacteria bacterium | reverse complement strand
ATGACCGAGGAGAACCGGGCGGAAGTTCTCCCTCGGTTCTTCGGCCTTTCGCGCCAGGAGGCGAAGCAACTGGTTGCGACGCTGCGGCCGGTGGAGCAGGTGCCGAGGAGGACGATCGTCACCGAGATCCCGCATCCACATCACGGTCTCGCCGGAGTTCGTGTCCTTGCTGAAGAAGGCGAAGGCGGGGCAGTCGCACGTGCAGCCCGGGGCAACCGACGAGCAGGTGCTGACGGCGGCGCTGCGCCTGTTCATCGAGAAGCAGGAGAAGCGGAAGGCCTCGGTGCCTGCAAAGGTGAAGCGGGACATCTATGGCAACGAGGTGATGGACCGGTACGCGAGGAATCCGGTCGTGCGCGAGCCCTGCGCCCCCTACTTCCCAGACGGCACCGCCAGCGCCCGGCGCGCCATCCGTCCGAGGAGGATCACCACCGCCACGGTCGCGAGCAGCCCGGCCACCTGCAGGGACCGCTCCCACGGCCCGGCCGGGGGCCGGCCGGTCACCCTTTCCAGGCTGCCGAAGGTCGCTCCGGCCCATGCCCACGCGAAGGTGATGGGGGCCATCCCCACGAGCGAGGCCGCGGCGAACGGGACGAGCCGGAGCCGGGTGGCCGACAGCGCGTAGTTGGCCACGTTGTAGGGGATGAACGGGGAGAGCCGGAGGAGCAGCACCAGGAAGGCCCCCTGGCGGGCCACGGCCTCGTCCAGGGCGGCCAGCCTCGGCTCGCGGGCCATGCGCCGCTCCACCATCCCCCGGAACAGGGTCCTCCCGGCCAGGAAGGCGAGCGAGGCCCCGACCGTCCCTGCCGGGAGGGCCAGCGCGAACCCCGCCCAGGCGCCATAGGCGATCCCCGCCACCACGGTGAGCGGCCACACCGGAAGGGCGGCCACCGAGCCCACCGCGTAGGCCAGCGCGATGGCGGCCACACCGACGGGTCCCGACGAGCGGACCCAGGCCGGGAGCCCCGCGAACCACTCCCCCCATGGGGACAGGAGGAGGAGCGCCGCGGCCAGGGCCACGGCCAGCAAGGAGAGCATGACGCGACGGCGCATGACGGGAGGCGGAGGATAGCGCTAGGCTCCGGGGATGGCCACGGTACGCGCCGTCGTGTTCGATGCCTACGGCACGCTGCTCGACTTCCACAGCGCCGCCGAGCGGGCCGGCGACGCCCTGGGGGAGCGCTGGCGCGCGCTCTCCGACCTCTGGCGGCGCAAGCAGCTCGAGTACACCTGGCTGCGGAGCCTGATGCGGCGCCACGTCGACTTCTGGCAGGTCACCGGCGAGGCGCTCGACTACGCGCTGCAGGCCCACGGCATCCACGACCCGCCGCTGCGCAAGCGGCTCATGGACCTCTACCTCCACCTCGACGCCTACCCCGACGCCCGCGCGGCGCTGGAGGCGCTCCGGGAGCAGGGGCTGCGGCTCGCCGTCCTCTCCAACGGCTCGACCGGGATGCTCGACGCCGGCATCCGCAACGCCCGGCTCGACGAGCTGCTCGACGTCGTCCTCTCGGTGGAGGAG
>JBAXVO010000577.1:0-1535 GCA_037129355.1 Deltaproteobacteria bacterium | reverse complement strand
CCGTTTGCGCCGAGATCAGCAGCAGGTCGGCGCAGCCGCCATGGGCGACGACCGCCTTGCGGCCGGTCAGGCTGCCAGCGAGTTCCGTTACCGGTTCGTTGCGCGCATCGGCATGCGCGATCACGACTATGGTTTCGCCGGTGGCGATATTCGGCAGCCACTGCTCCTGAAAGTCGGCGCTCGCGGTACGGCGAATCAGGTCGGCGGCGATCACCGCGGCGGCCAGATAGGGTTCCAGCAGCAGGCCGGGGCCGAAGGCGCTGGCGAAAACCGGTCCCGGCAGGGCTTCTCGGAGGAGTCGCTCGAGGACGAAGAGCACCGTCGGCGAGCTCATGTTGCCGTGGTCGCGGAGGACTGCCCGGGGATGGAGCAGGCTCTCCTGGCCGAGGCCCAGGGCAGACTCGAAGGCGTCGAGAATGGCCCTGCCGCCCGGGTGGACGGCCCAGTGCCTGACCTGGTCGCGCGAGAGCCCGCCGGCGGCCAGCACCTCGTCGACCAGCGACGGGGCCTCCTTCCCGAGCGAGCGGGCGACGCCTGAGGACAGCCGCATCGAGAAGCCGGTCTCGCCGATCGTCCAGGCCATCTCGTCGGCGGTCCCCGCAATGACACGGGAAACAAAGGGACCAATGCCGAGGGTCGGCCCCGAGGCGGGCCCCTCGTCCCCTGCGACGAGGGCCGCGGCGGCGCCGTCGGCGAAGAGAGCGTTCGCGACGAGGGCCTCGTCCGAGGCGTCGATTGCGTAGTGGAGGCTGCAGAGCTCGAGGTCGACCACGAGCACCCGCGCTCCCGCCTCGGAGCGCACGATGTGGTCGGCCAGCCGGAGCGCCGGAAAGGCCGCGAAGCAGCCCATGAAGCCGATGTTGAAGCGCGCGGTGGCGGGACGCAGGGGAAGGCCCTTCATGAGCTCGTAGTCCCAACCCGGGGCCGAGAAGCCCGTGCAGGAGGCGGTCACCAGGTGGGTGATCCCCCGGGCCTCCGCGCCGAGACCCGAGAGGAGCCTCGTCGCAGCCTCCAGGGCGAGGCCGGGCGACGAGGCTGCGTAGAGGGCGTTCCTCCGGGCCGTCGAGGGCTCCGGCCGGAAATCGGCGCTGGGGGGAAAGAGGAGCCGAGCTCCGGGAGCTGACCCGAAATCGGGGAGTACGCTCCTCCTTTTTTCGATGCCCGAGCGGCTGTAGACCCTCCGCAGCATGGCTTCGATCCTGGGGTCGATCGCCCCGCCCGGGGCACGTGAACTGCCCGGCAAGAGCGACACCGCCAGCTCGGCAGCCTCAGCCTGCCCGAACTCGTGGCCGGGGACCGCGGTCGCGACGCCGAGGATCCGCGATCGGACGGCCCCGCTCACGTTCGCGCGCTCCGCGGGCCGCTGGCGGGCATCGCGCAGGCGCGCGGCGCGCCAGGGATGCTCCGCATGGTGAAGATCCCCGCGATGGTCCGCGAACTGGGTAGGGCGAGTGCCGCGCGCACGAGGGTGGCCCTGGCGCGAGACAGCGCGAGCCCCCGGGCGCCGCCGAGGCGCATCATCGCCCAGGCGCGGT
>JBAXVO010000576.1:0-1540 GCA_037129355.1 Deltaproteobacteria bacterium | reverse complement strand
AGATAAAGGCAATAGAGCGCGGCGACGGTCAGCGGCAAGCCATAGAGCGGCCAGAAGGAGTGGGCGACGCCGGCCAGCACCGGCAGGGACGGGTGCGAGATCGGCGCGAAGGCGGCCGCGTAGGCGAGGTGGGCGAGCAGGAAGGCCGACAGCCCCGCCAGGAAGGCGCGCGGGGCGTCCGACAGCAGGAAGGCGTCCCCGGCCGCCGACAGGACGAGCCCGAGGAGCATCCACCGGGAGTAGGAGTCCCCGGTGGACCGCGCGAGGCCGAGGGTCACGAACCCCCCGCTGGCCAGCATCTTGAAGATTCCCTGGAATCGCACCCGGTCGGAGGGTACCACCCGAAAGGGCGGAGCCCACCGGCTCCAGCCCGGATATGTTATCGCGTCACCCAAACAGCCCCCCTGGAGGCCCGATGAACCGCAAGCTCTTCCTTTCCCTCGCCACGCTCGGCCTGGCGCTCTCGCCGGTCGCCACCCTCGCCGAGGACGCCCCGAAGCCCCTCACCGTCCACTCCTCCACCGAGAAGGGCATGGTCTCGGGCGGTCGCGTGGAGCAGGTCACCGCCACCGTCACCGCCGTCGACGCCCCGAACCGGCTCGTCACGCTGAAGGGCAAGAAGGAGACCGACACCATCAAGATGGGGCCCGAGGTCAAGAACTTCGACCAGATCAAGGTCGGCGACCGCGTGGTGGTCACCTTCAGCCAGGGGCTCGTCCTCGCCCTCCAGAAGCCCGACTCCAAGATCAAGGAGCCGACGGTCACGGTCACGGGCGACGCCGCCGCTCCCGGGCAGAAGCCGGCCGGCGACGTGAAGGCCACCATCAAGGCCACCACGACCGTCACCAAGATCGACATGAAGACCCGCATCGTCACCCTCACCGGCCCCGAGGGGCGCAAGTTCAAGGTGAAGGCCGGCAGCGAGATCCCCCTCGAGAAGCTGAAGGTCGGGGACAAGGTCGCCGCCGAGTACACGGAGACCGTGGGCATCGCCGTCGAGCCCGCCCCGGCTCCCAAGGCGAAGAAGTCGGCCACGAAGTAACCGCATCGCTACTATCCTGCGCGCGTGTCGCGTTTTCTCGGACACCTCGCACGCACAGTCCTCGCCGGCGCCCTCCTCGGAGCGGCGCCGGCGTTTGCGTTTCCGGAGTCCGGGGGGAGCGCCCTCGCTGCCGATCCGTCCGCCGGCCAGGCCGCGCCCCCGGGAACCGAGAAGGCCCCCGACCTGGAGACGGCCTTCCCCCCCGCGGCCCGCCCCGGGCCGGTGGAGGGCACCCCCGACGTCGACCCCACCGAGGCGACGATGGACCTCCCCGAGGCCATCATGCGCGGGCTCGGGCTCCACACCGAGAAGACGCCGGAGGAACTGGCCGAGGATCGGAAGAAGTCGTTCCACTGGAACGCCGTCCCCTTCATCCTCACGAGCCCCCTCATCGGCTTCGGGTTCGGCGTGGCCGGCGCCGGCGTCTTCCGGGTGGACGAGGAACGGACCAAGCTCTCCAAGTTCGCCACCAACATCCTCTACACGGTGAAGAACCAG
>JBAXVO010000575.1:0-1543 GCA_037129355.1 Deltaproteobacteria bacterium | reverse complement strand
CCCGGGGATCGGGGAGAAGCGGGTGATCGCGAAGTTCCTGCGGCGTGGCTAGGCCCAATGCCGTTCACTTAGTGCCCGAGGTGAGCGGGAGTTTTCTGGGGTAGTTGCTCATCTTGATCTTCACGGCTCTCGGGAAGGCGCGTTTGGGGCGTCTTTCCGGGAGGATGAGTCGTTTGAGGTTTCGTTCGAGCGCTTTGAGTCGCGAGGGGATGGTTCCAAACGCGAGCGTTCGTCCCCGGAGACGGCTGAGTTCGTCGCGGACGTAGAAGAGTGCATTGACGAAGCTGATGCGCGTTGGCGGGACGCCGGCCGCCTCGGCCACGCGCTCCATCTCCCTGCGGACCAGGTTGTAGGCGATGGCGATCCCCCAGATCTCCTGGCGGACGCCGCCGGGGGTTCGGCTGCGGATGGTCTCCTGGCGGTCGAGGAGGTGCGTCTTCACCTCGTCGTAGGCGAGTTCCAGCTCCCAGCGCTCGTGGTAGAGGGCGACGAGTTCCTTGGCCGGGTACTTCTCCGCGTCGATGAGTGAAGTCAGGAGCGTGGAGCGCGGGCAGCCCTTGCGCTTGTAGTGGATCGCCCGGATCTCCCATTTCCCCGGCAGGCCGGTTTCGTGGACATCCCACTCGACGAGGTAGTCGTCCTTGCCGAGCTTCTCCTTCACCGCCCAGCGTGTGTTCACCTTGGTCCTCGAGAGCCAGTGCCGGTTCCCGCTCGTCTCGAGATGGATGAGGTCCTTCTTCACGAGGAAGTTCCGGTCGACGATCGTCAGCGTGTTCTCGGGGATCTCGCTCCAGACCGACCGGGCCAGCGTCGTCTCGCCGATGCTGTACTTGGCGAAGCGAACGGTTGCGAGCACGTGCGAGCGAAGCGCCATCAGCGCCACGACTCGGACCTGGGGATAGCCGCTGTCGCCGTTCCGGCCGGCCGGTCCACCGAAAACCTCCCGGTTCTCCGGCGAATCCGGGACCCTCATCGACGTCCCGTCCATCCCGTACAGGGCCAGACCCCGCCACCGATGCGCATCCGCGCTTCGCGTCGCCCACTCCGTCGCCGTCGTCTCGAACAGATACGCCAGCGGTGCTTCCGGGAGCCGCTGCCGTGCCTGGCTGACGCCACCCTTCGTGACCGTCGTGTCGTCTCGATCCGGCAACGCGATGTCGAGCAGGTCCACGACCCGCTCGATCGATTCGGCCCGGTAGAGCCCCATTCCGATCACGAGCCAGACGACCTGCTCGGCAGGCAACCGCCGCCGCCGGATCGTTACCGTACCCGTGGCTCGCAGCGCCTGTTCGATCCATGCCGGATCGAGGTGCCGCCCCAGTTGCTCGAAGCTACTCGGTTCCGCGAACTCCGCCGCCGCCGCCAACGCCTGGCCAAGTTGCACGTCGTTTCCTCCCGACGTGCATCATGATCCCATCGATCCCCACGGCAAGGCCGTCGCCGCAAACCTCAGTCGCGGCGATCGGTTGCCCTTAACTGATCGGCATTGGCGCTAGCGCTTGAGCGCGCCCCGCTCGGCCTGGACGTAGGCCTGGGCCAGCTC
>JBAXVO010000574.1:0-1572 GCA_037129355.1 Deltaproteobacteria bacterium | reverse complement strand
CCATGAAGACCCGCTTCCCCAATCTGGTGGAGGCCCGCTACCAGTACGCCGACGCCCTGGTGGCCTCGCGCCGCGTGGAGGACGCCGCCGCGGTGCTGCGCAAGATCGCCCAGGACGAGCCCAAGAAGGCGCTCCGCGCCTGGCGCCGCCTTCGAGCCATCCACTCGGACGCCGGACGCTGGGAAGAGGCCCTGGAGGCCCACAAGAAGCTCGCGGCGGGCTTCCCCTCGGAACTCAATCAGGCCGAGAAGGCCCAGGGCACCGCCCTGGTCTACCAGACGGGCCTCATGAAGGTGGAGGGGGACCACTTCAAGGAGGCCGCCCAGATCTTCCAGGCGGTCATCAAGGAGGACCCGGAGTTCGCGCTCGCACACCACCAGCTCGCGATCGCGTCGTTCTGGCACGGCAATGCTCCGGACTACAAGACGGCCCGGGTCAAGGCCCTCGAGGCCGCCGAGGCCCGGGCAGAGCGGCTGCCGGAGAAGGAGCGGCTCACCCTGCGTGTTCTCCGGGCCGTCGTGGACGACCGCTTCGCCGACGCCGTCCACCTCGCCGAGGAGGCCGCCGCCGCCTACCCGCTCGACAAGGACGTCGTCCTCCAGGCCGGGGACGTGCACTTCCACCAGGAGGACCCGGCGGCGGCGATTCCCTACTTCGAACGCGTTCTCCAGCTCGATCCAGACCATGCGCTCGCCACGGAGCACCTCCTCGAGGCCGCGATGTGGAGCGGACAGGTGGCGAGGTACCTGCCCCTCGTCGAGCACCGGGCCGCGGCAACGACCAACCCGGAGGAGATGGTGAGCGTGGCCAACGCGCTGCTCGGGGCCGGAAGGGAGATCCAGGCCCGGGAATTGCTGGATCGCGCCGTCAGCCTCGGCCTCAATCCCAACATCCGGAATCTCTGGCGGACCTACCTCATCCGTGAGGGGCGCACCGACGATGTGGAGCGGGTGTTTCGTGCCGAGTTCGCCCGGGTGAGCGCCGATGGCGTCGCCGAACACGCCCGCTGGCGGTTCGGGCTGTCCTGGCAACTCGCCCAGACCCTCGTGATGAGTGGCAGGATGCGCGAGGCCAGCGAGGCGTTCGAACTCGTCCCGCGGAAGCCGCGGGGACTCGCGGAACAGCGCTGGAGTGTCGCCTACACGAAGGGCTCCGTATCGGAACTCGTGGCCGCCCACGAGGAACTCGACGCCACCGATCCCAGTCGCCGAGGACAGGAGCAGGACTGCGTGAGATCCGAAGAGTTCGCCTGGCTGGGCGACAAGGGTCGTGCGGTGGACCATGCCCGGAAAGCCCGCTCCAGCCCAGGCGGGGATCAGGCGACCAAGGGCTACGATATGCGCTTTGGCGAGGCGACCCTGGCGTGGGCGGAGGGAAGGACGGAGGAGGCGAGGCGCATCTACCTCGGCGAGGTTCGGTCATCGGACCTCCGCCTCCGGTACTCTGCTCACCTGAGCCTCGGGACCATCGCGCTCCACGAGGGGGACTGCCCGGCGATGGTGGAGCACTTCAAGGCCGCCCGGACGCTGCCCTGGCCGTCACAGCCTTGGGCCCGCATGGTTCACCTCCCCC
>JBAXVO010000573.1:0-1572 GCA_037129355.1 Deltaproteobacteria bacterium | reverse complement strand
CCCCTGGCGCATCGCCGGTGTGCTGCTCGAGGCCGACGAACCCATCTGGAGGCCCGGCTTCTCCACCGGCGCCGTCGAGACGCTCCCGCCCGCCGCTCCCCCGCCGCCCCGCCTCGAGACCCGGTCCCTCACCGTCCGCCGCATCGACGGCACGGGCGTGGCCCCGCCAGCCGTGATCGGGGCGCTCACCGAGCGGATCCGCAACGCCGCGGGCACCCGCATCCTCCTCTGTCCGACCGCACCGATCGCGATGGACCGGGGCGTCAACCACGACCTGCGCCTCGAGTTGAACGAGAACGGGGTGGCCGGTTCGGCCGGCGGAGTCCCGTTGAACGACCGCCCCACCGTCGTCTTCCAGGAGGGCGAATGAGTCTCGCGGCTCCTGCCTGGGCTCTTCTCGTCGAGGCCATCGACGCGCTGGGGAGCACCCACCTCGCGCCAGGCGTCCACGTCCGCGCCCTGCCCTCGCCTCGCCTCGGTCTCCCCTGTGCTCCGCTCCTCGTCTCGCGGCTCGTGCTCGACGCGAAGATGGTCCTGCGGCTCGCAAGGCACCAGGAGATCCAGTGGATCGACAGCCGGGGCAACCCGCTCGCGACGCCGTTCCAGGTGACGCCCGACAACCCGGTCACCGGCCACCTTCCGTCCCCGGGGGCGATCTGGATCCAGCTGATGGGCGGGGTGAAGCCGCGGCCTGGCGTGGAGCTCCCCGATACCCGCGTGCCTCCCATCATCCGGGGCGGACCGCTGATCCCACGTCCTCCGCTGCCCTCGGGCCCGCCACGCCCCCCGGAGGATCCCTTCGTGCTCCACCCCGTCATCCGGCGCGGCGACCGGCTCATCGGGAACCTGGCCGAGGTGCTGATCGATCGTCTGGGATGGACCGGGGTCGGCAGCGGCGGACTGCGCTTCGAGCAGCTCGCGAGCTCGGGAGTGGGCCTCGGTGCGGTCCAGGGGCGCTCCACCGCTCCTTACGTCCTGGCTGGGCAGCACATCGACACCGTTCGGGTCAGCGGACAGGGAGTGGTGCAGGGCGTCCGGTGGCTGGCGCGGGAGGACCTCCGGGAGCAGCGGTGGGCCTTCTGGGAGGCCTGGAGCCTTCCGCTCACCGCGGCCGAGCCGCGGTACACGCCCACCCCGGCTGCGCGGATCGAGGCCGGGGAGCGGGTCCGGCAAGGCGCTCCGGTCCGTCACCCGATGTACGAGGCCTTCACCGCCCCCGATCCCGGGAGCGCGCCGGCCGCGACGCCGCTCGACGCCGTCAAGCGCGTGGCGTCGGTGCAGGGAGATCTCGACCGGTGGCTGCGTCTCGTGCTCCATGACCTCACCCGCGAGACCGACGAGGTGACCGAGGAGCACGCCGTGTCCGGCGCCAACGGCCGGGTGGTCCTGCCCATCGAACCGAACCTGATCGCCAGTTCCGTCGACGCCGACGTTGGCCGGTGGCTCGGGCTCGGCGACGTCGACCGGGAGTCGCCCCGCGAGGCCGGGTGCCTCGCGATCTACCTCGTCCGGGGCGCCTGGCGTTGGCGGCCGAAGCGGATCGGCAGGCTGCTCATGATGTCGCTCCTGCCG
>JBAXVO010000572.1:0-1586 GCA_037129355.1 Deltaproteobacteria bacterium | reverse complement strand
GGGCGCCCCGCAATTCCGGGGGGTTGGGGGCGCCCCCTGTCGGGTTTCCCCGACGGGCTGCCGGGATCTACGGAAGGCAGGTGGTCGCCGCAGGCAACTCCACCGTGAAGGTCGAGCCCTTGCCGACCTCGCTCGTGACCGAGATGGTTCCGCCGTGCGAGGTGACGATGGCGCGACAGATCGCGAGCCCCAGTCCCGTTCCATGCCCCACTCCCGCCGGGCGCGTCGTGTAGAAGGGCTCGAAGATCCGCTCGAAGGCCGTCTCCGGGATCCCGACACCCTGGTCGATGACCTCCAGGCGTGCCATGCCCGGCGAGCCCGGCCCCGTCCGAGCGACGATCGTCCCTCCGGTCCCCTCGGTGGCCCGCGACGCGTTGGTGATCAGGTTGTGAACGACCTGCTCCAGCTGGCCCGCCGCGGCCGCGACCTCGGGGGCACCCGCGTCGTCCACCAGGATCGTCGTGAAGTGGCCCGTGGTGGACGAAAGCCACCGCACGGCTCTCTCCACGATGTCGGAGAGCCGGACCAAGGTTCGCGTGGGACCCGGATTCGCGAAGGTCGCCATGTCCCGGACGATCTTCGCGATGCGCTGTCCGCTCTCCTGTGCCTCCGCCAGCGCCTCGATGATGCCGTCGAGGTCACGCAGGCGAGGGTCCGGGGCGGAGGCCATCGTCTCCTGGACGGCGGTCCTCGCCTCCCTGGCCAGTTCCAGGGCCACTCCCTGGTTCGCGAGCAAGGCGGCAAGCGGGTTGTTGACCTCGTGGGCGACGCCCGCCACCAGGGTGCCCAGGGCGGCCAGGCGCGACGAGAGGGCGAACTGCGTCTGCAGGTTCCGCTGGGCGGTGATGTCGCGCGACACCCCGACCAGGCCGGCGACCTTGCCATCGGATCCGAAGAAGGGGGCCTTGATGGATTCCATCAGGGCCCTCCGGCCATCCGGGTAGGTCACCCACTCCTCGGTGCGGCGCTCCTGTCCGGAGGCCAGCACCGCCAGGTCATCCCGTCTCACCGCCGCGGCGAATCCGGGGGAGAAGAAGTCGCGGTCGGTCTTGCCGACCTGCTCCGCCTCGGTCAGACCGAGCAGCCGCTCGGACGCCGGATTGCAGGCGAGGTACACGCCGTCCAGGTCCTTCGCGTAGACGAGGTCATGTGCGGCGTCGAGCATGGACCGAAGGACGTCGGGCCGAAGCTCCTTCGCGCCTTCGGCTCTCTCCGTCACGCGCACCCTCTTTCGACGTGAGCCTGGATGATGGCAGAACCGGGCTGCCACGCGGTGCCCGTACGATCTCCCGCAAGGGTCGGTGTCACATCCGGCCGCTTCGTTCGTCCCTACCGGCGGGAGAGGCACGAAGGGGGGACCACCGACGCTTCGCTTCGCGCTCGTTCCGCTTCTCTCCGCGCTGCTCGCCGTTGCCGCACCGTCGCAGGCCCAGGTGATGACCGGGGACGAGAACCAGGCCCGCTTCGTCGAGGGCAAGAATTGGCGACGGCCGCGCGGTCCTGCCCTCGGCGAAGTCCGGGGTGGCGGCGGGAAGGCGGCCGATCTGGATTCCCGTTCCCTCGATCAGGTAGCCTCGACGGGCCTG
>JBAXVO010000571.1:0-1588 GCA_037129355.1 Deltaproteobacteria bacterium | reverse complement strand
CGAGTTCCGCCGACATCACCGGCGCCTCCTTCGTGCCGGTCGACGTCTCCGGCGCCACCCCCTTGGTCGGCGTGGCCGTCCCCGCCACCCGCGCCGCTCCCGGGGCGATCACCTTCTGCGACGGGATGGGCTTTGCCGCGGACCGGTTCTCGGGCAACGTGCTCCGGTTCGACCCCGTCTCGCGCGCGGTGACCTCCCGGGGGCTCGTCTGCCCGTCCTCCGGTACCGGTTCGAGCTTCGTGGCCGACGTGATCTGCGGACGATGACCCGATCGATCTCCATCCTGGCCGCGCTGGCCGCCCTCGGCCTCCCGCTCGCCGTCCGCGCCGCCGACCCCCTGCCCCGCGGGGAGCCCACCTGGCTCGGCCCCCCGGCGCCGGCGCGCCCGGCGCGCGTCATCTCGCTCGCCCCGAGCCTGACCGACACCGTCGTCGCGCTCGGCGAGGCCGGGAAGCTGGTCGGCGTGACCCGCTACGACACCGCACCCGAGGTGAAGTCCCTGCCCCGGGTCGGGGGCTTCCTCGACCCGAATCCCGAGGCGGTGCTGGGGCTCCGCCCCGACCTCGTCCTCTGGCTCGCCGACGGCGGCGCCTACCCGGCCGTCCGGCGCATCGCCGAGATGGGCGTGCCGGTCCTGGCCCTGCCGGTGGTGGGGGTCCCCGACGTCCTGCGCGCCGCCCGGCGGGTAGGCGCGGCGCTCGGCAACCCGGCAGCCGGCGAACGGCTCGCCGCCAGCATGGAGGAGGCCGTCCGCATCGCCGAGGCGCGGGCCTCGTCCCTCCCGCGACGGCGCGTGCTCCTCGTCATCGGGCGCGACCCGCTCGTGGTGGCCGGCCCGGGGAGCTATCCGGATGCCCTGCTCCGCATCGCCGGCGGGGTGAACGTCGTGAAGGGGGACCGCCCCTGGCCGGTCTACTCGCTCGAGCGGGCGGTGGCCGACGATCCGGAGCTGGTGGTGGACGCCGCGGTGAACGAGCCCGCCGACACCATCGCCCGCCTCTCCGCCATCCCGGCGGTGAAGGCCGGCCGGGTGGTCCGCCTCCCCGACGACCGGGTGCTGCGCCCGGGACCCCAGCTCCCCGCGGCGCTCGAGCAGCTCCAGGGCGCGCTGGGGACGGCCGCGCCGGCAGCCGCGCCGGCTGCTGCTTCGAAGGGTGCCCGTTGATGCGCCGACGGCTCGCCCTCGCGCTCGGCGCCGGACTGGTCGCGCTCGTGGCCTGCATGGTCGCGGCGCTGCTGCTCGGCCCGCAGCCCATCTCCCTCTCCGCGGCGCTCGCCGGCGTGGAGCCGGACCGCTCCATCCTGATCGGCCTGCGGCTGCCCCGGGTGATCCTGGGGGCGCTCGTCGGCGCGGCGCTGGCCGCGGCGGGGGTGGCGCTGCAGGCCTTGCTCCGGAACCCGCTCGCCGAGCCCTTCGTGCTGGCGCTGGACGACGGCCACCTGCTCACCAGCGACACCTGCTGGCGCCTCGTGGCGACGCTGCTGGAGCACTTGCCGGAGGGCGCTCAGGTCGCCGTCGGCACGCGGATGGCCCCTGCCCTCCCGCTGGCGCGACTGCGCGCGGCGGGAGGGCTCGCGGAGTACGGAT
>JBAXVO010000570.1:0-1591 GCA_037129355.1 Deltaproteobacteria bacterium | reverse complement strand
GCGGCGGCGCGGCAGCGTGGACGAGCTGATGCGGTACGCGGAGGTGTGCAGGGTTGCACGGGTGCTTCGCCCCTTCCTGGAGGCACTGTCGTGAAGAAGCGGCACGAAGGAATGTTCATCCTCTCACGCCACCTCGTACCAGGCGCCCCGGCCGGCCCCCCGCAGGCGAAGGCGGCCGGCTTCGGTCAACTGGCGGAGATGCAACTTCACCGTATTGCGATTGGCCTCGGTCAGCTTCACGGCCGAGGCGACGGTCAGCCGGCCGTGCTCCTTCGCGAGACGTAGCAGCGCCTCGTCGAGCGCAGAGAGAGCAGCCATGAGCTGTTCCCGTTCCACCTTGCGCTCGAGCACCTTGACCTGCTCGCCAAGGCAGCGAAGAAAGAACACGAGCCACTCGCCGAGCCGCTTCTCGCCGCGGTCGAGCGTGGACTGGGCTCGGCGCAGCGTCCGGTAGTAGTCGTCCTTGTTCTCCTCGATGACCCGCTCCAGCGAGCTGAAGGGTGCGTACTCGTATCCCGCCCGTAGGAGGAGCAGGGTCGTGACCACGCGCGAAAGGCGGCCGTTGCCGTCCTGGAACGGGTGGATGGCAAGGAACCGGACGGTGAATGTTCCGATGACGAGCAGCGGGTGGAGCTCTCCCGCCCGGAGCGCGTCGTGCGTCCAGTCGACGAGCTCCTCCATCTTGCGCGGAGTGTCGAAGGGGGAAGCCGTCTCGAACACGACGCCCAGGCTCTTCCCGTCCGGCCCGAAGGCCTCGACGTGGTTGGGAAGCTTCTTGTAGTGGCCGCGGTGACGCTGATCCTTGGTCGAGTGCTTGAGAAGGAGGCCGTGCAGTTGCTTCACGTGGTTCTCGGTGAGGGTCAGCTCTCGCCAGGACTCGAAGACGAGCTCCATCGCCTCGGCGTACCCAGCCACCTCCTGCTCGTCGCGGGACCGGAAGGAGCGAATGTCGATTCGGGAAAGGAGGCGGTCGACCTCCGCGTCCGTGAGTCTTGCCCCCTCGATGCGTGTCGAGGACCCGACCGACTCGATGGTCGCGACGCGACGAAGCGCAGAGAGGCGGTCCGGTGCCAAGCGCCCGATCGCCTGCCAGCGCCCCTTGAATTCATCGAGCGAGGCGATGAGGCGAAGGATGACCGGGCTGATCGCAAGGTTCGATAGCGGGTTCATGGATATCCAATACTATATCCATTAATACCCGATACTGCAAACGGCCAGAATTGGGTAGGGAAACGGCCAGGGTTCCTGGGGATACGCTGGCTGGCCAACTGGTGGGGGTCCTGGGGTCGCTCACGAGCGAGAGGGTTTGCTGGATCCTTGCTGGACGGAATTCACCATTAGTAAACAATGGAAAGCGGCCGCGCTACTTGGTCCAGGAATATCAGCTACTTGCATGGCGACGAAACACGGCGTGCGAACCCATGGCATTCGGATTCCGGCCCGAGACGCACATTATTCACATAACGTAAAAGCCCCGCGAGCTAACCGCCCGCGGGGCCTTCACTTTTCTGGCGCGCCCTACTGGATTTGAACCAGTGGCCTTCGGATTCGTAGAGGATATTCACGTATCGTCAAATACGTGCAAGGACGT
>JBAXVO010000057.1:0-16224 GCA_037129355.1 Deltaproteobacteria bacterium | reverse complement strand
AATCGCCCGACCAGCGCCCAGCCGGCCGAGGCGAGCGCCACAGAGCGGGCCCCCAGGAAGGCGAGGGCTCCCGGCGGCAGCGCCGCGGCGTCGAGTCCGAGGACGACGGACGGGGGGCGCGTGTTCTCCACCGTGGCGAGGAGACCGGGGCGCTTGCTCGCGAAGAGCGCCAGCTGCCGCCCCGAGATGGCCCGGGAGGCGGCGTCGAAGGCCTGCTGGACGCTCGGCGCCGAGGAGGGCGCGAGCCGGTCGCCCGCCGCGACCCCGTGGCGGGCCAGGTCGACGGGGAAGAGGGGCTCGAGGAATGGGGTCAGGGCCGAGAGGAGCCGCGCCACGGGGCCTTCGGCGCCGGGCAGGGCGACCTGTCTGCGCACCTCCGGGGTGATCCCGAAGGCGGGCTCGAGGGCGCGCGCGGCGGGGCCGAGCTGCTGGCCGAAGCGGACGAGGTCGTCGGCCACGGCGGCCCGTTCGGACCGGGCGGCCCGATCGCGGGGCTCGGGCTCGCCGGCGCCCAGCTCGCGGGACAGGACGGCCACCGCCCGGGCGGAGGGCGCGGTGGACGGGCGCTCCCTCAGGGCGTCGAGGTGGGAGGCGAGGACCTCGAGGGCCTGGCCGCGGCGGCTCGCCCGGAGATCGGCCAGCGCCGCCGCCGTGGCGGGGTCGTCCGGCTCGAGGGCGACGGCCTTCTCGAGGAGCGCGGCGGCCCGGTCGGGGTCGGCGAGGCGCGTGCGGGCGATGCCCGCGAGCTCGCGGAAACGGGCCGCGGCGCCACCGGGATCGGACCTGGCCGCGGCGTCGCCCCAGGACTCGCCGAGCGAGACCGCCTCGTCGAGGTGGCCGAGCTTCTCGGCCACGCGGGCCAGCATCAGGGTGAGGTCGAGGTGGTCGGGATCGATCTCGCGGGCGAGCTTCAGCCGGGCGTACGCGGCGCCGAGCTCACCCGAGTCGGCGAGGGCGCGGGCCGAGGCGAGCAGCGGACGGAGCAGCTCGGCGATGTTGGCGCCAGCGGGGGTCTGCCCCTCGGCGGGGAGGTCGAGCGGTGCGCGCTCCGGGGCCGGGGGGGCGATCCCGGCCCGGGAGCGCAGGGATGCGCCGCGAAGCTCCTCGCCGGCGGCATCGAGCGCGGTGGCGGCCCGGGAGACGATCTCGATCGCGCCGGTGTCGGCCGGCGGGCCATCGCCGACGAGCAGCACCGCGAGCGACTCCAGCACCGCCATGGCGTCGTCGCCGCGGTCGTCGATCCGGGCGGCGAGCTGCGCGCCCCGTTCCAGCACCCGGCGCCGGTCGGCGCTCCGTCCCTCGACGGCGGCCACCTCGGCGGCCCGGCGAGCGGCGGCGACGGCCCCGGCGGCATCGCCCTCGGAGGCGCGGGCCTCGGCGAGCCCCTCGAGCGCGGCGCCGTCGGAGGGATTCGAGGCCAGGCAGGATTCGAAGGCGCGGGCGGCGGGACCGGGGCGCCCCGAGGCGAGGAGCAGCTCGGCGCGGGATCGGTGGCAGGACGCCGCCTCGGCGGGCACCGCGACGGCGCGGAGGGCCAGGATGGCGTCGGTGGCGTCGGCGTCCCCCTCGGCCCAGGCGAGCGCGCCGCGGAAGGTCGTCTCGTCGGCCGGCCAGGCCTCGAAGGCCGCCCGGACCGTCTCGCGGTGGCCGATGGTGTCCCCGGCCTCGGCGAGCGCGGCGGCGGCGAGGGCCAGGTGTCCGGCACGGACCTCGCCGGACGGGGCGGCCTCGGCGATCGACAGGAGCGCCTCGGCGCGGGCCCTGGCGTCGCCCACCAGCGCGCGCTCGAGCACCGCGGCGGCGTCCCGGTCGGAGGGGTGGAGGCGGCAGAAGGCGAGGAGGTGGGCGGCCACCTCCTGCTCGGCCTCGGGCGTCCCGGCGGCCGCCTCGGCGGCGAGCCCGAGCAGCTCCCGCTGCCGGGTCGGATCGGCGCCGTCGTCCCGGGCGCGCCCCGCGGCGCGGGCGAGCAGCCTGGCCCGGCGGACGCGGGAGTGGATCTCGGAGGCGCCGGCGACGAGCCGGTCGAGCGAGAGGGCGCGATCGGGTTCGAGGCGGAAGCGGGTCTCGAGGAGGTCGGCGTCGTGCGGGCGGAGCTCGAGCAACCGGTCGATCGACTGCAGGGCGACGGGCAGGTCGCCCGCCTCCTCGGCCAGCTCGGCGAGCGCCGCGAGCCGGTCGGCGAGGGAGTCCGGATCGAGCGCGGGGGCTCCCTCGGCGAGCAGCTGCCGGTGGAGCGCCAGCGCCTCCACCACCGAGCCGCCGGCGTGCAGCAGGCCGGCCAGCAGGTCCCCGGCGAAGGAGAGGTCGCCGGCGAGCGCGTGGGCGCGGCGGGCGGCCCGGAGCGCCGAGGCCCCGTCCCCCTGTTGCCGCGCCAGGTGGGCGGCGTCGCGGAAGGCGATCGACGCCTCGGTGGGTCCGCCGGCACGGCCGGCGAAGGTCTCGAGGGGCTCTCCCCAGGGGAGTCGGCCGACCGGCGGCGGGGCGGCGCGGCGCAGCGCCGAGTGCTCGTCGGCCAGGGTTCGGTCGGGGGGCAGGCGGCCGATGGCGTCCTTGAAGGCGGCGTCGGCCTCGACGGGCTTTCCCGCCACGGCGAGCTTGCGGGCCCGCTCGAGGAGCAGCACCCCGGCGCGCGACGGGTCGATGACGGCGAGCTTGTCGAGGAGGTCGATCACCGAGGGGGCGTCGCCCGCCCGGATCGCCGCAGCGAGGCAGGCCTCGGTGGTGGCGCGGTCGCGCGGCGCGAGGGTATGGGCCTCCTCGGCGTGGACGCGCGCCACGGCTTCGTCGCCGGCGGCGAGGTCGAGGGAGGAGAGGCGGAGGAGCAGGGCCGGGCGCTCCCCGGTGGGCGCGGCGGGCACGAGCCCGGCGAGCGCGACACGTTCGGCCGCCTCGTCGCCGGCGGCGCGGGCGGAGGCGACGAGCGCCCGCCAGGCCTCGCGGGCGTCGTCGCGCCCCAGGCCGGCCTCGAGGGCGGCGCGGAGCGCCCCCTCGCCCTCGGAGACGAGCCCGGCCGCCAGGGCGGCGTGGCCGGCCTCCTCGAGCCGGAGCGCGGCGTCGGGCTCCCCGCGCGCCACGGCCGTCCGGGCCAGCGCGAGGAGCGCACCGGCTGCGTCGGCGGGGCGCATCCAGGAGGCGCCCGAGGCGCCCCCGTCGCTCCAGGTGGCGTGGACGAGGCCGGAGGTGTCGGGCGGGGGCCACCCGGCCCCGGCGAGCGCCGCGGCCAGGACCTCGGCGAGGGCGTCCGGTCCGGGCGGCGTCCCCTCGGCGGAGACGACGAGCCGCCGCAGCGTGCAGGGCAGCGCGCGGAACGGGGCCGTGCCGGCACCCGGGTCGAGGGGCTCGGGAAGGGCGCCGGCCTCCAGTTCCAGGTCGACGAGGGCGAGCCCACCGCCGATCCCGCCGGGTCCGAAGCCTACGGATACGCGCCCGCGCCCGAGCCGGAGCTCGAGGCGGGGGGAGGAGGAGGCGCCGACGGTGGGCCGGGGCCCGTTCACGGGTGCGCAATCCTACCCCGGATCGCGCCCCCCGGGGGGGGAGGCGCTACTTCTTCTGGGCGACCTCGGCGGGCTGGGTCCTGTGCACGATGAGTGAACGTCGGGTCTGGAACTCCTCGTCCTCCCGCGCCACCACCGTGACCGTGTTGTTCCCCGGCTTCAGCTTGAGATCCGCCTCGAAGGCGATGTCCCCGGTCTTGCCCTCCGGGACCACCCGGAAGAAGACCTTCTGGTCGTTCACGAAGACGAAGACGTCGCGGATCCGGGTGGAGGGGCTTCCGGGCGGGAGGCTGGCCGTGCCCGACAGGCGGAGCGTCTCGCCCTCGACCCGGGCCGGGCCGCGGGAGGGGTCGGGGGAGAGGGCGATCCGGGGCGGCTCGCGCTGCCAGACCCGGGTGACGGTGCCCTCGCGCTTCCCCTTCGACGCCTGGACGTCGTCGGCGGCGACGAAGCCGAAGCGCCCCTTCTCCCACTCCACCTTGTAGAGGTTGCCGAAGCGGGCGCTGACCGGGAGGACCGCGCCGCGGGAGGCCTCGGCGAGCGGCGCCGAGTCGGGGGCGGCGCCGGAGCGCACCGGGGTGGTGGCCGCGGTGACCTTCACCGAGCCGGTGGCGGCCTGGCGGACCGGCGGCTGGGCCACGATCGGGATCTCCACCTTCTCGGAGATGTACTCCTCGAGCTTCTCGTCGACGACCGTGAAGCGCAGCGGGATCTGGTCGAGCTTGATGCCCTTCTTCACCTCGAGCTCGAGGAGCGCCGGGCGGCTCTCGCCGGGCGGGATCGATCCCAGCACGGCGCGCCCCTTCTTGATGAAGACCTTGTCGTCCCCCAGGTTCTTCAGGGAGACGTAGGTCTTGTCGCCGCTGGCCCCGCCGCCGACGTTCTTCACGTCGACCCGGAGCAGGATCTCCTCGCCGCGGGAGAGCAGGCCGTCGCCGTCCCCCTTGGCCTCGTCGTCGACCTGCCAGGTGAAGGCGAAGAGCGGGCGCGGGATCTCCACCACCTCGACGCGGGTACGGGCGTCGGGCCAGGTGTGGCCGGCGTCGTCCTCGAGCTGCAGGGAGACCACGTCGAGCCGGCTGTCCATGCCGCGCGGCACGCGCAGCGGGACGGTCCAGCTGCGCTGCTCGCCGGGCTTGATGGCGCCGAAGACGAACTCGCGCCGGTCGAGGAAGGGGGCGTTCTCGGTCTTGCTCCAGCCGCGGAGGCGCTGGACGGGGGCATCCCCCTCGTTCTTCACGGTGACGGTCCAGGGGACCGTCTCGCCGGCCTTGACCGGCTTGCCGTCGGCGGGGGCGAAGGAGACCACCGGGCGCGGCGTGCCGGTGCCGGCGGTGCCGGCGCTCCAGTCGACGCCCATCTGGGACAGGCGGGCCTGCAGGCGGGCCTGCTCGTCGGCGCGACGCTCCCCGACGAGCACGCGGGCGGCCTCGAGCTGGCGGGCGCGGTCGGGGTAGGGGGCCCGGGCGAGCAGGTCCTTGGCGAAGCGGATCTGGTAGTCCTCGACCACCTCGTCGGGGTTGGCCTCGGCGTCCTCGTCCTCCTGCTGGGCCGGGGTGAGCTCGGGGTCCTCGGAGCGGGCACGCGCCTCCTCCCGGGCCTCCTTCTTCAGGGCCTTCGCGACCATGTCCTCCTTCTCGTCGAGGAGGTAGCGCAGCTCGAGCGGGGGCTTCTCGGCCACCTTCCGCTTCTCGTCGCCGCGCCGGGCGTCGCCGCCGAGCAGCGGGTTCTTGAAGTGGTGGTCGAGGTCGGCCTCGCCCATGGAGCGGGGCGGGGCGAACCAGTTCACCGCGTCGGGCAGCGCGCGGCCCGGCTGGAGGAGCACGTCGGGGGTGATGCCCACCTCCTGGATGGAGATGTCACCCGGGGTGAGGTACTGGGCGATGGTGAGCTTGAGCGCGGCCTCCTGGCCGCCGTGGGCCGGGTCGCTGAAGTCGTAGAGGACCTGGACCGAGCCCTTGCCGAAGGTCTGCCGCCCGGCCACCAGCGCGCGGCCGTTGTTCTTGAGGGCGCCGGCGACGATCTCGCTGGCCGAGGCCGAGGAGTTGTTCACCAGCACGACCACCGGAAGCTGCGCGTAGTCGTTCCGGTCGGCGTGGGCCTCCTTCACCTCGTGGATCTGCTTGCGGTCCCCCTCGCCGACGGTCTTCACGATCACCCCCTCGGAGAGGAAGAGGTCGGAGACCGAGATGGCCTGCTCGAGCAGGCCGCCCGGGTTGCCGCGCAGGTCGAGGATCAGGCCGGAGAGCTTGCCGCCCGCGGCGGCCGCCTCGGCCTTCTGCTGCTCGATGGCGCGGGTGAGGTCGCGGGTGGTGTTGGCCGAGAACTGGGCCACCTTCACGTAGCCCACGTTCTTGTCGAGGAGCTTCGCGAAGGGGACGGTCTCGACGTTGATGACCTCGCGGACGATGGCGAGCTTCCTGGGCTCGGCGCCGGGCTTGTTCACCGTGACGTTGACGCGCGTGCCGGGCTTGCCCCGCAGGCGGTCGACCGCGTCCTGCACGTCCATGTTGATGGTGGACTGCTCCTCGATGCGCGAGATGACGTCCTTGGCGCGGATGCCGGAGCGCTGGGCCGGCGTGCCCTTCAGGACCTTCATCACCGTGAGGTTGCCGTCCCGCATCCCGATGACGAAGCCCAGCCCGCCGAACTCGCCGCGGGTCTGCAGCCGCATCTCCTTGAAGTGCTTGGGCTCGAGCAGCACCGAGTGCGGGTCGAGCGTCTGGAGCATGCCGTTGGCCGCGGCGTACTCCACGTCGCCCAGGTTCTTGTGGGCGACCAGGTTGTCCTGCACGAAGTCCATGATCTCGGCGAGCTTCTGCCGGAAGCTGAAGATGGTGCCCACCCCGGAGACGTCGAACTCGCGGGACGCTTCACCCACGGTGACCTTCACCTTGCCGGCGGAGACGTCCCCCTCGATCATGACCTCGGCGACGGTCTTCTCCACCGCGCCGAGCGAGCCGGCCAGCATCGACTTGGGATCGACGCGGCGCGGGTCGACGTAGTTCTCCTGCACCGCGAGCACGACCTTGGTCACCACCGGCAGGGTCTTCAGCCGGTAGCCGGGCTCGGCGTCGCGGGAGGTGTCGTCGCCGGAGGTCGACCCGGCGTGGTTGCCCATGGAAGCGACGGCTGACGGCCCGGGAGGGCGCTGCGGGGAGGGGCGGTTCGCGAGGGCGAACGAGAGCCCGGCGGCGAGCGCGAGCGCGACCGCCGACGCAGCGGCGAAGCGAAGGAGACTCTTCATGTGGGGACGAATCCTCGGCGGATCGAAAAACGCCGCCCTTTTCATGAGGATAGGGGCAGGGGAGCGGGGGTGCAAGGGGATCGTCCTCCAGTTGGAGTGGAGCGGGTTTCCGGGTCGTGAGGGAACCGGTCCGGTGGCCCGGCCATTCCCCCGAGCCGTCCGTACCCGAAGGGCCCGACGTGCTCGACGCGGTGGCGCCACCGGGCGCCCATCGGTACAGTCCCGCGCATGTCGCTCGACCGGAAGATCGCCGAGAGTCCACCCGTCCGGGGAGTCGAGGACCTGGTGGCCTGGTTCCGCGAGCGGGAGCACCCCCCGGCGGCCTGGAAGGTGGGGATCGAGTTCGAGGCCCTCGCCCAGGTGGCCGGCACCACCGACCCGGTTCCCTACGCCGGGCCCCGAGGGGTCGAGGCGATCCTCCGGTCCTACTCCCGCTTCGGCTACGAACCCTTCGAGGAGAACGGGCGGGCCATCGCGGCGCAGAAGGGGGGCCTCACCGTCTCCATCGAGCCGGGAGGGCAGGTGGAGCTCTCGGGACGGCCGTTCGTGGACGTCCACGCGGTGGCCGAGGAGCTCGACCGGCACCTCGAGATCGGCCGGGCCATCGGCCAGGAGCTGGGCGTCGAGTTCCTGGCCAGCGGCTACCGCCCGTGGGGAACCCCCGCGACGGCCCAGTGGGTGCCCAAGGAGCGCTACGGGGTGATGCGCCCGTTCCTGGCGGCCCGGGGGCGGCTGGCGCCCGACATGATGTCGATGACCGGGTCGGCCCAGGCCTCCTTCGACTTCGGGGGGGAGCGGGACGCCGGGGAGAAGCTGCGGGTGGCGCTCGGCGCCCAGCCGGCGGTGGTGGCCCTGTTCGCGAACTCCCCGGTGGTGCGGGGCCAGGAGTCGGGCTGGCAGAGCTTCCGCACCGAGGTCTGGAACCACACCGACCCGGCCCGCTGCGGGGTCCTGCCCTTCGCCTTCGACCCCGGCTTCGAGGAGGAGACCTACCGGCGCTACGTCGGGTGGGTCCTCGACGTCCCGATGGTCTTCCTCCGGAGGGACGGGCGCTACCTCGACACCGGGGGCGCGACCTTCCGCAAGTTCCTCGCCGAGGGGCTGCACGGCCACCGTCCCACGCTGGCCGACTGGGAGGACCAGCTCTCGGTGGTCTTCCCCGAGGTCCGCATGAAGGGGGTCATCGAGCTGCGCGGCGCCGACGGGGTCTCGCCCCCGATGGTGAAGGCGCTGGCCGCCTTCTGGAAGGGGATCCTCTACTCCCGGGAGTCGCGGGACTGGGCCTGGGACCTGGTGCGCCGGTGGTCGGTCGCCGAGCGGATCGCGCTCCGGGACGCCGCCGGGAGGGAGGGGCTGCGGGCCCGGACCCCCGACGGCCGCGCCCTGGCCGAGCTGGCCACCGACCTCGTCGAGGCGGCGCGTCTGGGGCTCTGCCGGCAGGGAGCCTGCGGGCAAAAGGGGGAGGACGAGCGCATCTGGCTCGCGCCGCTGGTCGAGCGGGCGGCCGAGGGCCGATCTCCCGCCGACGAGGCACTGGCCGCCTTCCGCCAGGGCGGCGCCGCGGGGCTCTCGGCCCATCTCCGGATCGCCGGCTAGCGTCCCCGCCAGGAAACCGTGCTTTCCGCGCACCGCGGGTGCGTGGGATGATGGGGCCTCTGAAGCGCGAACCGCGAAAGAAGCGGCCGGGAGCCGCCGTGCGCCCCCGCGCTCCCTCCGCCCACCCGCTCCTCGGGATCATCGGCAAGGACGCTCCCTTCGGGTTCGCGGTCGCCGATCCCGAGCTGCGCTGCGAGGCCATGAACCCGGCCTTCGCGCGGATGGTGGGGGCCGATCCCGGCGAGGCGACCGGCCGGCCGCTCCCCGAGGTGATGCGCGGGGCGTCGCCCGCCCTCTTCGAGGGAATGCGCGGGGTGCTCGCCGACGGGCGTCCGCGCTACCGCATCCCGGTGGTGCTGGAGGTGGCCGGCGAGACCCGGCGCGCCGACTTCACCCTCTATCATACCGAGAGTGAATCGGGCGGGGCCCGGGTGGTGGCGCTGGCCCGCGACCTGGGAACCCTGCCGCCGGCCATCGGGGCCGAGCGCTCGGCGCGCCTGCGCCCCGAGGTGGTGGCCGAGCGGATGGCCCGGCTCCAGGAGGTGACCGCGGCCCTCTCGGCGGCCGCCGGCGAGGAGGAGGTGGCGCAGGTGATCCTGGGGGTCGGGCTCCACGTCCTCGGGGCCAGCGGCGGGAGCCTCTGCTTCCCGGCGAACGGGGTGCTCGAGGTGGGGCACGCCGCCGGGTCGATGGCGACGCGCGACGGCACCCCCGGCGCGCTGCGCGCCCCGCTGGAGGAGGCCTTCCTGCGGGAGGAGCCGATCTGGATCGGCTCCGCCGACGAGCTGCGCGCCCGCTACCCCGGGCTCGTCCCGGAGCGCGCCGCGGTGAGCGAGGCGGCCTGGGCGGCGCTGCCCCTCAAGGTCCGCGGCCGAACCGGCGGGGTGCTCGGGATCGGATTCGCCGGGATCCACGCCTTCCCCGAGGAGGAGCGGAGCTTCATCGAGGCGCTCGCCCACCACTGCGCGCAGGCCGTCGACCGGGCCCGGCTCTACGAGACGCAGCGCCAGCTCCGCGCCCAGGCCGAGGAGTCCGCCGAGACCCGTGAGCTCCTGGTCCGGGAGCTGCGCCGCACGCTCCGCGAGCGCGACGAGTCGGCCGCGGTCCTCGACGCCCTCTTCGGCAACGCCCCGGTGGGGCTCGCGCTCGTCGACCAGGACATGCGCTTCCTCCGGGTGAACGCCCACCTGGCCACCCTGAACGGCGTGCCGGCGGAGCACCTCCTCGGCAAGACGCTCCCCGAGACCGCGCCACGGCTCGCCCGCGAACAGCTCACCGGCGACTTCCACGACGTGGCCGAGGGGCGGGCGCCGCTCGTCGAGCGCGTCGTGGTGGCGCCGCCGCGGATGCCGGGAGACACCCAGCGGACCTTCGTCGTCACCCTCTTCCCGGTGGCGGTGGGAGGGCGGCTCCTCGGCGTGGGGGCGCTCGTGCACGAGGTGACCGGCCAGCGCATCGCCGAGCAGTCCCGCCGGCACGTGCTCGGGGTGGTGGGGCACGACCTGCGCAGCCCCCTCATGGCCATCACCGCGTCGGCGGAGCTGCTCGCCAGCGGGCCCCTCGACGAGCGGGCCGCCCGCTCGGTGGGGCGCATCCAGCGCGCCTCCGGCCGCATGGAGGGGATCATCCGGGCGCTGGTGGACTACACGGCGGTGCAGGGCGGTCCGGGCATCGCGCTCCACCCCCGCCCCACCGAGCTCGTCTCCCTCCTGCGCGCGGTGGCCGAGGAGTGCGAGGCGGCCCACGCCGGCCGCGCCGTGCGGATCACCGCCCCCGAGCCGGTCGACGGCGAGTGGGACGCCGACCGGATCGGGCAGGCGATCGCCAACCTGGTGGGCAACGCACTCCAGTACAGCCCCGAGGACACGCCGGTGGACGCGGCCTGCTGGCGCGACGGCGACGAGGCCGTGGTCGAGATCACCAACGCCGGCGCCCCCATCCCGCCCGAGCAGGTGGCCCACCTCTTCGAGCCCTTCCGGCGCGGGGACGACGAGCGCTCCCAGCGGCGCCGGGGGCTAGGCCTCGGGCTCTACATCGCCGTGCAGATCGCCGCGGCGCACGGCGGCGCGATCCGCGTGCGCTCCACGGCCGAGCAGGGGACGACCTTCTCGGTCCGGCTCCCCCGCGTGGTCAGCCGTGGGCGTGACCCAGCGACCTGAGCACCCACATCGCGGCCAGCCCGGCCAGGAGCGCCAGCGAGATCTTCCAGCGATCCCCGCCGCGCCGGTGCAGGTCCGGGAGGATGTCGGAGAGGGAGAGCTGCAGGAAGGAGCCGGCGCTCGCCGCCAGCGCCACCGCGGTGAAGGAGCGGGCCGCCACCAGCCGGTCCACGACGAGGAAGATCGCGGCGCCGAGCGGCACCATGAGCGCGAAGCTGGCGTTCATGAGGAGGGCCTGCTTCCTCCCGTACCCCTCGGCGCGCAGGATGGCGGTGAGCGAGACCGAGGAGGGGATCTTGTGGGCCAGGATGGCCACGAAGACGAGCAGCCCGAGCGCCGGGTCGCTCTGCGCGGCCCCCAGGGCGAAGCCGTCCACCAGGGTGTGGAGCGAGAGCCCCACGAAGGCGGCCAGCCCGAGCGTGTGCACGTCGCAGCCGGTGGCCTCGTGGGCGTGGTCGTGCCCGGCGTGCTCGCGAAAGCCCAGGGGGGGCGGCGCGGGGTGGCCGAGGAGCCGCTCGGACGGGCCGGGCTCGGCGCAGACGTGGACGAGCACGAAGCGCTCGAGCAGGAAGAGGAAGAGGAAGCCGGCCACCGCCCAGGGGATGACGTCCGGGCCTCCCAGGTGCACCGCCTCGGGCAGCATGTGGAAGAAGGCCGCGCCCAGCATGACGCCGGCCGAGAAGGAGAGGAGCGCGTCGCTGCGGGTCCGCTTGCCGAGGAGCGGGAGCGCCCCGCCGGCCAGGGAGCCGGTCAGGATGGCGCCGGAGTAGGCGGCGAGCGTCAGGGTCTCGTTCACGGTCGGTTCACTCGGCGATGGCCTCGCGGGCGGCGAGGGAAGGATCGAACGAGAAGGGGGACCCGGGCGGGAAGTGCCGGTCGAGGAGGGCCTCCACCCCGGCGGCGGTGTCGGCCACCGTGGCGTCGCGGCGGAAGTGGACCCCGCCCTTGAGCCCCCGGGTGTACCAGAGCAGGTGCTTGCGCAGCTCGCGCACCGCGTGCCCCTCCGAGGCGGCCGGGCTCTCCCCGTCGCGCTGCCGGGTGCGGTGCTCGATCTGCAGCTCCACGTGGCGAAGCACCGTGCCCACCCACTCGTCGCGGGTGGGCGCGCCGGGCATCTCCCGCCCCTGCTCGCTCGCCTTCAGGTCCCGGAAGATCCAGGGATTGCCGCAGGCGCCGCGGGCCACCAGCACCGCGTCGCAGCCGGTCTCCCGACGCATGCGCAGGGCGTCGGACGCCGACCAGACGTCGCCCGACCCGAGCACCGGGATGGAGACCGCCTCCTTCACGGCGCGGATGAGCGACCAGTCGGCGAGCCCCGAGTAGCCCTGGGCACGGGTCCGGCCGTGGAGGGCCACGGCCGCGGCGCCGCCGGACTCCGCGGCGCGGGCCACCTCGACGCAGTTGACGCTGGCGTCGTCCCAGCCGGCGCGGATCTTGATGGTGACCGGCACCCCGGCGGCGCGGACCACCTCGCGCACCGCCGCCTCCACCGCGGCGGGCTCGCGCGCCAGCGCCGCCCCGGCCCCGGTGCCGCACACCTTCCGGACCGGGCAGGCCATGTTGATGTCGACGATGCCGGCGCCGGCCTCGACCGCCGCCGCGGCGCCCCGGGCCAGCACGTCGGCCTCGGCGGCGAAGATCTGCACGGCGAAGGGGACCTCCTCGGGATCGCGGTCGAGGTAGGAGAGCGTCTGCGACGTTCCGTGAATGAGCCCGTGGGCGCTCACCATCTCGGTGTAGGCGAAGGCCGCCCCCATCTCCCGACAGATGGCGCGGAAGGGGCGGTCGGACACTCCGGCGAGCGGCGCCAGGAAGAAGCGTCCCGAGAAGGTGTGGGGGCCGATGTGCATCGGAAGCCCCTCCTAGCACGAAGGGGGGGCCGCCGCACGGGCGCGCCCGGGAGGGGCGTGGTAAAGCCAGGAGACCGGATGACGCCCGCGGTCGCCATCGTCGCCCTGCTGCTCGCCGCCGCGCCCCCGCGCCACGTCACGCTGGTGTACGCCGCGGACCTGGGCGGGTGGCTCGAGCCCTGCGGCTGCAGCGCCAACCAGCGGGGCGGGCTGGCCCGCGCCGCCACCGCCATCGCGGCCATCCGCAAGGAGAACCCCGACACCATCTTCGTGGCCGGCGGCGACCTGCTCTTCGGTGGGCCCATCGACCCGGAACGGCGCGCCCAGGAGCTCTCGGCGGCCCGGACCATGGCCGAGGCGCTCCGGTCGATGGGGCTCGCGGCCTCCTGGCCCGGGGAGCGGGACCTCGCCGCCGGCAAGCCCTTCCTGGCGTCGACGGGGCTCCCCTTCACCCGCAGCAAGCGGATCGGCCCGATCGGCTTCGGGGGGCTCGGCTCGGTGCCGGCCGCGCCCGTCCGCGTCGCCGTGGTCCACGAGGGGGGCAGCCGGGCCGCGGTGGCCCGGGCCGACGAGGCGAAGCGCGAGAAGGTCGACCTGATCCTGGCCGCCCACCGGGAGGGGCTCCTCGACGACGACGCCAGCCGGGTCGTCCTCGACGCGCCGGTTCCGGTGGTGCAGGTGCAGGGGCGCGGCCAGGCCCTCGCCCGGGTCGACCTCTACCTCCAGGGGGATCGATCGAAGGGATTCGAGGTCCTCCCCGGTCCCTCGCAGAAGGGCGAGGAGCTCGACCTGCTCGCCGAGCGGCGGGCCGGGTACGCGCGCCGCCGCGCCGCGGCCGAGACCGCGGGGAACGGCCCGCTCGCGGCCGCGCTGGCCGGGAAGATCGAGGAACTCTCCGCGCGGGAGCAGGCGCTGCGAGCCGAGCCGGCGCCGGTTCCACCGACCGACCGCCCCTCGATGCAGATCTCCTTCGTCCCGCTCGGCGACGACGTCCCCGAGGACCCGGCGGTGCGCCGCATCCTCACCCGCCACTACGGCGCCGTGGCGAAGGCCAACCTGGCCGCCGCCAGGGCCGGGGGGCGCCCGTGCCCGGACCCGGCCAGGGACGCCCCGTCGTTCGTGGGCGTGGACGAGGTGCCCCGCGGAGGCGCGCGCGACTGTCGCAATTGCCACCCGGCCGCCTTCGCCTCCTGGGAGAGGACGCGCCACGCCTCGGCCTACCCGACGCTCGTGAGGGGTGGGCGGCAGTTCGATCTCGACTGCGTCTCCTGCCACGTGACCGGGTGGAAGCTCCCGGGCGGCCCCTGCGACGTCGGCTCCACCGTGGGCCGGCAGGGCGTGCAGTGCGAGGCCTGCCACGGTCCGGCGAGCCTGCACGCCGTCGATCCCCCGGGGCACATCGTGCGCGACCCGCCCGCCTCGACCTGCACCGCCTGCCACACCCCGGAACATTCCACGGGATTCGAGCCCACGAGCTACCGCTCCCGGATCGTCGGACCCGGCCACGGCGGTGTGGGGCCGGCAACCACATCCCCCTGACCTGGCAGCGAGGGGAGAGTCCGGTTACGATGGACCGTCGCTGTACCTTCCTCGATGGACACGAGTGTCGATGACCAGGACCACTTTCCTGATCGCCTTCCTTGCGATCGCCGCCGCGCCCCCCGTTCGGGCCTTCGACTCCGTCGAGACGACGGAGGCGCCCCCCGCGGTCGCCGACCATGGCGACGCGCCGGAGGTCGAGGCGGCCCTCGAGGCGCAGTCCGCCGAGATCGACGAGGTCCGGCTGGCGGAGGAGAAGGCGGGGCTCGTCCCGCTGCCCCATCCCGAGGACGGTGCCGCCATCGAGGCGATCCGGCTCGGGACGGAGTCCCCGCTGCGCCAGCGCATCGACGGCGCCCTCTCCCGCGACACCGCCCCCATGCCGGAGGAGGACGCCGGCTCCATCGCCATGCTGCCGGAGATCGGCCACGACCTGCGCCGGCTCCAGGCCGAGTACGACATCCCCATCGACGTGAACGAGGCGGTCGTCCAGTACGTCCGCTTCTTCCAGTCGCCGGTCGTCCGCAAGCACTTCGTGAAGTGGCTCGGGCGGCTTCCCCGCTACCAGGAGCGCTACCGCACCATCCTCCGCGAGTCCGGGCTGCCCGAGGACACCATCTACCTCGCCATGATCGAGAGCGGGTTCGCGAACCTCGCCTACTCCCGCGCCAAGGCGGCCGGTCCGTGGCAGTTCATCCCCGGCACCGGGAAGCGGATGGGGCTCTCCCAGGACTTCTGGGTGGACGAGCGGCGCGACCCGGAGAAGTCGGCGCGCGCCGCAGCCACGTATCTGAAGCAGCTCCACCGCTGGTTCGGCGACTGGCGCCTCGCCTGGGCCGGGTACAACGCCGGCGAGGGCAAGATCGAGAAGGCCCGCAAGAAGGGGCAGCACGACTTCTGGGAGATGGCCCGCGGCAAGGTGCTGAAGCGCGAGACCAAGGGCTACGTTCCGAAGCTCATGGCCGCGGCCATCATCGCCAAGCACCCGGAGGCCTTCGGCTTCAAGAAGGAGGAGATCCTGGCCGAGCGCTGGACCGAGTACGAGCGGGTCACCATCCCGCACGCGGTCGAGCTCGAGGCGGTGGCCCGCGCCGCCGAGGTCACCACCCAGGAGCTGCACGAGCTCAACCCGGAGCTCCGGCGCGACTGCACGCCGCCCCGGGCCTACGGCGTGAAGCTGCCCGTCGGCGCCACCGCGACCTTCGAGAAGAACTGGCCGTCGATCGGATCCTCCGCGGAGCTGGGCTTCGCCCGCCACACGGTGGTGAAGGGCGAGGGGCTGCCCGTCATCGCCGCCGCCTACGGGGTGTCGACCGCCACCGTGCTGCAGATGAACGGCCTCAAGGCCGGCAAGAAGGTGAAGCCCGGCACCGAGCTCGTCATCCCGCTCGGCGCGCAGGCCCGGCGCGGAAACGCCCCGGCCAGCGAGGCCGTGGCCCGCGCCCGCATCGAGGAGCTCCAGAAGAAGAACCCGAAGCTCGTCGAGGCGGCGCCGCCCCGTCCGGCGCCCCGCCCGGCCACGGCGCGCCCGGCGGCCACGCCCGCCCAGGGTACCGTGCAGGTCCAGGCCGGGGATTCCCTCTGGACCATCTCGCAGCGGCTCGGGGTGAAGCTCCAGGAGCTCTGCGACTGGAACGGCATCAAGAACCCGAAGAAGTACCGGCTCCAGATCGGCCGGGAACTGGTTGTCCGGCCTCCGTCCGGGGGGACCGCCGCCCGGGCCAGCGCCGCTGGATGATTCCGTTCTCGGGATCTGGATTTTTCCCTTCAGGATCGTGTATCTGGATGCACCCCTTCCGGGGCGCCCGGACGGGGTTACCCGTACGTGAATCCTGACGGGGTCCGAACCGTCCTCTCGAGCAGAAACCCTCCACGAAAGGAAGCTCCCCAATGAAGCGCATCCTCGCCGCCGCCTTCGTCCTCGCCTTCGCCACCACCGCCTCGGCCGACGCCGCCGCCACCTACGCCTCCAAGTGCAAGATGTGCCACGGCGCGGCCGGCGAGGGCAGCGCGATGGCCAAGGCCCCGATCAAGGGCATGGCGGCCGACAAGGTCCTCAAGGCCATCAACGAGGGCGCCGGCAAGATGAAGCCGGTCAAGATCGACGACGCGGCCGACGTGGCCAAGTTCGTCGCCGGCCTGAAGTAGCGCCGACCTCGGACGCATCCGGGCCGCGGGGCTTCGCGCCTCGCGGCCCTCGCATTTTCAGGAGATGGCGCGGGCCGGGTCGACCCGGGCGGCGAGCGCCGCAGGGGCGAGCGCCCCGAGGAGCGCCGCGGCGGCCGAGACCCCCACGCCGAGCGCGAAGATCCAGGGCGGGAAGAGGAAGAAGGTCGTCG
>JBAXVO010000569.1:0-1593 GCA_037129355.1 Deltaproteobacteria bacterium | reverse complement strand
AGGAAGAGGACCCCCAGCATGGCGAGGGCGGCGAGCGCGGCGCCCGTGCCGACGCTCGGGAGCCTGCCCGTGCGCGGCGGGGAAGGCACCTGTCGTGCGGCATCGAGAACGCGATTCTTGAGGGAGTCTGGCAGCGTCATGGAATCCTCTAGCGCCGGGCGTCGGCGAGTCGATGCGCCTCGGCGGCGCGATGCGTGCGTTGCCTCACGTTGCCGGGGGTCGTCCCGAGCACCTGGGCGGCCTCGGCAACCGACAACTCCTCCAGCTTCACCAGGCAGAATGCCTCACGGTGCTTCTCCGGAAGGGCGAGCAGAGCCCGCTCGAGTTCCGCCTCCCGGCGCCGGCGGTCCAGCGCCTCATCCGGCGACGCCCCTCCGTCGCACGCCTCGGTATCGGCCTCCGCCGCCAGCCGCGCCTCGTGGGCCGCGCGGCGGTGTCCGTCGATGAGCAGGCGACGGATGATGGCGTAGGCCCAGGGCAGCACCTTCGCTCCGCGGATGAACCGGGATCGGGCGCAGTGGATCTGGAGCATCGTCTGCTGGACGGCGTCCTCCGCGGCGAGAACGCTTCGCGTCTCCCGGAGGGCGAACCGGTAGAGCCTCGGAGCCAGCTCGTCGTACAGGGCGACGAAGGCCGACTCGTCCCCGTCGGCGTAGCGCTCCATCGCCAGGTCGGCTCGGGACCGCTCGACGGCCTCGGCGACCATGCGCTCCCCCCAGGTGAGCAAGCTCGTCATCGGGCTCCCATCGGGAGCCAGTACGCTTCGGACCGGCGAAGGTTACAGGTGAGCAAATCTTAGCAGGTAGGCATGCACCCGCCCGGGGGGTCCCGGCCGATACGGGGGCGGCTCCGGAACATGGCGAGCCGCCCCCTTCCCGTCCGGGCGTGCAAAGGGGTCCACCTGCTCGGCGCGCAGGTCGGCAGGTTCGACGGGGGCGAGGAAGCCCCTCGCGTAAGCCAAGGCCATGCAGCCCGCCGCCAGGACCAGGTCGACGGGCGTGGAAGCTCGGGTGGCCAGGGCGAAACCGAGGGCCGCCGCGACGAGGGGGCTCAGGGTCGGGAAGAACCGGCTCGCCGACGGGACGACGAGCGCCACCGCAGCCATGGCCTGGACGAGCCCCCGCGTCTGGTTCTCCGGGGAGAGGCCCACGTCCAGCATGCCAAGCACGAAGATGGCGATGGCGAGCGACCACTGGACTGTCCAGAGAGTGATGGGTCCAGCGCGGCGGATGCGGTTCATGGCGACCTCCCTCGTCTGACTGTACGTGCGGGTGCGAGGAAGGTTACGGAGCGTGCGGGTGACCACACGGCCGTAACCTGGAGGGCCCTGGCGCGTATCTCCCCAGAAAGGAGCATCCATGTCCAAGACGAGAGCGGTGATCCTCGTGACGGTCGCTGTGCTGATGGTCGCCGTCGTGACGCCAGCGGAATCCGGAGACGTCGCTCGAGTCGGGGCCGATCCAGCCGGGCCATGCTCGGGGAATCTTCCGGCGTCCCTGGCCGCACCGGCGGGTCACGAACTGGCATTCGAGCTCTCGGCCGAGGGCGTGCAGATCTACGTGTGCGGAGGCGCCGCCGGGGCCCATGCCTGGG
>JBAXVO010000568.1:0-1595 GCA_037129355.1 Deltaproteobacteria bacterium | reverse complement strand
GGACGGCCTTCACCCGCGCCAGCACCTCGCGGGGCGAGTAGGGCTTGCAGACGTAATCGTCGGCGCCCAGGTCGAGGCCGAGGAGCCGGTCGATCTCCTCCACCCGCGCGGTGACGAGGATGATGGGAAGCCGCGACGTCCGCCTCACCTCGCGCAGGATGGAGAGGCCGTCGAGGTCCGGAAGCATGAGGTCGAGGAGCAGGAGGTCGGGCGGCTCCCGCCGGATTCGCTCCAGGGCCCGCGCCCCGTTTCCCTCCACCGAGGCCTCGTACCCGTCGCGAACGAGGTAGTCGGCGAGGACCTGGGCCAGGTCCGGCTCGTCCTCGACCAGCAGGATCCGGGTCTTCTCCATGTCAGGGCTCCAGGGGCAGCTCGATGCGGACGGAGAGGCCGCCCAGCGGGGACGGCGCGGCGGAGATCGTCCCGCCGTGCCCCTGGACGATGCGCCTGCAGATGGCGAGCCCGAGGCCGGATCCGCCGTGCTGACGGCTGCGCGACGGCTCGGCCCGGAAGAACCGCTCGAAGAGACGCTGCATGGCCTTCTCCGGTGGTGCGGGTGCGGTGTCGTCGAAGGTGACGAGGATCGTCCCGCCGCGCGCCGCCGCCGCGACCTCGAGGCGCCCGCCCGGGTCGGTGTAGCGGAGCGTGTTCTCGAGCAGGTTCCCGAAGACCTGGAGGAGGCGATCGCCGTCGCCCCGCACGCGCCCGCCCGGGCCCGGTCCGGGCAGGCGGGTGAGGTCGAGCGCGATCCCGGCCGCCTGGAGCCGCTCCCGGTAACCCTCCGCCGCCTCGCGGAGGAGGGGCACCGGGTCGATCGAGGCCAGCTCGAGATCGGTCTTCCCGTCGTCCCGGTCGAGGGTCTGCCGCAGGTCGTCGACGAGCTTGCCCATCTGCATGACGTTCCGGTGCAGGCGCGCCAGGGTGGGCTCGTCGGCGGTCCGGACGGCGTCCTGGAGGGCCTCGATCTCGGCGCGCAGCACGGCGATGGGGGTGCGCAGCTCGTGGGAGCTGTCGGCGATCCACTGACGCCTGGACTCCTCCTCCCGGGCCAGCATCGCCGCCATGGCGTTGAAGTCGGCGGCCAGCTCGCCGAGCTCGTCGTTCCCCCGCACCGGGATCCGTTCCGAGAACCGTCCCTGGGCGATGTGGCGTGCACCCTGGGTGAGGTCGCGGATGGGGCCCAGGAGCTGGCGCGCGATGAGCCAGGCCGCGGCCAGGGAGAGGACCAGCGCGGCGAGCCCCGACATCCACAGCCCGCGCGCCTGGGTGTCCAGGAAGGCCAGGTCGAGGGCCTCGCCGGTGGGGGGCGACCGGAGCACGAGCCAGCCCACCGTCGCCCCGCGGTGACGGATGGGGCGGCGGGCCGAGAGCCCGTCGGGTGGCAGTTCGCCGCCCAGGAGCTTGCCCTCGCCGTCGAGGAGCGAGAGGCGAGCCCGGAAGCCCAGGGTGTCGGGAGGGCGACCTCTGCCGGGCGGCCCGGGCGGGGGCGGCCGTCCGTCGGCGGAGGGCGGCGGCGGAGGTTGCCCGGATCCGGGCGGGCCGCGGAAGGGGGGTGGGCGCCCGTCGCCGGGGGGCGGGGACGCTCCCGTCTCGAA
>JBAXVO010000567.1:0-1597 GCA_037129355.1 Deltaproteobacteria bacterium | reverse complement strand
TTCAGGGTCATCTTCGTCTCCGGGGATCGATGTGAGCTGCTGTCCCCTTCAACCGAAGCTGGGCCGGATGGGTGCGCCCCTGCGGCATCGTGACGCACCCGGCCCTGTCAGCGCAGTGTCGTCCGAAAAGGTTCTCGATGAAGTCTCTGCGATGAGCGAAGCTCCCTCCGGAAATTTCCTGCGCCATGGCCCGGCCCGTCCTCCTCCTCGTCGCCGCCCTCTGCCTGCTCCCCGACCTTCCCGCGGTCGGGTGGAGGGCGCTCCCGCCCTGGGGCGCTCTCCTGGCAGGCATCGCGGTCACCCTCCTCCTTGGCAATCCCTGGGTGGCTCGGACGCGCAAGCTGACCCCGACCCTCCTCGCCGCCTCCGTCGTGGGGCTCGGGGCGGCGATGGACCTCCGGACGGTGGCCGTCGTGGGGCTCCAGGGATTCGGATACACGCTGGTCGGGATCGCCGGGACGCTCGTGGCCGGCGCCGTCCTCGGACGATGGCTCGCGGTCCGGCAGGCCACGGGGATCCTGGTCGCCGTCGGGACGGCCATCTGCGGGGGCAGCGCGATCGCGGCGGCGTCGCCTGCGATCGGAGCCGACGACGACGAGACCAGCGCGGCGCTGGGCATCGTCTTCCTGCTGAACGCCACGGCGCTGCTCCTCTTCCCGCCGATCGGCCTTCGGCTGGGGCTCTCCGAGCACGCCTTCGGACTCTGGGCCGCCCTCGCCATCCACGACACCTCGAGCGTGGTGGGAGCGGCCGCCACCTACGGTCCCGAGGCGCTCACCATCGCCACCACCACCAAACTCGCCCGTGCGCTCTGGATCGTGCCGGTGACGCTGGCGCTGGGCGCATGGGCTGCCCGGCGGAAGGACGCACCCCGCGGCCCGGTCCGCGCGAAGCGGCCGTGGTTCATCCTGGGGTTCCTCGCGACCGCGGCCGTGGTCAGCTTCCTCCCGGCGCTCCAGCCGGCGGGCCGGGTGGTCGCCTCGGCGGCCCAGCGGGTGCTCGTGCTCACCCTGTTCCTGCTGGGGCTCGGGCTCTCCCGGGAGGCGATGGCCCGCGTCGGTGCTCGCCCGTTCGTCCTCGGGCTGCTCCTGTGGTTCCTCGCGGCGGGAGCGACCCTCGGGGGGATCCTCGCCGGCGCCATCCGCTGAGCGGACCGGTCACATCCCGGCGAAGAGCATCCCCTGGGCGAGGATCACGGCTCCGAACGCGACGAGCAGGAGCCCCGAGACCCATCGCACCGCAACCGGGTGGGCGGAGACCATGCGGACCCGCTGCCGGAGCGCCTGCGATCCGTATCCGACGGCGAGCATCGGTACCGCGAACCCCGCCGAGTAGACGAGCAACAGCCCCACGCCCGAGGCGAGGGTTCCTCGCGCCGCGACGAGCGCGAGAACGGACGACAGCATGGGCCCGACGCAGGGGATCCAGACGAGCCCCAGGGTGAGGCCGAGCAGGAATCCCGACCAGCGCCCCTGGCCGCCGGACTGGATCCGGTTGACCCAGGTGATCCGCTTGAAGGGGTTCACGTTGGCGATGAGGAGAAGGCCGAAGACGACGACCATCACGCCGAAGACCTTCTCGAGCGAGGGGAGAAAGG
>JBAXVO010000566.1:0-1601 GCA_037129355.1 Deltaproteobacteria bacterium | reverse complement strand
CCTCGCCGCCCGCCTTTTCGCGCGGATCGAGCGCAGCACGGGGGTCTCCCTTCCCCACGGCGCGCTCCTCGAGCACCAGACCGTCGAGCAGCTGGCGACGCTGATCCGTGCGCGCCGGCAAGGTACCGGAGTACACCCGCCGGGCCCGTTCTTCGTCGTTCCCATCCACGCCGGTGGGACGAGGGCGCCATTCTTCTGCGTCCACGGTGCTGGTGGCAACGTCCTGAACCTCGTCGCCCTGGGTCGGCACCTGGCGTCCGATCGCCCGTTCTACGGGGTGCAGGCCCGGGGCCTGGACGGAGTGGAGCCCCCTTTCTCCAGCATCGAGCAAATGGCCGACGCGTACCTGGCCGAGATTCGCGCCGTGCAACCTCGAGGCCCCTACTTCCTGGGCGGCTACTGTGGCGGTGGGCTCGTGGCCTACGAGATGGCCCAGCGCCTCCGCGCCACGGGCGAAAGGGTGGCATTGCTCGCCCTGATCGATTCCCCGAGCCCCTTGTTGCCTCCACCGGAGTCGAGGATTCGACGCTGGTCACGGATGTTGCGGGAGAAGGACGCGGGCAGCATCCTGGAACGGGCCCGGCTGAAGTGGCGCCGCGACACGGGCGCCGCACGTACCGCAGGGGCGCTTCGCTTCCACAAGGGCCGTGGCGGACCCATTCCCCATGAACTGAGGGACCAGTGGTTGACGAACGAGTTCATGCAGACCGCTGCGAGTTACGAGATTCGCCCGTATTCCGGGGAGCTGGTGCTCTTCCGGGCCAGGGATGAGTCGGTCGCAGGACCGGCGAATCTCGGCTGGGGCGACCTGGCGGCAGGCGGTCTGCGGGTCGAGGACGTTCCGGGTGATCACCACTCGCTCGCGGAGGAGCCGCATGTCCGAGTGCTCGGAACGAAGCTCGAAGTCTTCCTCCAGAGGGCGGAGTCCCTCTCGCCCGAGGCCATTTCGGCCTAACGGGGGAAGGCGCGGGCCAATGCGACGGCGTGGCCTGGCAGCAGATCGAGGTTGAGCACCTCGACGTCGTCGAGGGATGCCCGGGCACCCTCGGCGATGGTGAGCCCGAAACCAAGCGCCTTGAGCGATGCCTCGAGGCGCGTCCAGGCCCGCAGGAACGCTTCCGCGCCGGCCCCCTCGGCCAGCCAGCGCGCGCGCTCCACGGAAGAGAGGTGGCGAGCCGCGAGATCCGACGCCTCCGGGATTTCGCGCAGTCGCTCGACGTCCACTCCGATCTCCCGGTCGTAGCCCACGGCTAGCAGGCCAATCCCGCCGGATCGAGAGAAGCTGAAAGGTGGGGCGCCCATGAACGAGGGCTTCCCGTCTCGCTGGCGCGCGAGCTGGATCGACCGCGGCACGACGCCCAGATAGCTGGCCACAACGGTGCGAGCGGCTGCGCGACCCGCCAGGAACCGGTGCCGATCGATCGGATGAACGAGGCGCTCCGAATCCGACCGGTCCTCGATCGGGAGCGCCAGTTCGGCACCCGGGTCGCGGCCATCGAGGTCCACGACCCAGAGATCGATGCCCGAAACCTTCCCTCGGAAACTGGCGGTCAATGAGGAGGAAGGAGCAGGCGGCATGCAGCCATCATCATGGCACGACT
>JBAXVO010000565.1:0-1620 GCA_037129355.1 Deltaproteobacteria bacterium | reverse complement strand
GACCGGCCTCACCGACGCCCAGTGCGCTCCCGGCTGCTCCTGCGGGGGAACGACCTGGACGCCGCCGGTCTACGACGCGCCCTTCGTGGCACGGCTCGTCTCGGGATGGACCCTTGCCAATCCATTCCCACCGCTGGCGTCCAACCCGTTCGCCTCGCCCGCTCCGACCGACGACCCTCCCGGAACGGTCTGCGCCGTGCTCCCCACCGGCGCGGCCGGCTCCACGCCCCGGGCCTACCGGCTGGACACCTACGCCTCCGAGGCGGCGGCCCGTGCCGCGGGTGCGAGCCCGACCCACTTCGGCCACTGCGGCGTCTGCTCCTCGCTCGAGAACCTGGCCGTCTACATGAAGGAGAACGACCTCACCGCGCCGGTCCGGGCCTGCGGGATCCAGAGCGGCACCTTCCAGGCGAACGTTGCCTGCCTCCAGGCCCTCGGCTTCGACCTGCCTTGCGCCCAGGTCTGGGCCTACAACACCGCCAACACGCGCGACCGGTGCGGCGGCATCTGCCTCCCCCTGCTCGCCGCGAACTACCACCTGCCCGACGGCCGGCTGAACGACTGCCTCCTCTGCGACGAGACGCAGAGCGGCCCGGTGTTCAAGGCCGTGGCCGGACGGACCCGCCGGAACTCGGGGCTACCCAACGCGCTCTGCCGGCCTTGCAGCGAGGTGCAACCCCTCGTGCACGCCTACTGAAGTTCCCGCGCCGGAAGACACGTAGACATGGCCATGGCGTTCGCGTCCAGGATCAGGACTGTCATCGACTCGATCAGGCTGCGCCGGGAGCGGCGGCGGCTCCGCCTGCTCGGGGACGCGGCGGCGGTGGCGCGCTTCGACCGGCTCCGGGGGCGCTACGCCGATGTCGTCGCCTCCCTGTCGGTGCCTGGGCTGACCCGCAGCGACGGCGGCTCTGGCTACCCCTGGAGCGAGTGGGAGCTCGAGATCTTCGAGGCGTTCCGGGGCGGAGTCCCGAGGGGATTCCTCTCCCACCGGCGCATCAACGGCACGATGGTGGCCCGGCCCTCGCCGCAGCTTTCCGATCGGATCGAGCGCGTCGTGGAAGCGTTTGGCCCGGAGCGGGCGCAGCAGCTCCTGAGGGAAGACGCCGTCGGCGAACCCGAGCTCCCGGAGGACACGTACCTCACCTCCGCGAACCGCGCCCACCACGCCTACCACCTCGCCACCTACCGCCAGCGCACTGGCCGCGACCCGTGGACGTGCGACGGCGTGGTCGAGTGGGGAGGCGGGTACGGCGACATGGCCCGACTCTTCCGGAGAGCAGCCCCGGGGCTCACCTACGTCATCGTCGACCTGGCTCCGCTCCTCGCGCTCCAGTGGGCCTACCTCGCCAGCCTCGAGGGGGAGGAGGCGGTTCACCTCGTCACGGTCGCCGCCCCCGAGATCCTGCCTGGCAAGGTGAACCTGGTCGAGTCGGCGCTGGTGACCCGCGGCGGCATCTCCCTGCGCCCGGACCTCTTCCTCTCCACCTGGGCGGCGACCGAGAGTCCTCCCGCCGCGCAGGCATTCCTCGTCGCGGAACGATTCTTCGGCGCGCCGCGATTGCTCCTCGCCTACAAGCGGGACGCGAGCAACGGGCTCCTCGACGCGCTCGCCCAGGC
>JBAXVO010000564.1:0-1627 GCA_037129355.1 Deltaproteobacteria bacterium | reverse complement strand
GGAAGCCGTGCTCGAGCGCAATCCCCTGCTGGAGCGCGCCGAGGAGCCGGACGGGCCCGAACGGGAGCTGGAACCGGGCGGCGACGGCGGCAGCGAGGGTGGCGGCGAACTCCATCTCGAGCTGCGTCGTGTCCACCCGCTCGGCCGTACCCACGAAGATGCGCCGACGAAGTAGCTCCAGCTCCAGGCGCAGCCGCTCGTGGGAGGCCTTCAGCCGGTCCCGCTCCTGCACGAGCTCGGCGACCCGCTCGCGCTCTGCCGCGAGGGCGGCACGCTCGGCGGCCAGGGCAGCCCGCTCGGAGGCGAGGGCCGCCTCGAGCACATCGATCCTGGCTGCTGCGTCCTCAAGAATCACGATGTCACTGATAGTCCGGCACGCACGGAATGTCAATGGGGAAGCGCGGGCTTCGTTCGCTTTGTCACCTCTACATCGATGCCGTCGAGCAGGTCGTCGAGCGCGCGCTCCTCGATGGCGACGCTCGTCGCCCCGCCCTCCGCCTCCGGCACGCGGAACGTCCCGCGGTCGAGCCTTTTGTAGAAAACGCACATCCCCGAGCCGTCGAAGAACAGCACCTTGATGGCATCCCGCCTCTTGCCGAAGAACACGAAGAGCGCCCCGCACCTCGCCGCCTGGCCGATACGCTCCCCCACCACCCCGGCCAGCCGGTCGAAGCTCCAACGCAGGTCGATGGGGTCGAGCCCCACGAAGATCTCCACGCCGTGCGGGATCATCGGCCGCTCCGGGCCGTCAGGACGTCCAGCACCGCCCCGAGCGTCGCCCGGTCGAACCCGGGCCGCACCAGGACCCGCACCTGGCCGACTTCGACGATCAACTCTCCGGCAGCCTCGACTGGCTTTCGCTCAACCGGGCTCGACTTCAGTTCGGAAACACGCACCACCCGGGCCATCCGAACCAGCGCTGGAGCCTGCCTCTCCCCACCGTTCTCGAGCCGATGGGCCCAGCTTCGCAGCCCTCCAGCCGAGAATCCCTTCCCCTCGGCGTAGTCGATCGAGGTCTGCCCGCTCGCCCTCCACTCCGCCACCCGCGTCGCCCATGTCTCCGGAGCCACCATCCCGCCTACTCTGCGGCAGCTCCCTCATCCTCGCCAGCCGGGCTTCATGCAGCGGATACCAGTTCCTCGTTCACGATGGCCATCAAGCCATCGATCGACTTCCTCATGTCGATGGGCGTCGTCCCGATGAAGATCTGGACGGACGGCGGAAGCGAGATCACGCGCTACAGTTCCGCCGCCAGGGTGCGAAGGTAGCTCGGGTCCGTGCCGGCCGGGAACCGGAGCCGCGTCCCCGAGGGCAGGTCGAGCTCGAGGAGCCCGTTCCCTTCCCTCCGTGCCTCTGGCACGGAGGCTACCACCCGCACGGGCTTGAGAGTCAAGCGCTCCGACTGCTCAGCCCCCTTCACTTTCCGCTCAGCCTGCTCCGTCACGAGCGGTCGCGACTCCTTCCGCAGCCGGTAGATCCAGTAGCGCAGGTTGCTCAGCGACAGCTCCTGCTCCTTTGCGAACTCTCGCTGGCTCTGCACGCTCGTCTCGAACGTCGCGACGATCCTCGTCCACCGCTATCTGTCCTGGTCGGCCATGGTTTCCTCCACGTTGGAACGGGGAGGATC
>JBAXVO010000563.1:0-1628 GCA_037129355.1 Deltaproteobacteria bacterium | reverse complement strand
CGTTGTACTCAGTCGAGGTGCGCCAGACCATTCCCCTCCGGGAGCGCCCCGTCGACTGGGTCCTGCTCGTCTTCTTCGCGGTGAACCTCGGCTTCATCACCTACGTCGTCGACCTCGAGCAGCTGGTGATCGCCGACGTCACCCGGTTCGACTACCCGCTCTGGCCGCCGCGGGTGCTCGTCGACATGGTCCACTGGTGGGGAAACAACTTCGACCCGCTCCAGAACGCCCGGCCGCCCTGGTGGCGCGCCACCATCTGGCTCGACGTCCTGCTGTTCGGGCCGTTCTACGCGGCGGCGATGTGGGCCATCGTGAAGGGCAAGGAGTGGATCCGCACCCCGGCCATCTTCTGGTCTGGCGTGATGTTCGCCAACGTCTCCATCATCATGTTCGAGGAGTACTTCGGTCCCCACGCGACGCCCGCGCGCGGGATCGTGACGCTGGCCAACCTCCCCTGGTGGCTCCTCCCGTTCTTCGTGACCTGGCGGTTCCGCAACGAGCATCCCTTCAGCCGGGACGTTCCCGCGCGCTGAGGGGCAAACGAGGGGGGGGGGACATGCAGATCAGGCTCGGCTTCGAGAAGCGCATCTTCCGGATCGCGCTGGTGACGGCGGCCGTCCTGGTGTTCTCCCCGGCGCGAGGCGCGGAGGCGGAAGAGGGCTCGAAGGTGCCCATCGAGGTGAAGTCCGCGCCCGCGGGGTGCAAGAACCTGGGCGAGGTGAAGGGGTCCTGCAACAGGAACCCGTGCGGCCCGGAGATCGCCAGGAGGGATGCCCTCGACGAGGCGCGGAAGCTGGGCGCCACCCACTTGAAGACGACGTGGGCCGGTCGGTACGGGGCGTACACCGAGATCTACAAGGGCGTCGCCTACCGCTGCTCCGCGACGCCTCCCGTCTCCGGGCAGTAGCGCCGCGTCACGACACGGCCGGCATCTCCACCCGGAAGGTGGAGCCCTTCCCGACCTCGCTCTCGACGGTGATCGTCCCACCGTGGTCGGCGACGATGACGTGGGATTGCCCGACCACCCAGTCCCAGTACCCGAGTCGGCTCGCCTCGAACGCCCGTTCGAGCCGTCCCCGAGTGGGACGCCTTTTCACGGAAGATCCGACGGCTCGGTCGGGATGGGTCATCCCTCCGCCTCCGCCTCCCCGATGCCGAAAGGCGAAGGGCCCGCCAGACCTTGCGGTCGGACGGGCCCGGGATGCGGACGCCTGGCTGTGGAGGCGTTCGCTACGCCTTCGTCGCCTGGGCAGCGGCCTTCCTGGCCGGGGTCTCGGAGAGGACGCCGACCGCTGCGCCGGCCACCGCGCCGCCGACCGCGAAGAGGGCGCCGACGCCGGTGACGCCCATCACCATCCCGAAGACGATCAGGGCACGGACCGCGAAGGTCGGCACCACCGGCGTCCCGAAGATCCCGCCGGCCAGCATGACGCCGGCGTAGCCACCGTAGAGCAGCGCGGGGAGCAGGGCGATGGCGAGGAAGAGGGCCAGTCCGACTGCGGCGCCGACGATGCTGGGGGTCTTGCGGTTCATGGTGTGCTCCTTCGTGCTTCGTTGATGTTGGAAGACGAGAGGAGCTACTGCACCTGCCTTGCCAGGTTGGGCGCCCCGCAATTCCGGGGGGTTGG
>JBAXVO010000562.1:0-1649 GCA_037129355.1 Deltaproteobacteria bacterium | reverse complement strand
AGGAGCGAAGCGCCTCTACGTCGGGATGGGGGGGGACGACGAGAGGCTCAGGAAGGCCTACCTCGGCATGGAGAACCCCGACCCTGGACTTGCGGGAGAGTTCGCCCGCGTCGGGCTCGCCGAGCAGGGCAGGGCGCTCGCGGAGAAACTTCCCGAGGGGAACCCGGAGCGGATGATGTGGAGCGCCGTGGCCGACTGGAAGGCCGGCCGTGCCGCGGACGCGGCGACCTCGCTCGCAAGCCTTCTGGACAAGCTGAAAGCACGCGACGCCCCTCCCGCGTACCTCCTGGGGAGGATGCTCGCCGACGCCGGTCGCTGCGAGGAGGCCCTGGTCGAATTCGACCGGCTGGTCGGCCACTTCCCGTGGGCCTGGGCGCAGGCGAACGCCGGGTGGAGCGTCCGCATGCCGCTCGCGCTCCTCGAGGGCGCCCGGTGCCAGGTGAAGCTCGGCCGGCCCGCCGAGGCGCGGGCCCGGCTCGACCGACTGCTCGCGATGTGGAAGGACGCCGACCCGGACCTGCCCGCGCTCGCCGACGCCAAGGCGCTGCGGGCGAAGGTGGCGGGGCCGTAGCGGACCGGCCCGGCGTGACGATGCGCTAGGACGCCGGACCGGTCGGCGGCGTGGGCAGCCGGAGCCAGAAGGTCGTGCCTGCGACCCGATCGGTGTCGAAGCCCACCGTCCCGTGGAGGAGCCGCTCCCCCAGCGACTTCACCGACCAGGTGCCCTCACCCCGGCCCGGCCCCGACTTGGTGGTGAAGTGGCGCTGGAAGATGCGCGGCACCACCGCCGCCGGGATGGCGCCCGGATTGTGGACCTCGAAGCTCGTCACCCCGTCCAGGGCGCGAACCGAGAGGCGCACCTGGCCGCCGGCCGGGGTGGCCTCGAAGGCGTTCTTGAGCAGGTTGGTGAGGATTCGGGCGAGCAGGAACGGATCGGTGTGCACGACCCGCCGCTCCGGCGGCACCACCTCCAGCGTGCGGGAGGCCGCGTCGGGGTACCGGTTGAAGAGTCGCGCCAGGTCCTCGCAGAGCCTCGGGATCGCGACCGGGCCGTGGCTGGGATGGTAGTCCTCGAGCACGTTGCTCGCGAGGACGCGCTGGAGTCGAACCTCCCGCACCAGCCGGTCTGCGATGAGCCGGACGTCGGCCGTGGCCTCCGCGACCTCCGCCGCATCGGGGCTCCCGATGGCGTCGGCCGCCGCGACGAGCCCGGTGAGCAGGTTCGCGACGTCGTGCAGGAAGGCCCGCTCCATGGCCTCGTGGCGGCTCTGCTGGCCGATGTCGGAGAGCGCCACCAGGACCAGGTCGTGCCCGTCGATCCGCAGGGGAACCGCGCGCACGCGAAGGTCGATGTCCACGGTCCCGGCGCCGGAATGGATGGTGATGGCGCAGTTCCGTTCCTCGGGCCGGTCGTGCTTCCGCGCCAGGAGCACCGCGATCACCGCGCCGCAGGTGGCGCAGGCCTGCGAGGTCCCGCAGCCGGCTTCCTCCTCCCGCGCGTGGACGCAGTGGATCGCCTCCCCGGGTCGCAGGCCGAGGATGCCGTCCGGTTCGTGGAGGCCGAGCATCTGGAGCGAGGCGGTGTTGGCCGCCAGGATCTGCCGGTGCTCGTTCAGGACGAAGACGGCCGTCCCCAGGCTGCGCAGCAG
>JBAXVO010000561.1:0-1650 GCA_037129355.1 Deltaproteobacteria bacterium | reverse complement strand
GTGCGCGACGCGCGGGTCCGCGTGGCCGACGCGGTGACCCCGAACCTGGAGGCCCTGAGGTACTACTTCTCCGGGAAGGACTGCCTGGAGCGGCCGGCCCGGATCGGCAGCTGGTCCTCGTCCACCGGCGCCTGCGTTCCCGACCTCCGCCGGGCCGTGGAGCTCGACCCGGGCTTCGCCCTCGCCCACTACCAGATCGCGCTCGCGACCGACGACGGCTACCGGGTGGACAGCCAGGCGAAGGCCGCCATCGCCGAGGCCCTGCGCCACGTCGACCGGGCGCCGCCGAAGGAACGGGGGCTCATCCGCGCCTTGTCGCTCCGGCTCGACGGGCGCGAGGAGGAGGCGCTCGCGATCTACGACGCGCTGCTCCTCGACTTCCCCCAGGACCGGGACCTCCTCCTGCGCGCCGCCGAGGGGCGCTTCGAGCGGGCCGAGTACGCGGCCGCCCTGCCCTACCTCGATCGCGCGCTGGAGCAGGACCCCTCGCTCGAGATGGCCATCGCCCTCCTGCCGACCACGCTGGGGAGCCTGGGAAGGCGCGACGATCTCCGGCGGCGGGTGGAGCAGTGGTCGGCGATGGCCCCGTCGGCCCCCACCTGGCGGGGAATCGCCGAGTCGAAGCTCTGGCTCGGGGACCTCCCGGGCGCGATCGAGGCGGCGAAGCAGGAGGTGGCGGCCGGGGGCGGCACGGCCGCGCAGGCCACGCTCTCCTCCGCCTACTTCGTGGCGGGCGACCTCGTGGAGGCGGACCGCGTCCTGGCCCCGCTCGACCTGTCGACGGGCCTGATCCGGCGCGCGGTGATCGCCGGGGCCCGGGGGCGCATCGTCGATTCGATGGGGCTCGTCGAGACCTACCGTCGACGGTACCCGGAAAGTCTCGACTCGTATCACCTCATGAAGGGGGTCTTCCTCGCCGGCACCGGAGACGCCGACGGGGTGCTCCGCGAGGCCCGCCTGCTGCGCGCCGTCACGCCGGAGGGGGCGGCCCAGCTGGCCATCCCCCTGGCCTACCTCGGGCGTCTCGACGAGGCGGCCGAGCTCCGCGCCGGCGTTCCCTCCTGGAGGACCGAGGAGGAGGTCTACCAGGCGATGGTGGAGTGGCGCACGGGGCGACCCGACGCCGCCAAGGCCCGGCTCCGGGCGCTCGAGGAGACGGACCCGAGGCCGCGGGGAGTCCCGCCCCCGGGGTTCCTCCGGGGGGAGATCGCGGCCTCCCAGGGGCGGGATGCCGAGGCGATCGAGGCGCTCCAGCGGTACCGCGGCGTGCCCAACGCCGGGATCTGGCAGTCCTGGATGCAGCCCCGCGCCCTCTACCTCCTGGCCCGCAGCCACCAGCGTCTGGGGCAGCGGGATCGGGCCATCCCGTATCTGAAGGCGCTCACCCGTCAGCGGGAGGCGGCGGACCATGACGCACCGCTTCACGGGGAGATCGCCCAGCTTGCGGCCGAGCTGGGGACTTCACCGCGCGTCCCATGAGGGTAGGCCCCTTGCACGGAGAGTGACTGGGGAGCGATCGTCGTCGCTCCATTCACTGGAGGTTCCGATGGCCAGGGCATTCTCGGATGACCAGATCGAGGCGGCACTCGCGGCGGTCGACAACGAGTTGAGGAGCCAGCGAGGGGGAAACGCCGGCCCGGGAACGGGAGG
>JBAXVO010000560.1:0-1657 GCA_037129355.1 Deltaproteobacteria bacterium | reverse complement strand
GCGGGGCCGCCGGCGGCACGCTTGCGCATCCCGTCGCGGCGAGAAGGATTCCGGAGACGATGACCACCTTGACCCGATCCATTTTTCCTCCCTGGCGATCCGGACAGGTGGATCGCCCGTTGCGTCTACTTCATGTCGCCGTAGCGTTTGTCGAGGGCATCCAGTTTTGCCCGGAGGGCGGGGGTTCCCTCCGACCTCACCAGACTCTCCGCCATCGAGATCGGCCCGGCCGGGGCAGGCGAGAGCAGGACGACCATCCTGCGGAGCAGGGCCCGGGCGTCGGCGTTCTCGGAATCGAGCTCCAGCGCCCGCTCCAGGCTCGGCAGCGCCTGCCCGATCGACATGGTCCGGGCGATGGTCGCCACCGCGGCGAGCGAGTGCACGGAGGGGTCGAAGGGCGTGGTGCGCGCCGCCAGCGCGATGTACTCGTCGACCGACTTGAACGTGGCACCCGCGCCCGAACCTCCCCAGAAGCTTCCGGTCATGAGCCGGCTCGCTGCGAGCATCTGGTACGCAGACGAGAGGCTCGCCGGATCGGCTGCGACGCCGTCGGATCGGACGTACTCCTCGAACTCCCGTGCCGCGTCGCCGTAACGACCGAGCTGGTAGCGGTAGAGCCCCGCCACGAAGTGGACGACCGGGAACGAGAATCGCGCGAGCACTGCCGTCGCGGGGACCCAGCCCTCGCCCTGCGGCGCGCGGACGCGGTACCAGAGCCCCCGGCCCGGTGTGTACCGGCTCTGGAGCACCGCGAGCAGGCTCGCGGGCGGCACGCGGGAGACCACCTGCGCGTTCGCCTCGATCCCGCCACGGAGCTTGAGGTCGCCTCCGCCGGGATCCCGGAGTGCCTCCACCTGGGTGGGGGGGACGTAGACCTTCCAGGCGTCTACGAACCCCTGCCGTCCGTCCTTCATGCGGATGCGGAACCACCCACCCTTCATTCCGTCCGCCTGGAGGAGGTCCCCATCCGCCACCGAACCGATGACGGCGCCGTCCACGGGGCGATCCCGGATGGAGGACTTCCCCTGCGCGGTCAACGGACGGACGAAGAGCGCCTCCCGGGTCGTGGAGACACGCGGGAAATTGAAGGCCGTCCGGGACAGCCTCGTCGTGAAGCCGCTGTCCTTCAGGTCGCCCGGCAAACCCCAGAGAAGCTTCACGGCGAGTTCGGCAGACCGGGTGTCGCCGACCATCGACAGGTAGGTGTCGACGAGGAGCCGCCCGCCCTCCTCGTCCACGGCACCCCACACCGCCATGCGGGCCCTCTGGGACTCGGCCACCTTGATCGCCGCCTGGTGGTAGTCGGCCTGCAGGAGATCCGTGAGCCGGACCCCTTCGGGAGCGCGCGCGATGATCACGCCTGCCCCCTTCTGGTCGCTGATCGCGGTGAGAATTTCCCGCCAGACGACGTAGGCGATCTCCCTTCCGAGCTCGGTCCGATCGGGGTCCAGGAACTCGGCCACGACCGACTTGAGCTGCACGTCCGTCAGGACCTCCTTCGGAAGCGGCTTTCCCTGCTGGAAGGCGGTGACCACCCCCCCTGCGCGTACCGCCTGCGCCTTGAAGAGGAGGGCCACGGCCACGGGGACCAAGATCCAGTGACGGGCGGTCATCGACCGAGCTCCCGGGCAACGATCTCGACGAGCTCCTTCAGCTT
>JBAXVO010000056.1:0-16228 GCA_037129355.1 Deltaproteobacteria bacterium | reverse complement strand
CCCAGCCGGGGACCCCGCCCGGCGCGAGGCCTCCGTCAGCCGTCCCGGCCCAGCCTGCGGCGAAGCCGGCGACCCCGCCCGCCTCCACGCCGGCGGCGAGGCCCACGACCCCGGCGGCCAAGCCCGCCGAGCCCAAGAAGGACGACAAGAAGAAGGACCCGCCGCCCCCCAAGGCGCGCGAGAAGAAGGAGACCGACCCGGCTCGGAAGCAGGTGGACTGATTTTAGAATCAGGGGGTACACTGCCTACCCCATGAACCCCTGGCTCACCGCGCTGCTGCTCCTCTCGGCTGGCGGATTCTTCGCCTTCACGATGGTTCGCCGGCTGGCCCCGCTGTGGGCCTTCCGGAAGGACGACCGGCTCGACCACCCCGGGGAACGGTTCCGGGCCCTGCTCCGCTTCGGGTTCGGCCAGTCGCGCCTGACGACCCGCGGCGAGGTGTGGCCGGGGTTCCTGCACGTCCTCATCTTCGCGGCCTTCCTCGTCCTGGGCGCCCGGACCGTCACGCTCTTCGGGATGGGCTTCTCGCCCCATTTCCACCTGCCCCTGCTCGGCGCGGGGACGGCCATCGGCGACGCCTATGCCTTCGTGAAGGACCTGGCGGTCCTCCTCGCCCTCTTCGCGGCGCTCGGCTTCATCTGGCGGCGCCTGGTGACCAAGCCCGACCGGGTGACCCGGAGCTGGGAAGGGGTGCTCATCCTCGGCTTCATCGCCGGCCTGATGGTCACCGACATCCTCTTCGAGGGGGCGGAGCGGCTCGCCCTCGGCCTGCCCTGGAGCTCCGGCGTTCCCGCCGGCTCGCTCGGCGCGGTGCTCCTCGGCGGCCTCACGCCGGGGGCGGCGGCCGCGGTGGGAGCGGCCTCCTTCTGGCTGCACCTCGTCATCGTCCTCGTGTTCCTGAACTTCCTCCCGTTCGGGAAGCACTTCCACGTCATCACCGCGCTCCCCGACGTCTACGTGCAACGGCTGCCGCCCCGGGGCGCCCTGCGCAAGCTCGACCTGGAATCGGAGACCCCCGACTACGGTGCACGCACGGTGAGGGACCTGTCGTGGAAGGAGGGGCTCGATGCCTACTCCTGCACCGAGTGCGGACGCTGCCAGACCTTCTGCCCCACCTACGTCACCGGCAAGCCGCTCAGCCACAAGGAGGTCAACCGGACGCTCCGCCACCACATCCAGGACCGGTCGCCGGAGCTGGTGGCCATCGCCCGTGCCCCCGACGCGGCCGCCCGGGACGCGGCCGCCGAGGCGCTGCCGGCGGTGGTGGGCAACGTCCTCCCCGAGGCCACGGTGTGGGCCTGCACCACCTGCGGGTGGTGCGAGACCGCCTGCCCGGTGCTCATCGAGCAGGTTCCCCGCCTGGTCGACCTGCGCCGCCACCAGGTGCTCGTGGAGTCGGCCTTCCCGGAGGAGGCCGCCCGGGTCTTCAAGAACATCGAGACCCAGGGCAACCCCTGGGGCATCGGCTCCAACCGGCGCGCCGAGTGGTGCGACGACCTGGCCGTGCCGCGCGCCAGCGAGGGCGACTTCGAGTGGCTCTTCTTCGTGGGCTGCGCCGGCGCCTTCGACGACCGGCAGAAGAAGGTCTCCCGCGCCATCGTGAAGATCCTCCGCGCCGCCGGCGTGAAGTTCGCCATCCTGGGCGAGGAGGAGACCTGCAACGGCGAGACCGCGCGCCGGCTCGGCAACGAGTACCTGTTCCAGATGCAGGCCTCGGCCAACGTCGAGCTCATGAAGGGCTACGGGGTGAAGAAGGTCATCGCCCAGTGCCCCCACTGCCTCAACACCATCAAGAACGAGTTCCCCCAGTTCGGTGGGAACTTCGAGGTGGTGCACCACTCCGAGCTCATCGCCCGGCTGGTCTCCGAGGGGAAGCTCGCCCCGGCGGCGGCGAAGGCCTACGCGGGGCAGCTCGTCACCTTCCACGACCCCTGCTACCTGGCCCGCTGGAACGGCGTCACCGACGCGCCGCGGGCGGCGCTCGGATCGGTCCCGGGACTCCGGATGACCGAGATGGAGCGCAACCGCGAGCAGGGCTTCTGCTGCGGCGCGGGCGGCGGGCGCATGTGGCTCGAGGAGAAGCTCGGAACCCGCATCAACCAGAACCGGGTCGAGGAGGCCTCGCGCGTGCTGGGCGCGACGGGCGGCGTGGTCGCGGTGGGCTGCCCGTTCTGCCTCACCATGCTGAAGGACGGCGTGGCCGAGCTCGGCAAGGAGGAGACCATGAAGGTGGTCGACCTCGCCGAGATCATCGCGGACGGACTGTAGCGGCCGCTTCAGCGGCCGCAGGAACGGGCCCATGGAGACGAGCGTCCTTCGGGGGGCCCGTCCTCCTGCCCGTCCCTGACGGTGGAGCGAACGGGCGGCGAGCTCGATCCCCTTGCTCGGGCTACTTCGTAGCCCCCGCCGCCTCCTCCAGCCGCTCCCGAACCTCGGCCTCGATCCGGTCGAGGTCGTTGCCCGACCTGGGGTCGGCCCCGACGCAGAGGAGGATGGCGTCCCACGGCGAGCCCTCCCGATCGATGGCCGCGTAGTCGATGCTGCGGGGCACCGGCTCCCCGTCCGGGCCCGGCCGGAAGGCCCCGAAGAGCCCCTCGGACCCCGGCTCGAGCTCCTCCTTGAGGGCGAGGAGTCGGCGGAGCGCGGCGCGGACCGGCTCCCGGTCGAGGTGGCGCCGCTCGATGCGCGCCCCGGCGAGCCGCCCCAGGGCCTCGAGCACCGCGCGGACGAACGGGACGTCGGTCACCACCAGCCCGTAGAGGTGGGCGTCGGCGCAGGTGACGTCGACCATCTCCGCCTCCTCCTCGGTGAGCCAGGAGTGGCTGGGGCAGAGGAAGGTCTCGCAGATCGAGGTGTCGTAGACCCCCTCGTCGCGCAGGTCGGCGCCGCCGGTGGTGGCGGGGTGGGCCAGGCAGCCCACCCGCGTCCGCTCCGGGTCGAGCCAGCCGAGCAGCGGGCAGACCCGGACCGAGGGGAAGAGCGGCGCCGCCTCGGTGGCGGCGATCCGGGCCGCGGCCGCGCGAAAGGCCTCTCGCGTGCGCGGCACGCCGGAGAGCGCGTCGGTGCGGGCGTCGAGCCGGTCGCGGAGGGCGGCCTCCCCGTGGCCGGCGCGGTTGTAGAGGCCGCAGCAGGCGCCGCAGCTCGAGCGGGCGCGCTGGCAGAGGGGGTTCACGCGGACGTCAGGGTCGGCCGAGGGCGGAGCGGCAGGCGGAGCAGAGCCCGTCGCCCTTGCGGTCGGAGTCGGCCGCGGTATGCGCCAGGAACATGGCGCAGCGGAAGTCGTTGCAGTGGGAGAGCCCGAGCAGGTGCCCCACCGCGTGGGCCGCCTCGACGCGCAGGCGGTGGGCCAGCCGCTCCGCGGAGACGGGCCGGCCGTCGCTCCCCTTGAGCCGGAAGACGCTCACCAGCGCGCTCCGGGCGGCGCGATCGGCCTCGCCGAACACGAAGGGCTGGTCGGGCACGAAGAGGTCGACGTCCACCACGCCCAGCACCGGCGCGTCCTGCCCGCGCCGCCTCAAGCCCTCGAGCCGCCGCAGCACGGCGGTGGAGTGGTACTGCTGCCGGTCCTTGTTGAAGGCGAAATCGGGCCTGACCTGGGAAGGCGCCACCTCGGAGGTCGGGCCGAAGAGCTCGCGCAGCGCGGTCGAGAGCCCGGCCAGCAGGCCGCCCGGCAGCGGGCCGATGGGCGCGAGCAGGAAGCGCTCCGGGATGGGCAGCGGCTTCACCTCGGCGCGCTGGTTGGGCGCACGGGCGGCGGACCTGGCTGAGGCGGAAGGATTCGAACCTTCATACGCGGATCCAAAGTCCGCAGTCCTGCCGTTGGACGACGCCTCACTGGCCTTCCGAGACATCACCACCTCGCGAGCGCTGCACCCCAGGTGAAACCTGCGCCAAAGGCGGCCAGCGCGATCAGGTCGCCCCGCTGCACTCCCCGCGCCGGGATGGCCTCGGAGAGGCAGAGCGGGATGCTCGCGGCGGTGGTGTTGCCGTACTTCTGGATGTTGTTGAAGACCTGGTCGTCGCGCAGGCCGAGCGACTTCTGCACCGTCTCGGCGATGCGCAGGTTGGCCTGGTGGGGCACGAACACCTTGATGTCGCCGGTGGTGAGCCCGGCCTTCCCGAGCACGTTGCGGACGGTCTCGGGCATCTTCACGATGGCGTGCTTGAAGACCTTCTGCCCCTCCATCTTGGGGTAGCCGCTGCCGTCGTCGATCATCGCGTGGTTGTTGCGCGGGCTGTAGATCGAGCCGGGCTGGTCGGTCCAGAGGTCGGTGGCGAAGCGGCCGTCGGCGTGGAGCTCGATGCCGAGCACGCCCCGGTTCGGGTCGTCGGTGGCCTCGATGAGGGCGGCCGCCGCGCCGTCGCCGAAGATCACGCTCACGTCCCGTCCGCGGGTGGAGATGTCGAGGCCGGTGGAGTGGGTCTCCGAGCCGACGAGCAGGATGCGCTTGTAGGTGCCGGTGCGGATCCAGGCGTCGGCCACCGAGAGCCCGTAGAGGAAGCCGGAGCACTGGTTGCGGACGTCGAGGGCGGGGACGCCGGGGATGCCCAGCTTGGCGTTCAGGAAGCAGCCGTCGCCCGGGAACATGTGGTCGGGGGAGAGGCTGGCGAAGATGATGGCCTCGATGTCCTCCGGCTTCCACCCGGCCTGGTCGAGGGCGCGGCGCGTGGCCCGGTGGGCCATCTCGGCGCTGCCCAGCCCGGGCTCGACCCAGTGGCGCTCCTGGATGCCGGTGCGCTGGACGATCCACTCGTCGGTGGTGTCCATGTGGCGCGTCAGCTCGGCGTTGGTGACGACGCGGTCGGGGACGTAGGTGCCGATGGTGACGAATGCGGCGCGGGGCATCGGTCAGTCTCCTCGGGTGGTGGACAGCCCGCCGAAGGGTCGTTCGGCGATGTACCTGAAGCCTTCCTCGGACGGCGTCACGGCCCCCTGGAACGGGTGATCCAGCGCGACGGTGACGAATACCACGAGCCCCACGAAGGCGGCCATGATGCCGACCAGCGTGAGGTGGAGCGCCGTGTCGTCCACGGTCACGAAGAGGGTGGCGCCGGTGAGCGCCAGCCCCGCCCCCACCAGCAGGACGATCCAGACCACGCCGGGCAGGGAGCTCGAGGTGGCGTGGACGCGGGTCCGGCGGGCCTCCGACGCGGTGGTGAGCTGCCGCAGCGCCTCGGCGTGCATCATCTGGTCGGAGAGCCGGGTCGGCTCGAAGTCGCCGAGCAGCCGGACGACGGACGCGAACCGTTCCTTGGCCGCGGACGGGTGCTTCCCCGACCGCTGCTCGGGCCACTCCTTGTCGGCGACGGTCCGGGCGTAGTCCCGCACCAGCTCGTCGAGCTGGGTGCGCATCGGCTCGGGGTAGAGGAGCGCGCCGCGCTGCAGCACCTCGAGCGAGGCCACCTCGCGCGACACCTTGTCCCCGGCCGCCTGGTACTCGCTCCAGGCGCCCACCGCCGTGAGGCTCAGGATGAGGGTGTAGGCGAGCCAGATCTGGGTGCCGAAGTAGGCGGCCTGGTCCGAGCTGCGCTGGAAGCGGGCCTGCAGGCGCGCCCGGACCGGCGTGAAGAGGATCATGCCCCCGAGGGTGATGCCCACGAAGGCGACCATGGTCCCGGCGAAGAGGAGTGGGATCGGCAACCGGTAGAACCAGTCCATCGCATCGCCTCCTCGCCCCGTCCCGGGGCTGGCCCGTCAGATGTCGAGGTTCTGCACGTCGAGGGCGTGCCGCTCGATGAACTCGCGGCGCGGCTCCACCGCGTCGCCCATCAGCACGCTGAAGACGTCGTTGGCCTCGACGGCATCGTCGACCCGGACCTGGAGCATGGTCCGGCGGGCCGGGTCCATGGTGGTCTCCCAGAGCTGCTCGGGGTTCATCTCGCCGAGCCCCTTGTAGCGCTGGATGGTCTGTCCCTGGGCGGCGACCTTCTTGAGGGACGCCACCGCGGCGAAGACGTCGGGGACCTCCTCGGTGCCGTCCCCGGCCTGCAGCGTGAACGGCCCGGGGCCGAGCTCGGCGAGCGCCCCGTGGAGCGCGGCCAGATCGGTCCATTCCGCGGTCGAGAGGTAGTCGAAGTCGAGCCGGGTCTCGCGCGGCGCGCCGGCCACCGTGGTGTGGAAGACCAGCTTGTCGCGCCCGTGCTCCTCGTCCCGCTCGATCTTGGCGTCCCGGATCTCGATGTCCGGGTAGAGCTTCTGGGCCTTGTGGTGGATCGATTCGGCGAGCACCTTCACCGCGGCGTGGTCGCGCAGGGTCTCGACGTCGAGGTCGCCCTGCTGGATGGCCGCGTCGACGACGCGGGAATCGCGGCGCCGGTCGGCCACCACGAGCAGCGCGCGGTAGGCGCGCACCTCCTCGGCCAGCCGCTTGAGGTCGTCGCCGCCGAACTCCTGGTCACCGGAGACGAGACGCGCCTTCTCGGTGCCGATGGCGAGCAGGTACTCGTCGAGCGCCCCCTCGTCCTTGAGGTAGTTCTCCTTCTTGCCCTTCTGGATCCGGTAGAGCGGCGGCTGGGCGATGTAGAGGTACCCGCGCTCGACCAGCGCCGGCATCTGCCGGAAGAAGAAGGTGAGGAGCAGGGTGCGGATGTGGCTGCCGTCCACGTCGGCGTCGGTCATGATGACGATGCGGTGGTAGCGGGCCTTGTCGGCGTCGAACTCCCCGGGACCGATGCCGGTGCCGAGCGCGGTGATGATGGTCGCGATCTCGACCGACGAGAGCATCTTGTCGAAGCGGGCCCGCTCGACGTTCAGGATCTTGCCGCGCAGGGGCAGGATGGCCTGGGTGCGCCGGTCGCGCCCCTGCTTGGCCGAGCCGCCGGCGCTGTCCCCCTCGACCAGGTAGATCTCGCTCTCGGCGGGGTCTTTCGACTGGCAGTCGGCGAGCTTTCCGGGGAGTGAAGCCCCGTCGAGGGCGCCCTTGCGCCGGACCGTCTCGCGCGCCTTGCGGGCGGCGATGCGGGCGCGGGCCGCCTCGGCCACCTTGGCCATGACCCGCTTGGCGAGCGGTGGGTTCTCCTCGAGCCAGGCGCCGAGCCGGTCGTTCACCATGGTCTCGACGATCGACTTGGCCTCGGTGTTGGAGAGCCGGGTCTTGGTCTGTCCCTCGAAGGCCGCCCCGGGAAGGCGGATGGAGATGACGGCGGCGAGCCCCTCGCGCATGTCGTCGCCCGAGGGCATCTCCTCCTTCAGCTCCTTGAAGAGGTTGTTCTTGGTGCCGTAGGCGTTGAGCGTGCGGGTGAGCGCGGCCTTGAAGCCGACCAGGTGGGTGCCGCCCTCGTGGTTGTGGATGTTGTTCGCGAAGGCGAAGACCTTCTCGTCGTAGCCGTCGTTCCACTGCAGCGCGATGTCGACCGAGGCCTCGCCGTTCTCGGTGGCCATCTCCTGGTGCAGCTTGATGGGCGGGTCGAAGAGGGTCTGCCGGCTCTTGTTCAGGTAGGCGACGAACTCGCGGATGCCGTCCTTGAAGAGGAACTCGTGCTTCTTGCCGCTGCGCTCGTCCTCGATGGCGATCCTGAGGCCCGGGTTCAGGAAGGCGAGCTCGCGCAGGCGGCCGGAGAGGGTCTCGAAGCTGAACTCCTTGGCCTCGAAGAGCGGGAAGTCGGGATGGAAGGTGACGCGCGTGCCGCGACGGTGGGTCTCGCCGATGATGGTGACCTTGCCGGTGGGGTGGCCGCGCTCGTAGCGCTGCGCGAAGACCTTTCCCTCCCGGTAGACCTCGACCTTGAGCCAATCGGAGAGCGCGTTCACGCAGGTCACGCCCACGCCGTGCAGGCCTCCGGAGACCTTGTAGGCGTTCGACTCGAACTTCCCCCCGGCGTGGAGTTTCGTCATCACCACGTCGAGCGTGTCCATCCCGAGGACGGTGGGGTGCGGCCCCACCGGGATGCCCGACCCGTTGTCGAGCACCGTCACCGAGTTGTCGGTGTGGATGGTGACCTCGATCTGGTCGCAGCGCCCCGCCATCGCCTCGTCGATGGAGTTGTCGACGACCTCGAACACGAGATGGTGGAGCCCGCGCTCCCCCACGTCGCCGATGTACATGTTCGGCCGCTTGCGGACGGCCTCCAGCCCCTCGAGGACCTTGATGGCCTCGGTGCCGTAGCCTGCCGCGTTCCCGATGTCGGAAGCTGGCGTCGGTGCGGATGCGTTGTTTTCCAGAGGGGGTCTCGCGGGGTTTTTGTCGAGGATTTTCGAAGGCTTGTGAGCCGATGGGTATAACAGAGCCAGCCGGGCCCGGCAACCTGGAATGCGGGGCTCAACCGCCCGGGATCACAGGGAGAAGATCGCGCTCGAAGGTTCCCTCCCGAACCCGGTAGAAGACGGCGCCCTCGCCGGCCGCCGGCTCGAGCAGCCGCCGGTCGGTGGTGGTCAGGAAGGCCTGCCCGGGAAGGGCGGCCAGGTGGCGCAGGAGGTGGCCGTTCTTCTCGGGGTCGAGCTCCGAGGAGACGTCGTCGAGCAGGAGGAGCGGCGGCCGCCCCTGCTTGTCCCGGAGGTTCTCGATCTCGGCGATCTTGAGCGCGAGGACGAGCGCGCGCTGCTGCCCCTGCGATCCGTAGGGCCTGGCGCCCCGGCCGCCGAGCGCGAGGGTGAGGTCGTCCATGTGCGGCCCCGCCGAGGTGTAGCCCTTCTCGCGGTCGCGTCCGATCCGCTGCGCGAGCGCGAAGGCGAGGCGGGCCGCGATCTCCTCCTCCGTCCCCTCGACCGGGATGCCGGCGGCGGGGCGGTAGGCGAGGCGGGCGGAGTCGGCCTCGGGTCCCGAGATCTCGGAGAAGGCCTCCGCCATCCGCGGCGCGAGCTCGGCCACCAGCGCCAGGCGCCGGGCCACGAGCCGAGCGCCCGATCGGACGAGCGGCTCCCGGAAGCTCTCCTCGACGTCTGTCGGGGCGTGGCGGAGCGCAGCGTTCCGCTCCCGGAGCGCGCGGAGATACTCGCGGGCCTCGGAGAGCACCGCCGGCCAGCGGTTGAAGGCGGCCCGATCGAGGAAGCGGCGCCGCTGGTCGGGCCCGCCCTTCACGAGGAGCAGGTCATCGGGGGAGAAGCAGACCGCGGCGCGGCCGTCGAAGAAGGCGTCGAGCCGGTCGGAGGAGGCGAGCGGCTTGCCGTCCAGGAAGGCGGTCCGCCCCTCCGGCCCGATCTCGACCGCCACGGTGCGGGCGCCGCCCGACCCGTCGAACTCCCCCTCGACGCGGGCCCGCTCGGCGCCGAAGCGAACCAGCTCGGCGAGCCGCGTGGCGCGCAGCGGCTTCAGCGTGCACAGCAGGAAGAGGGCCTCGAGGAGGTTCGTCTTCCCCTGCCCGTTCGGTCCGACGAGCACGGTCGCCCGGGTCGACGGGTCGATCCGCGCCTCGCGGACGTTCCGGAAGTCGCGCAGCGAGAGGGAGAGGAGCCGCACGTCGACCGGCGGGCCGCCCGTTGGGACGGCCCCCGCCTCAGATCCGCATGGGCATGATGACGGCCGTGAAGTGCTCCGCCGCCTCGCCGGCCGGCCGCACCACGCCGGGGGAGAGGTCGTCGGCCAGCTCGAGCCGGACATCGGCGTCGTGCAGCACGGTGAGGACGTCGATGAGGTACTTGGCGTTGAAGCCGATCTTGAGCGGCTCGCCGGCGTAGTCGACCGGAACGTCCTCGCGGGCCTCGCCCAGGTCGGGGTTCTGCGCGGCGATGCGCAGGTTGCCCTTCTCGAGCTCGAGCTTCACCGCGTTCGACTTCTCCGAGGAGAGCAGCGAGACCCGGCGCAGCGTCTGGAGCAGCCGCTCGCGCCCCAGGGTGGCCACCTTCTCGCCGGCCTTGGGGATGACCTGCCGGTAGTCGGGGAAGGAGCCCTCGATGAGCCGCATGACGAGGACCACGCCGGGGCGGCGGAAGACGGCCGAGTTGTCGGCGAAGCCGAGCTCGCCCACCGGCTTCTCCTCGGCCCCCTCGAGCGCCTCGCCGAGCAGCTTGCGAAGCTCGGAGATGCCCTTGCGGGGGAGGATGACCCCCTTCTTCAGCTTGAAGTCCCCTTCCACGGCGGCGTCGGCCATGGAGAGCCGGTGGCCGTCGGTGGCCACGAAGCGCATCGACCCGGCGACCGGCTCGAAGTAGACGCCGTTCAGGTTGTAGCGGGTCTCGTCGGTCGAGGCGGCGAAGGCGGTGCGCTCCACCAGGCCGAGCACGATGGCGGGGTCCACCGACACGAAGGGGACCTTCTCGAACTTGGGCAACGCCGGGAAGTCCTCGGCGGGGAGGCCGACGAGCCGGAACTCGGCCTGGCCGGCCTTCACCTCGAGGTGGTTGTTGGCCGTCCGCTTGAGCGAGACGGTCTTCTCCCCGGAGAGCGACTTCACGATGTCGAAGAGGTGGCGGGCGGAGACGGCGAGACCGCCTTCCTTGGCCACCTCGGCCTGGTGCGTTCCCGACACCGAGACGTCGAGGTCGGTGGCCGACACGGCCAGCTCGCCGGCCTTCCGGGCCTCGAGCAGCACGTGGGAGAGGATGGGCATCGTGCTCTTCTTCTCGACGATGCCCTGCGAGCGGGCGAGGGCGCGGGTCAGTTCCGGGACGCCGATCTTCAGTTCCATGGGATGGGAATCCTATCTTTCTTTCTGATCCGTCGCGATCGTAGAGAGGCGATCGATGTGGAGAAGCGGGGTTCGCCGGCGGAAGGACGGGGGAAACCGATCTGGAGAACCGCCTGGATCGTCGCACCGGCGCGGCGTGGAGAAAACCGCCCGATCAGGAGGGGTCCACCGTCCACGCCCAGGCCCCGTCCGATCCAGGGATGATCCACGCCGGATCCCCGCCCTCGCCCTACGAGGTGACGCCCGACCGGAGCGTGTCCACCGCCTGGCGGACCTCCAGGTCGGCGAGGGAGAGCTCGTTCACCCGCTCGATCGCCGAGATGACCGTGGTGTGGTCCTTCTTGTTGAACTTCTCGGCGATGGTCTGCAGCGTCTCCTTGGCGAGCTCGCGGCAGAGGAACATCGCCACCTGGCGGGGCAAGGCGACCTTCTGCTCGCGCGAGGAGCTGGTGAGACGGGCCACGGTGATGCCGTAGTGGGCCGCCACGGCCTCCTGGATGCGCTCGATGGAGGGGCGGTAGCCGGGAGGCGGGATGACGTCGGAGAGGACGTCCCGGGCCAGCGGCACCGAGACCGGCTCCCCCTTCAGCGAGGCGAAGGCGGCGAGCCGCATGAGCGCCCCCTCGAGCTCCCGCACGTTCGACTTGATGTGGGTGGCGAGCAGCGAGGAGACCTCGTCGGGGAGCTCGATCCGCTCGGCCAGGGCCTTCTTCTTGAGGATGGCCGCCCGGGTCTCGAACTCGGGGGTGTCGATGTGCACCCGCATGCCCCACTCGAAGCGCGAGCAGAGCCGTTCCTCGAGCCCCTTCAGCTCCTTGGGGCTGCGATCGCTGGAGAGGACGATCTGGACGTTCTGCTCGTAGAGGGTGTTGAAGGTGTGGAAGAATTCCTCGGCGGTCTTGTCGCGGCCGGCGAAGAACTGCACGTCGTCGACGAGCAGCGCGCCGCACTCCCGGTACTTCCGGCGGAAGTCGGCCATGGTGTTCCTGGACAGGGCATCGACGAAGTCGTTGGTGTAGCGCTCGGAGGTGACGATGGCCACCCGCGCGCCCGGGGTGTTCTCGTGGATGGCGTTGGCGATGGCGTGGAGCAGGTGGGTCTTGCCGAGGCCCGAGTCGCCGTGGAGGAAGAGGGGGTTCCAGGCCTTGCCCGGGGTCTTCGCCACGGCCTGCGCGGCGGCCACGGCGAAGCGGTTCGACTCGCCCACCACGAAGGTGTCGAAGAGGTAGCGCGGGTTGGGGCGGGTCTCGCCCGGCGCCAGGGGAGCGGTCGCGGCGGTCACCGGCGCGGCGGCGGGAGCCATCCGGGCGGCGCGCGGGCTGTTGTCCACCACGAACTGGGTCCGCATCGGGGAGCCCACCAGGCCCGGGACGAACTCGTCGAACCAGTCCCGGTAGTTGTCGTCGACGAAGTCGCGGTGGAAGGGGTCCGGGGCGCCGACCTGGAGGCGGTCCCCGTCGAGGCCGACCACCCGCAGGGGGGCGAACCAGCGCCGGTAGAGGTCCTCGCGCAGCCGGCCGCGCAGGTACTCGTCGATGCGATCCCAGTGCGCCTGCGCGGGGCCATCGACCTGCTGGGTCCCTGCCGGTGCCGCCTGCGCCACGGTTGCCATCCCCCGTCCCTCCCGGCGAGAAAAGGTCGCACGGCCTCCGCCTGGCGGAGGTGATTTTCACTGAAAGTGTTGAATGCCCAGAGCGGCGCGGTCTGCGTGACGAACGTGCGACGAGACTCTCTCTAGCGAAGATCGCGGACGCGGATCAAGTGCTCGTTCGAGGGACGGTTCAGGCGCCGGATTTTGTTCGGGGATGAGGGAGCGGTCCCTTGGGGGAGGGCATCCTTGACACGGCGCGGCCGATCGGGGAGTTTCCCGCGCCATGAAGAGGACCTACCAACCCAAGAAGGTGAAGCGGAACCGAACCCACGGATTCCGGAAGCGCATGAAGTCCGCCGGTGGGCAGAACGTGATCAAGCGCCGCCGCGCCAAGGGGCGCAAGAGGCTGGCGCCGAAGGCCCCGTCGAAGTAGGACGGCGAGGCGGGATCCCGTGCGCTTCGGCAAGGCGGCGCGTGTCCTGCGCCGCCGCGAGTTCCTGGCGGTGCAGCAGCGCGGAGAGCGCCTGTTCGCCGGAAAGCTCGTGGTCCTCGCCCTCGACGCGGGGGGGAAGAGACCCCGCATCGGCATCACGGTGCCGGGCAAGGTGGCAAACGCGGTGATCCGCAACCGAATCAAGCGCCAGGTGCGCGAGGCCTTCCGGGCCGTCTCGGCCGATCTGCCGCCGGTGGACCTGGTGGTGATCGCGCGCTCGGGCGCCGAGGCGGTCGGGATGGACGGCGCACGCGCCGCCCTGGCCGCGGCCCGGGACCGGCTCGCCCGCGGGAGGGCGCGGTGAACGGGACCAGCCCGGCCGCGCTGCCGCTCGTCGGGCTCGTCCGCGTCTACCAGCGGCTCGTCTCCCCGCTTCTCCCGCCCGCCTGCCGGTTCTACCCCTCCTGCTCGGCCTATGCGGTGACCGCGCTGACGCGCCACGGCGCGGTGCGGGGGAGCTGGCTCGCGGCGCGACGGCTGGCCCGGTGCCACCCGTTCCACCCGGGCGGCATCGACCCGGTTCCGTAGGCATCATCTCGAAGAAGAAGGCAGGTACGTCTTGAACGACAGCAAGCGCATCATGTTCGCCGCCCTCGGCTCGGTCCTGATCCTCTTCGCGTGGAACGAGTTCTTCATGCCGAAGAAGGGCAAGGCCGGCCCCGACGCGGCGAAGGTCGCACAGGGCACCGCCGCGCCTTCGGGCCCGCAGGCCGCAGCGCCGGCGGCGGCTCCGGGCGCCCCGCCCCCGGCCGCCCCCGTCTCCCCGACCACCCCCGAGGAGACGGTCGTCCTCGAGACGCCCGAGTTCCGCGCCACCTTCACGAGCTGGGGCGGCGCGCTGAAGAGCTTCGTCCTCAAGGAGGAGACCTACCGGAAGCGGGGCAAGGGCGAGGTCCCCGACCTTCCCATCGACCTCGTGCACGTGCGCGAGGGGGAGCCCCTGCCGCTCTCCACCCTGCCCTCGGCCGAGCTGGGTGGCGGGTCCGACGCCGGGACCGACCCGCTGGTCCGGGCCCCCATGCGCGTGGTGGCCCACGACGCGAAGAGCGTCACCTTCGAGGGGCGCGTGGGCGCCGTGGACGTCCGCAAGACCTTCCAGGTCGGCAACCGCCCCTACCAGATCGACGTCGAGCTCGGGGTCGGCGGCGGCGAGAAGCCCGGGACGCTCGCCATCCTCTACCCCGGCTTCCAGGCCCCCGACGCCCCCACCGCCGGCTTCTTCTCCGGCGGCGAGGTCTTCGAGTCGGTGGTCGCGGTCTGCCGCGCCGGCGACAAGACCGAGCGCTTCGACGGCAAGGAGCCCCTCAAGGTGCTCCCCGGTCCGCCCCGCTGGATGGGGCTCGACCAGGCCTACTTCGTCGCCGCCCTCATGCCCCAGGCGGCCGACGGAAACTGCTTCTTCGCCAAGCTCCCCGCCGCCGGCGAGACCCTGGCCGGGCTGCGCATCCCGGTGGACCGGGCCGCCCGCGCCACCTTCCAGCTCTACGCGGGGCCCAAGCAGATCGACCTCCTGCGGGCCTACGACCGGGGGCTCGAGACCGCCATCGACTACGGCCCGGTCTCCAACTACTTCTCCTTCTTCGCCCGCATCCTCCTGTGGGTGATGCAGAAGTTCTACTCCTTCGCCCACAACTGGGGCGTGGCCATCGTCCTCCTCACACTCCTGGTGAAGGCCCTCCTTTATCCACTGACCGTGAAGTCGATGCAGTCCATGCAGGAGATGAAGAAGCTCCAGCCCAAGGTGGACGCGCTCAAGGCGAAGCACGGCGACGACAAGGAGAAGATGAACCAGGAGGTGATGAAGCTCTACCAGGAGCACAAGGTGAACCCGCTGGGCGGGTGCCTGCCGCTGCTCCTCCAGATGCCGGTGTGGCTCGCCCTCTACGCCACCCTGCAGACCTCGGTCGAGCTCTACCGGCAGCCCTTCCTGTGGGTGAAGGACCTGACCGCCTACGATCCCTTCTACATCCTGCCGCTGGCCATGGGCGCCTCCAGCTTCATCATGCAGAAGATCTCGCCGCAGCCGGCGGACAACGCCCAGGCGAAGATGCTGCTCTACTTCATGCCGGCCTTCTTCACCTTCATCATGCTGAAGCTCCCGGCCGGCCTGACGCTCTACATCTTCGTGAACAACCTGCTCTCCATCGCGCAGCAGCAGTGGATCATGCGCAAGGACCGCAAGGCCACCGCCGCCGCGGCGTCCTGACGACGAGGGGGAAGCGCATGCACGGTTCCGAGCGAGAGGACGCCCCGCCCCCGCGGGAGGCCCCGGAGAAGGTGGAGCGGGCGCGGTCCTTCTGCACCGAGCTCCTCTCCCGGCTGGGCGCGGCGGTCGACGTGGAGGTCCGCGAGACGCCCGAGGCCATCGGCGTGTCGCTCGCCCCCCGCGCCGGCAACGCCGTCGAGCTCACCGGCGCCCTCGTCGAGGCGCTGCAGGCGCTCGCCAACCGGGTGGTGAACCCGCGGGCCGAGGGACGCAAGTGGGTGAACCTCGAGGTGGGCGGCTTCCCCGAGGGGGGAGACCCGGCCACCCGCGCCATGGCGCTCCGGCTCGCCGCCACGGTGCTGCGCACCGGGAAGGGCGTCGCCATCGCGCCGATGAGCCCCCGCGACCGGCGCGCCGTGCACCTGGCGCTCGCCGAGGTCGACGGGGTCGTCACCCGCAGCGAGGGCGAGGGCATCTTCCGCCAGCTGCTGGTGCTGCCCGGCGCGAAGCCCAAGGCCCCTCCGGTGGAGCGGTAGCCGGGATGGCGCGCGAGAAGACCCGGGACGAGAAGCTCTTCGCCGCGGCGGTGCTGCGCCGGTCGTTCGCCCTCTCCGGCGACGAGCAGCGGCAGGGATTCAAGTTCGTCTACGAGGGTGTGCTCCGCGACCTCGGCCTCGACGACGACGAGGTGGCTGCCTTCCTGGAAGGGCATACCCTCGAGGTCGACGCCGCCATCGGGCGGCGCCGCGGGTAGGTCGAGGAGGGGCCGGGATGGACGCGCCCTTCGCCGAGATCCTGGAGGCGGGCGCCCGCGCGCTGGGTGTGGAACTGCCCGGCCCGGCGCGGGAGCGGCTCGAGCGCTACGCCGACCGGCTGCTGGCCTGGAACCGGAAGGTGAACCTCACCGCCATCACCGACCCGGGCGAGCTCGCCGAGAAGCACCTCGTCGACAGCCTCGCGCTCGTGCCGGAGGTCGCCGGTGCGGCCACCCTCCTCGACGTGGGGAGCGGCGCCGGCCTCCCGGGCATCCCCCTCGCCATCGCCCTCCCCTCCCTCGAGGTCACCTGCTGCGACGCCGTGGCGAAGAAGGTGGCCTTCGTGAAGGCCGTGGCGGCCGAGCTCGACCTGCGGGTCCGCGGCGTGGCGGGTCGAGCCGGGGGCGACCCGGAGCGGGAGGGGCTCCCCCGTGCCGAGGTGGTGGTGAGCCGGGCCTTCGCGGATCCGGCGCGCTGGCTGCCGCTCGGGGTCCGTTACCTGGCGCCCGGCGGGCGGCTGCTCGCCACGCTGGGGCGGGAGGCCGACGAGGCGCAGCTTCGCGCCGCCGGGGAGGGTGCGGGGCTCGAGCTCGTCGCCCTGCGCCGCTTCGTGCTGCCGG
>JBAXVO010000559.1:0-1666 GCA_037129355.1 Deltaproteobacteria bacterium | reverse complement strand
GGCGCCCAGCCGAAGCGCTCGAGCGCGACGCGCCCCCGCTCGTCGACCTCCACCCCCTCGCCCTCGAGGAGGGCGCGCTGCACCGCCGAGCCCATCGGGTCGAGGATGGAGATGGCGGCCATCCCGCGCGGCCGGCTCCCCAGCACCCGCTGCCAGGGGATGCGGTGGCGCGTGCCCCGCAGCGCCGAGAGGGCGTAGCCCACCTGCCGCGCCGCCCGGGGCTTCCCGGCCAGCAGCGCCACCTGGCCGTAGGTGGCGACGCGCCCCGCCGGGATCCGCGCAACCACCCGGTAATAGGCCTCCCATCCAGTCGGAGGGGCCCTCCGACGTGTCATCCCGCCCGGGGCGGTCCGGTTTCGCTTGCCAACCACCCCCTCGTCATTACGCTGCCGCCATGACCCTTGCACGACTCCCGCTCGCACTCGTCGCCGCCGTCGCCCTCGCCGGCTGCGGCGTCCAGTCCATCCCCCAGGCCAACAACGCCGTCGCCGGCGCCTGGGCCGAGGTGGAGAACCAGTACCAGCGCCGCGCCGACCTCGTCCCCAACCTGGTGGCGACGGTGAAGGGCTACGCCACCCACGAGCAGGAGACGCTCTAGGGCGTGATGGCCGCCCGCGCCCAGGCCACCCAGGTGAAGATCTCGGTCGACCAGCTCACGCCCGAGAACATGAAGAAGTTCGAGCAGGCCCAGAGCGGCCTCACCCAGGCCCTGGGCAAGCTCATGGCGGTCTCGGAGGCCTATCCCAACCTCAAGGCCAACGAGAACTTCCGTGACCTGCAGGTCCAGCTCGAGGGGACGGAGAACCGGATCTCGGTGGCGCGCCGCCGCTACATCCAGACGGTGCAGGAGTTCAACAACCTCGTCACCGTTCCCCCCACCAGCTTCACCAACAGCCTCTTCTACCACCACGCGGCGAAGCCCCAGTTCACGGCCACGACGGCAGGCGCCGCCGAGGCCCCCAAGGTGAAGTTCTAGGAGTTCACGGTGACCCGCGGCCCCGCGGCCGCCCTGGCCCTGCTCTTCCTCGTGGCGCCCCTGCGCGCCACGGCGGAGATCCCCGTCCCGCGCCTGACCGGGCCGGTGGTCGACCCGGCCGGCGCGATCGACGCCCGGTGGGAGGCTCGGCTCGGCGATCTCTCCCGCGCGGCGCGCGCCCAGAACGGCGGGACGGGCCCCCAGCTGCAGTACCTGCTCGTCTCCACGCTGGACGGGGAGCCGATCGAGAACTTCTCGATGCGCGTCGCCGAGGCCTGGAAGCTCGGCACGAAGGGCAAGGACGACGGCGTCCTCATCGTGGTCGCGGTGAAGGACCGGAAGGTCCGCATCGAGGTGGGCGGGGGGCTCGAGGGTGGGCTCACCGACGCCCAGTCGGGCCGGATCATCCGCAGCGCCATCGTCCCCGCCTTCCGCGAGGGGCGCTACGGGGAGGGGCTCCACGCCGCCGGGCAGCAGGTGCTCGGGGCGCTCGGTGCGTTGCCGCAGGGCATGTCCCAGGCGCCGCGACGGCAGGCGGCGCAGAAGCAGGTGAACGTCCCCATCATCGGGGCCCTGCTCGGCTTCCTCTTCGGCATGGGTGCGCCGGCGCTCGTCCTCCTCATCATCGCGCTCGTGGTGATCCGGGCCATCGCCGGCTTCGGCCGCCGGGGCCCCCGGGGCCCGTGGGGC
>JBAXVO010000558.1:0-1674 GCA_037129355.1 Deltaproteobacteria bacterium | reverse complement strand
TTGTTGATGGCGGCGCAGCGGCGAACGTCGAGGGTGTTCTTGCGAGCGCCCTTGTAGCGAGCCCTGGGTCCCTGGATAGCGCCGATGCGAGCGAGACGGTGCTCAATGGCGGTCCGCTCGCGTAGAGCGGCCCTGCCTTGGGGCGTCTTGCGGAAGGCTCGGAGTTCGAGGAGCAGGTCCTCGTGCTCATGGATGGCGATGGAGCGGCCGCGCCCGGACGTCGCGACGGTGCAGTTCGAGCGCAGCGAGCACGGACGACATGCGCTGGCGGGGAAGTGGGCAACCGATCCAAGGGCGTGGATGGATGCCGTCTCGCCCGCCGGGCAAACGACCTCGCCTTGGGCAAGACGGATCGTGAAGTCTTCCTTGGTGAAGCGTCCTGCATTCCGGCTCGGCCATGGCTTGGAGCGGATGGTGACGCCCCGTTCTCGCATGGACAGCAGGTCGACGCTCCCCAGGTAGCCGCGGTCGACGAGTGTCTCGACCACCTCTCCGTGGCGGCTGGCGTCCGCGAGCAGCGGTCCCGCCGCCTCGTGCTCCGGCTCGTTGGCGGGGCGCACCACCGCACCGACGATGAGGTTGCTTCCAGCGATGCCCACAACGTGCCGCTTGAAGCCGTTGAAGAGCTTCGACTTGCTCTTTCGGCCGTGTCTCATCTCCTTGTCCCCGAGTGAAGGCATCCGGTCCTTCGCCACCCCACGCCGGATGCGGCTTCCCCCGCCGGGATCCGGCTCCAGGTCCTGCCCCATCACGCGCTGAAGCGCATCCAGAGCGGCTTTCAGCGATCCCTCCATGGCGTGCGCCCCTGCATGTTCGGCCACCCACCTCCGAAGCGCCTCCACCTCGGCGAGCAATCGCTGCATGGCCTCGGCCTGCTGCGTCGGGTCATCCCAGTCGATGTCCAAGGTCGCCTTCAGGCTCGTCCCCGACATCAGCTTCAACCCTGCCTCCTCGAGGATCGTCTCCCGCGGGATCGCCAGCCCCTTCGCCGCGCACTCCACCACCGTGGCGAGCGCCCGGCCGAGCAGGTTCCACGTGTCCTCCACCCGTCCGGCTCCCAACAGTGGCGACGAGTCGAGCATCGCCTTCACGTGCTTCCAGCCGAACAGCCCTGTTTCCTTGGCCAGCTCCACCGTCCGGTCGAGCAACTTCCGGTCCAGGTCGTGCGCAACCATCCGCTCCCGGAAGCTCACCAGCACGCCCTGCGAAAACGGCGCCTCCGTCGCCCCGATGCATCCCAGCACCAGCTGCCACCGAAGGTCCACTGTCGCCGTTTCCACCGCTTCCCAGTCGCTCGCCCGGTCATAAGCCTGCAGCAGCGTCACCATGGCGAGCAACGCCGGCGGCTTCGGCTCCGTTCCCCGGGGCGTCCCGTATGCCTTTTCGAGTTCGGCCTGGAAGCCTTCGTCGAACAGTCGCGGCGCCACCTGCCGGAGGAATACGTAGAACCGTCCTCCCCGCTTCAGCCGCCCGGCCACTCTCTGCTCCGCCTCGCTCAACTCCGTCGACAACGTCCACCGTCGCATTCCCGACCTCCTGACCCCGCCCACGGGCCAAGAGATCAAGAACGCTCGGGATTGTCGATCCCCAGGCGGTCGGCTCCTAAGCTGATCGGCTCTCTAGCCGTTCACCGCGGCGGCCGCGGAGACCGACGCCATGGGCTGCGAGCCGGGG
>JBAXVO010000557.1:0-1674 GCA_037129355.1 Deltaproteobacteria bacterium | reverse complement strand
CGGGCCAGCGCCAGACCGATCGCGTAGGAGGGCACGAGCGCCCAGGGGCCACCGATGACCGGTGTGGAAACGGTCTCGATCTGGAGACCGAGCGCCAGGTACTGCCGAACGCGCCCCTCGCCGTCGAAGTTCCACGCGAAGGCGGTGGACACGGCCCCCAGGCCGAACTGGGTCGGAGCGCCGGGCGCGTAGGGGAAGAGCCCGCTCACCGGGACCTTCACCTGCACGGCGAACTCGTGCCGCTCCCCGAAGACGATCTGGGGGTTGAAGAGCATGCGCCCCCCGTTCCCCTTCTCGGCGAGCGACTGGAAGCTGTCGAACTGGAGGAGCACCTGGCTCCGGGAGAAGGCCACCGAGTCGAGACCCTGGAGGATCTCCAGCGCTTCGCGGACGCGGTCGCGGCTGGTCATCTCCTCGACCATCGCCACGACCCCCTCGGCCTCCGAGACCAGCGGGAGGTCGATGGCCTTGCACTCCGGGGAGATGCGCGCCGCGTTGGCCCGGGCGCACTCGAGGAGGGGCCCCGCCTGCTGAGGCACGTCCGCGCAGAGCGTCGCCAGGTCCTTCGTGCAGGCACGACGGAAGCCCTCCAGGCGATCCCTGGCCTCCCCGATCCGCTGGACCTCCGCCTGGCAGGCCCTCGAGATCTCCACCTGGTGCTGGCTCAGGCAGCCGATCACGCGCCCTCCACCGGGCTCCACGTTCCCGCAGAACTGCTCCGTGTCGGCCTTGCAGGCCACGGCGAATTCCCGGACGAAGGCCCGGGCCGCGGCGGTTTCCGCCTCCACCTTGGCGCGGCAGGACTCGCCCAGGGCGGCCTCGTTCTTCACCAGGCAGGCCCGCACCGCACCCTTCCCGAGCGTCGCCTCGGAGCAGAGCCGTTGCACGTCGGCGGCACACGGATCCTCGGCCCGGGCCGGGAAGGCCGCCGCCGCGCACGCGAGCAGGGCGACCATTGCCGCCGCCGACCTGGGTGCCACTCCCCTCGATGTCGTCATCGATCCTCCTCGAAGACCGCCTTCACCCGACCCTTTCTAACGGCCCGCTCGAGGGCCGCATGGTCCTTCTCGTTCTGGTCGGCGTAGGCCATCGAGAACGCCACCATGGCCTCGTCGAAGAGGTCGCTCCTGCCCATGTACCCGGCGATCAGGGAGGCCATCCCGGAGCGGGCGTGGGCGAGCGCGAGGGCTCGTCCGCACCAGGTGGCGTACACGTCCATCTCGGTCGCTCCGAAGGTCTCCAAGCGGACGCCGACCTTCACGTCCCGGAGCTGCCGGACGAAGAAGTCGCGGGACTTGCCGCGTGTCCAGCCCAGGAACATGTCGCTCGCCGGCTGCATGCGCCGGTACCCGTCCACGACCCGCTGGCCGTGGTTCGGGAACTCGGTCCGCCCGGCGAACGGCTCCAGGACCGAGGCGCGCGCCTCCTTCACCTGGAGGAAGAGGGGGTCGTTCACGCCGGCCATGAAGAGGAGCACCCAGCAGGACGTGCCCACGCTTCCGATGCCCACCACCTTGATGGCGGCGTCGCGGAGCTCGTACCGGTCGAGGAGCGACCGGTAGGCGGAGGGGAGCGTCTCGCGGTATCCGGCCATCGCCTTCCGGACGACCTCCTGGACCTCGCCCGGGGGGTGCCCCTCGGCGTGGAAGATGGTGGGGAGCTGGTCCTTGATGA
>JBAXVO010000556.1:0-1675 GCA_037129355.1 Deltaproteobacteria bacterium | reverse complement strand
TCGGGGTGGATCCGCTTCCGGGCGAAGTCCACCGACCTGCCCACGAAGTCCTTCGCGGACACCTGGGCCATCTCGGCCACCACCGAGTTGGCGTAGGCGATCTTGTCGTCCTGGACGATGAGGATCCCGGCCAGCGAACGCTCCGCGATCTCGCGGAACTTGTCCTCCGCCTCGTGACGGGCCGTGACGTCCTCGAGGACCACGATCAGATGCGCGGCCCCTCCCGCTAGACCCGGTTCCCGGCTCAGGGTGATCTCGCCCCAGAAGACCGTCCCGTCCTTCCGCAACCCGCGCCGCTCCAGGGTGCCCACGTCGATCTCCCCGGAGCGCACGCGCCGCGCCACGTCGGCGTCCCTGGCCCGGTCGTCGGGGTGCACGACGTCGATGCGCGTCCGGGTCCGGAGCTCCTCCGGGGTGTACCCGGTGATCTCGCAGTAGCGCCGGTTCACGAGCAGGAACCGATCCTCGTCGTCGACGGTGAAGATGCCCACCGGCGCGCGTTCGAACGTGGCCCGCCAGCGGGCCTCGCTCTCCGCCAGGGACCGGGAGAGGTCGACCGCGCGGTGGCGGGAGCGCCAGCTTCCCACGGCCGCGGCGGAGAGGCCGGTGAGCAGGATCACCAGGATCGTCATGGCGACGACGTCGACGGCGAGGGAGCGCTGGTGGATCCCGGCCACGTAGGCGGCGCCTCCGGCGAAGCGGAGCGTCCACGACAGCTGGTTCACCGGGAGCAGCACCGAGTAGGAGATCTCGGGGCGCTCCCGGCTCCCGGACTGGCTGTCGTAGAGCAGCTGCCCGGGGCCGTCTCCGGGAGCGTCGAGGATCTCCAGCCGGATCTGCCGGAGCTCGGGGCCGACCAGCCGGTCCATGAGCTCGGTCATGCGCAGCGGGCTGTAGACCCATCCCTGGAGCGCGGCGCGGCGCCCCTCCTCGGTCCCCGGGTCCCGCCCACCGGCGTAGACCGGGAAGAAGGTCAGGACCCCGGGCTGGGCGTCCGTCCCCTCCTCCTGCACGAGCGTGACCTTCCTCGTGGTCGCCACGCCCCCCCGATCCCGCGCGAACTCCATGGCGGCCCGGCGGGTCGGTTCGACGAAGCCGTCGCGGCCGAAGGCCCGGCGGTTCCGGGTCGTGAAGGGCTCGAGGTAGAGGACGCTCGTGTACTCGTCCCGGGTCCCCTCCGGCACCACCGCGTAGTCCGGGAACCCCTCCTCCCGGACCGACCGGACGTGCGCCCCGAGCTCCGCGGGGGGGATCCGGAGCACGAAGCCGACGCCCTGGATCTCCGGGTAGGTCCGGTCGAGCTGGAGGGATTCGACGTAGAGCCGGAATTCCTCTCGGCTGACGCTCTGGGCCGCGGCGAACAGGCCGGCCGTGCCCCGCAGGATCTCGTCGTAGGCCTCCAGCCGCTCGGCGACCTTGGTCGCCACCCGTCGGGCGTCGGTCTCGAAGTGCTCCTGCTCTGCCCGCCGCTGGGCGGAGACGATGTCGCTCCACCAGAGGAGGAGCAGCCCCGACGAGGCGAGCAGGACCACGACCGGCAGCAGGCCGATCCAGCGATGCCACCGCTTGCTGGGACCCACGGCGAACATCGCCCCTCCCCGGCAGAAACGACCTTTCCGTCGGGGATGATGGCACGCCCGGGAAGGGGCGCGCGTCGACCTTGGTGGGTCTGTCC
>JBAXVO010000555.1:0-1680 GCA_037129355.1 Deltaproteobacteria bacterium | reverse complement strand
ATCGGATTGTCCTCAATGCTTATTTTCCCATGGGGCAAACCGGCGGCGGGTTGCCGCATCAACTCGTCCAACTGGCCCCGGAAGCCCATCCCCTCGATCGCCTGCCCAATGCCCTGCGCATTGAGCCCCCCGCCGCCGAGGCGCGGGCCGCCTACCGGCGCGGCGCCGACCTCTACAAGGCGGGGAAGTACCGCGAGGCCATCTCCGAGTTCGAGGCGGCCAACCAGATGAAGCCGAGCCCCGCCCTCCAGTTCAACATCGGGCAGGCCTGGGAGAAGCTCGGCGACCCGGCCGCGGCGCTGGCCGCCTTCGCCCGCTACCTCCGGCAAGACCCGGCGGCCGCCAACCGCGACGCGGTGCAACGGAGCGTGAAGGTGCTGGAGGGGCGGCTCGCCGCGACGGGGCGGCAGATGCTCCACGTCGAGGTCGATCCCCCCGGGGCGGAGGTCCGCGTGGACGGCGCCCCGGCCGGCCCCGCGCCGGTGGACGCCCCCTTCGTCCCCGGCCCCCACGCCCTCGCCGCGTCGGCGCCCGGGCGCCGGACGGCGACGCGCGACGTCGTCCTCCCGGCCGGCAGTTCGCTCACGGTGAACCTGGTGCTCGAGCCCGGCCAGGATCCGGTGGCCGCGCCGGTGCTGGCGGCGAAGCCGCCCGAGGCGCCCCTCGAGGCCACCCGCCCCGAGGCGCCGCCCGCGCCGGCCGAGCAGAAGAGCTGGCTCGGCCCCATCATCGCGGGCAGCGTGGCCGTGGTGGCCGCCGGGGCGGGGCTCGTCATGGGGCTCCAGGCCAGGAACGCCCAGAACGCGCTCCTCGCCGGGGGAAACGACCGGTCCCAGGCCGACGCGCTGGTGAGCAAGGCGAACGGCAGCGCCACCGCGGCGAACGTCCTCTACGGGGTGGCGGGGGCGGCGCTGATCACCGGCGGCGTGCTGGCGATCGCGTTCTGAGGGTGGCCGAGGGGCGTGACGGCCGCGTCCGCTCCACGAGGCGGATGTCGGCGCCTAGCGCCCCGGCAACGACCCGCAAAGTGCCCAGGGTGGGGTTGGCGCGGGCCGCCTCGATGCGGCTGATCTCGCTCTGCTGGATGCCCGACAAGCTGGAGAGTTGCCGCTGGGTGAGGTTCCGGTGCTTGCGGAGGGCGATGAACTCGGCGGCCAGGCGGAAGTGGCTTTCGAGCGCCCGTGCCTCGGCCACGGCCTCGGGGCCCTCGCGGCGGGCCTCCGCCTCGACCTCCTTCATGAACTCGGCAAACTTCCGTCCCACGGTGTCCCCTGACCGGATTCGAGCGACCACGAGATTATGTGCTATAGCCCATCATGCGTCAAGCCCCTCGTTATCCCGTGCCTCGACGACGACGCCAGTCGCGCAGCCGGGCGCGGGCGAGCTCGATCTCCGCGTTCTGGCGTCGAGGGGAGGGGTGCTCCCCCTTGTCGTAGCCGCCGACGAGAAGGATGAGCCGGTTGCCGTGCGCGTGGCAGAAGACGCGGAGCAGGATCTTCCCGGCTTCGGCAGCCCTGCCTCCGGTGATCTCGCGAAGGTCCCGCCGAACTCGGAACTCGAAGAGGCCGTCGCCGAGGTGCTTTCCGAATTCCGTTCCGCAGACGCCGATGCCCAGGACCTGGAGGACCTCGCTCATCGCGAACCCGAGCGCCCGCCGCATGGTCGGCGTCAGGTCCTCCC
>JBAXVO010000554.1:0-1681 GCA_037129355.1 Deltaproteobacteria bacterium | reverse complement strand
CCGGTCGAGCCCCCGCGCCACCCTCCGGACCTTCCTCTCCACCGGGGACACGCTCGCCAGGGAACTCGCCGACCGGTACGTCGCATCCCAGTCCCGGGTCGAGTACGGGAACCTCCAGGTGCTCGGGAAGCAGGTCGTCCACTGCCTCGACCTGTCGCAGTTGCCGCCGGCGTCCCGCCTCAAGGTCGGACGGGCAGCGGCGCTGGCGCTCTTCGAGACCTTGAGCCGGATCCCGCTTCCCCAGATCGACACTGTCCCCGACGCGGAGCAGATGGCCCTTCGCAAGGACGCGCTGTCGCGGCGATGGACCATCCCTGGCACCGAGATCACGCTCGCCCGGGTCGACGACGGGGCGTCGGGCGTCGAGTTCCTCTTCTCACCGGAGACCGTCGCCCGGGCCGAGGAGTTCTACGAACGGACGCGGGACCTGCCGCGCCTCCGACCGGTCCCCGTGCCGGACCTGCACGTCATCGTCTCCGCAGGCGGCGGATGGATGATCCCGTACAGGTGGATCCTGGGGATGCCGGCCTGGCTCCGCGCGCCGCTGTGGGGGCAGGCGGCCTGGAAGTGGCTCGCACTGATGCTGCTCGTGGCGGGCTGCATCCCGCTCGTCGGGCTCGCCTTCCGGCTCTCCCGCATCAACGAGGAGCGCAGCCCCCTCCTCCGGGCCCTCGCGCAGTTCTCCCTGCCGCTCCTCCTCCTCGCGGCGACCCCGGTCGCGGCCTGGATCGCGCTGGTGCAGATCAACCTGGTGGGGCGCGCCGGAAGCGCCGTCGAGCTCGTCGCGACCACGATCATGTTCCTGGCGGCCGCCTGGGTGGCCTGGCGCCTCGCGCCGGTGGTGGCCGAGGCCGTCCTCGCCTCGCCGCGCATCCCCCGGGAGAGCGTGGATGCGCACCTCATCCGCCTGGCCGCTCGCGTGCTGGGGATCCTGGGCGCCCTGACCCTCCTCTCCCTCGGCGCCGACCGGCTGGGCATTCCGGTCTACGGCATCGTCGCCGGACTGGGCGTGGGCGGCCTCGCCGTCGCCCTGGCCGCGCAGCCGACGCTCGAGAACCTCATCGCGGGCTTGAACCTCTTCGCCGATCGCCCGTTCCGGGTCGGCGACCGGTGCAAGATCGGCGACACCGACGGCAACGTCGAGGCCATCGGCATCCGCTCCACGCGGATCCGGACCCGCGACCGCACCGTCATCACCGTTCCGAACGGCGCCCTGGCCAAGGCGGCCATCGCCAACCAGTCGATGCGGGACCGGATGCTCTTCCAGACGAAGATCGGGCTCCGCTACGAGACCACCCCGGACCGGCTCCGCGCCATCCTGGCCGCGCTCGAGGCCCTGCTCGCCGGGCACCCGCGCGTCCTCGCCGAGGGTCGCCAGGTTCGCTTCGTCGCCCTGGGGGCGAGCTCGCTCGACGTCCAGATCCGCGCCTACGTGGACACGACCCGGCGATCCGAGTTCCTCGCCGTCCAGGAGGAGATCCTGCTCGGCGTGATGGAAGTGGTCGAGAAGGGCGGCTCGGGATTCGCCTTCCCGTCGCAGACGGTCTACCTGGAGCGCGGGACAAAGACGGAGTTATCGCTCCCGTACAGATGAGCTGTTGCTGTGAGTGCCATCTTCTAGTAAATAGAAACATCTTTTTCAGATCGCACCGCCTCACTCTTTACGGGGAAGAACACCACC
>JBAXVO010000553.1:0-1684 GCA_037129355.1 Deltaproteobacteria bacterium | reverse complement strand
GGTGCGCACGGCGAGGCTGGGGCGCGAGCTCGACATGGGCGACCTCGTGAAGCTCGAGGTCATCGGCGACCGGCGGACGCTCTTCCCGGACGTGGTGGGGCTCGTCGAGGCGGCCCGCATCCTCGTGAAGGAGGGCTTCACCGTCCTCCCCTACACGAACGACGACCCGGTCACGGCCAAGCGGCTCGAGGACGTGGGCTGCGCGGCGGTCATGCCGCTCGGCGCGCCCATCGGCTCGGGGCTCGGGATCCGCAACCCCTACAACCTCCGCATCGTCATGGAGACGGTGAAGGTCCCGGTGCTGGTCGACGCGGGGGTGGGAACCGCCAGCGACGCCGCCGTCGCCATGGAGCTCGGCGCCGTCGCGGTCCTCATGAACACGGCCATCGCCGAGGCCGGCGACCCGGTGCTCATGGCCGAGGCGATGCGGGACGGGGTCGCGGCGGGCCGGAAGGCCTTCCTGGCCGGGCGCATGCCCATGCGCCTGCACGCGGCCGCCTCGAGCCCGATGACCGGGCTCGTGGGATCGCCCCGGTAGGCCGGCTACCCGACGAACGGGGCGAGGCGCTCGAACCGGTCGGGGACGAACCGGAAGACGCGGGACGGGCGCCCCCAGTTGCCGGCGGCGAATCCCTGGCAGATGCGCTCGTAGGCGGTGGGGTGCTGGTGCGGGGAGAATTCCTCCACCGTCCCCTGCAGGGCCCATCCCTCGAAGGTGTCCAGGTCGACCACGATGCGGGTCTCCTGCCGGTTCACCTTGAGGTTCATGTAGGTCTTGAGCGCCAGGCCGTCGCCGTGGAACAGGTGCAGCCGGTCGGACTTCACCTCGTGATGGAAGATGAACCGCGGCGAGATGTTGGCGGTCTCCCCCAGGCCGACGAGGGCGTACTTCACGCTCCCCACCGTCTGCTCGACCTCGTCGAAGGGGATCTGCTCGAAGAACTTCATCGTGTAGGGGCTGTGGTGGACCGTGTAGATCTGCCGCCCCTCGATGGCGATGCCGTCGGCCTCGGCCTGGAAGACCTGGGCCTCCGAGCCGGCCCCGGCGAGGGGCCGGGACTTGATCTGGTAGCCCTGGTATTGCTCCACCTTGTCGACGTGGACGGTGACGCACTCGTTCCGGGCCAGCGCGCGGGGCAGCCGGCCGCCCAGGTGGACGGGCATCTCCGACGGCGTGGCTCCCGCCACCAGCCGCTTCACGGGAAGGATGGCCACCGAGGCGTGGGTCCCGGGAAGGCTCGTGGTCCCCATGAAGGACAGGACCTTGTCGAACTTCACGGTGGGGAAGTGGGGTGCCTGCTTCACCCGCTGGGCGTCCAGGAATTCGAGGAGGGTGTTCACGTCGCTGTTCAAGAAGGTGACCTCTCGGGCATGCTCGCCCCGGAAACCGCCGAATGATGCCCCCGAGCCCCCCGCGTGTCTACCTCATCACGGACCCCTCCGCGGGGCCGGGTCTCGTGGCGCAGGTTGCGGCGGCGCTCCGGGGATCGCCGCCCGGCGTCCTGGCCGTCCAGTTCCGTTCGAAGGGGGCCCCCGGGAGGGAACTCCTGGCCACCGCGCGCGCGCTGCGGGAAGTGGTGGTGGGGGCGGGACAGCTCCTCCTCGTGAACGATCGGGTCGATGTCGCGCTCGCCGCGGGGGCCGACGGCGTGCACCTTCCCGCCGCGGGGATCCCTCCCGCCGA
>JBAXVO010000552.1:0-1689 GCA_037129355.1 Deltaproteobacteria bacterium | reverse complement strand
GTGGCGAGCGCCACGAGCGCGGTGGCGAGTGGGAGGAACAAGCGCTACTCGACGACCACGACGTCACCGGGCTGGAGGCGGAAACTGGCGGCGCGCCCACGGACCTGGGTGAGGCCCGAATAGGTGAACCCGATCCGCTCGACGCCACTGCCGTCGGCCTTTCGCCGGATGACCACGATGGCGTCCTTGTTGGCGAAGGGGGTCATTCCTCCCGCGTTGGCGAGCGCCTGCAGGACCCCGGCGCTGGCTTCGAGGGGGTAGTTGCCGGGCTTCACGACCTCGCCGAGCACCGCCACGAGGAGCGGACGGGGCTCCTCGAGCGATACGGTGACGACCGGATTCACGATGAAGTCCTTGAGCCGGATCTGGATCCGCTTCGCCAGTGCGTTCGGCGTCGCGCCGGCCGCCTCGACGTCGTCGAGGAAGGGCATGGAGATGCGCCCATCCGGTCGGATCCGCGCACGGGTGGTGATGGAGTCCTGGTTCCAGACGCGGATCGCGATAACGTCGCCCGCCTGCAGGACGTACTCCACTTGCGCCGAGGTCGCCGCGGGCGCCAGGGACTCCACCGGGATGGCGTCGCCGGTGGTCTTGCAACCAGCCGTGACGGCGAGCAGCAGGAGCACGGGTGCGAATCGGAACGACGAGAACGGAACTTTCACGGAATCCTCCCCCGGGGCCGGACACGGCCACTCACGCCGGCAGGTACACGCCCCGCCGGAAGTTGCATACCACGAACTCCCCCCCGGCCCAGAGTCGGGGCTCGTCCGGTCAGGCTGCAACCGGGGCCGTGACCGAGCCGACGATGCGCTCGGCCCCCACCATGGAGACCGTGCTGGTCAGGGCATCGACGTCCATCGCGCCGACCCGTACGACCAGGAGGACCGCGTGGGCGCACCGGACGAGGTGGGCGCCCGAGAGACTGTGGATCAGGGGATCGACGACGACCACGAGACGCGAAGGGCTCGCGAGGGCGGCCTCCGCCTCATGCGCCAGCTGCTTGCCCCGGGACACGTCCACTCCGCGAGCGTCGATGAACAGGATCGGCGGTTCCACCGAGTCCGCGACCGACTGGAACGCGTCGACCACCTGCTGCACCGCCATGCCGTGATCGGTCGGAACGAGGGTGAGCGATTGCCAATCGCAATTGAGCAGCGCCTTCCACATCTCCTGGAGGTCGAGGAATCCCTGCTCGTTCGGTGTCGGGATGGGCTTGCTGGGCATGGGTCGGGGACGGTCTTGTCTCCTTGGAGTATAGCGACGCCTCCACGGAACGCGAGTGGGGAGCGTTCGACGCATCCGGGCCGCCGGGATTCCTGTGCTATGTTTGCGGCTCAGGAGGCAGGGATGTCAGGGCACCAAGGGAACAGGAGCGGCGCCGCGCTCGTCCTTCGCGAGACCGCGACCAGGATCCGGCAGGATCGCCTCCTCGAAAGCCATTACCAGGGGCTCTGGTTCACGCTCTCGCGAAGCCGATGGACCTCGCTCGCCATCGTTCCCGCCGACGCCGGCGAGTCGGCCGCCGGGCTCGCCACGGCGCTAGCGGACGTGGGGCGCCGTCTCCGGAACACCCCCGTCACCTTTCTCGTGATGGCCGGATCGGTCGACTACGCGTCGGCCGGGAAGTTCGTCTCGACGGTTGCCGGGAAGGCGGCGCGCGCGCCCGACGAGTTCCCGACCTCCCGCGTG
>JBAXVO010000551.1:0-1695 GCA_037129355.1 Deltaproteobacteria bacterium | reverse complement strand
CGCATGTCCGATCCCGAGCAGGTCGCCGTGGCGCCGAACTCGCGGGCGCAGAACCCGGACGCCGCGAAGGCGGGATTCCACTGGAAGAAGACCCCGGCCGACAGGCTCGGCGTGAACCGATAGAGGGCGTCGATCCCGAGGGGGATGGCGCCTCCCCAGGTGTCGGACATCGGCGCGTTCGCCCCCCCGTTGCCGGTCGGGATCGCGTAGCCGACCTTCAGGTCCAGCGTGACCTGCGCCTCCGCCGCGCCCGCAAGCGCGATCCCCGCCACCGCTGCGACCACCAGTCCGATCTTCCTCATGTGTACCGACTCCCGTCCGGGCGGGGTGCCGGATCCGTCCGGGCCCGCAGCGCCTTCATGGCGGGGAAAGGGTTGCACACGCGGTCACGGCGTCCAGAGACCTCGAAAGGGCATGACCGGGGAGTCGCGCTCTCTCGGGAATCCTTATAAGCCTTTCAGTGAAATCGCTCCCGCCGGCTCCCGGATGGGGGGGGGACTTGCCGGTGTCCGATCGCCTCCGTACCGTCGATGGTCATCGCCATCTCAAGCAGGAGCCGCTCCATGCCCTTCAGCCGCGTGTCGCCGGTCGCCCTCCTCGTCGCGTTCGTGACCCTGCCGATCGCCGCTGGCTGCGGCGGGTCCGCGGCTCCCACGCTCCCGCCGGACCCACCGCCGGTCGACTGCGCCGCGGTCGTCCCCCAGCCGACCGTCAACCAGTGTCTCGACCAGACCTGGATGGCGGCCCAGGATGCCGCCCTCCCGTCGATCTGCAGCGACCTGCTGGTGACCCGTTGCTACGCGGCCTTCGCGACGGTGGGGAGCGCCGAGCGGCTCAAGACCGCCGCCTGCGACGAGTACTGGAGGCCCTGCACGCTCCCCTCCGACTGCTCCGTGGGCAGCCAGCCCAAGATCTGCAGCCGCATCGTCCTCGCGCTCTACCCGACCACCTTCCGGACGGACGGCTACGTGGGCGGAAACGAGATCGGCATGACCTGCCGGCAGTACCACGTCCCTCCCCGGCCGCGCTCGGCCGCGCCCGGCTCGCCGATCGACGAGCAGCTCCGGGGGGCGATCTGGTCGCGGATCAACCCCTGGTACGACACCCTCCAGCTCGGTCCGGCGCTGGCCTTCGATCCCACCGCCACGGCCACCTCCTCCCTGTCCACGCCGGTCGAGCCGACCAGCATCCCGGTCGCGGCGGCGCTCGAGGCGGGATCGCTCCTCGGCGCGGGGGACGGCGCCCGCGTCGTCGCGCCGGGCCTGACGCCGGTGGTGCCGCCCGGGAAGTACTCCCTGAACGTGGGTCCGCTGGCCGCGACCTGCGTCGGCGACGGCCAGCTCCAGCCCAACGTCTCCTGGAAGTCGAACACCTACTTCGACGATCCGTTCGGCATCCACAAGCAGGAGATCCAGGACGTCGCCAGCTGCGACGACTACGCGAAGCACAAGTACTACGACTGGGCGGTCTTCCGGATCCGGATGCAGCGGGACCTCATGGGGCTCGACGACGTCCCCGACATCCTGCGCGTGGCGGCCGCCTTCGACGCCACCGCCCGCGGCAACGTGGGCTGGCTGGTGCGGAACCAGAACGTCGTCTCCCGCTCCTGGTATCCGGCCCTCTTCTCGGTCGCACCCAACCCGGCCTTCCCGCTCACCGCCGGGGTCGCTCGCGCCCCCAGCCTCGTGCAGGAAC
>JBAXVO010000550.1:0-1701 GCA_037129355.1 Deltaproteobacteria bacterium | reverse complement strand
GTGAAGTGGCAGACTTACGCCATGAACCTTCAGACCCGCTTCGCGACCAACGTCCTCATCCTCCGAAAGAAGAGAAACCTCAGCCAGAAGGACCTCGCCGACAGGATGGGAGTCTCCAACTCCTACGTCTCCATGCTGGAGCATGGGCAGCGCTCGCCAGAACATCTTCGACGCGTCACCGTTCAAGGTGACCGGGAAGAGCTCGCCGCCGCCATCCGCGACTTTGAACCAGTGGGTGGACTCGCCGGGGGTGATACCGCCGATGTCGAGCGGGCGCGGCGCCTTCAGGGCGCTCTGGACCAGTGTCTGCTTCACCCGAACTCTTGAAGCAGCTGCAGCCGGGGATGCCGGCCAGGGCGGCCGATGCCCCCTCTTCAGGCTGCGGCCACCGGCTCCACAGGCGCCGCCGGTAGTTCCACCCGGACTATCGATCCCTTACCGACCTCGCTCTCGACCGTGATGGTCCCGCCGTGCGCCGTCACGATGGCGTGGAAGATGGCGAGGCCGAGGCCCGCACCTGCCGCATGGACGCTACATCCCGAGCATCTTGTCCTTCAGTTGCGGATCGACGGGATTGCTGCCCAGCCAGGTGCGCAGGATGGCGTTCGCGAACTCCCTTCCGGGAACGGTGCTGCTGTTGCCGGTGGGGGCGTGGAGCGTCGTTCCGACCCCCGGCACGTACCGGATCGTCAGGTCCTGACCCTTCTTCAGGTCGTCGAGGACGACGTTGAACTTCTCCAGTTCCGCCTCCGATTTCCGCGACTGCGGGGACGGATCGCGCTCGAAGGAATCCTTGAACGCCTGCAGGACGTCGTGGTGATTGATGTTGCGCATGAAGTGCATCGCCACCTGCCAGGGTCGATCCGAATCCAGGATCGCCGCCGCATCCCTCGTGCGCTTCGGCAGGTAGAGGGCACACACGTACACACGCGAGAAGAGCTTCTGCCGGAATCCTGCTCCGTTCAGCGCCAGGGTCTGGTCGCCAACGCGAACCGTCTGGGGGATGTCGTGCCCGCCAAGTTCGAGCGCGAGAGCGGAGCCGGAGGCCAGCAAAAGCAGGGCGGTCACGAAGACTCGCATGGGCGGCAGCCTATCCCGGGCGCAAGCCAGGGGATACCACCGCGCCCGAGTCGGGGTCCTCACGCCATCAACGCCTCGGGGCCCTATCAGCGGGGCGGGGTCCCGGACACCACTCCCTGGCCTCGGCACCGGAGGCACGCCAGGTCCGGGTTTCCCTGGGAGTCCCCCTTCCCGCCGCACTCGGGACAGACGACCGTCGGGACGTTGGCCTCGGGGATGTAGCCCTTCCCCCGGCACACGCCGCAGGTGAAGGTCTTCACGGCGCCGGTGCCGCCGCAGTGAGGGCAGCCCCGGTGTGGTCCCTGTAGTTGGAGCGTTCCCTTGCCGCCGCAGACGCAGCACGCCGACATCGCCGACATGATCCCGAAGGGGTCTTTTCCTGTGCCTCGGCAGAAGGAGCACACCACGATTCTGGTGTCCTCCGTGGGGGTACCTGGACCACGGTTACCCGGTCGCGTTCGCGCTGCCACCAGATGCTCCTCCTTCTTGCCCTGGGTTACGAGAACCGACCCGCAAGTCACCCGTCGAGCGCGTCCAGCGCCTGCTTCAGCAGCTCGATGTGTTTTCGGTCCTGCCTCGCCAGCGCAGAGAAGAGGCTCTGCATCCCCGGGGCGAAGACCT
>JBAXVO010000055.1:0-16322 GCA_037129355.1 Deltaproteobacteria bacterium | reverse complement strand
CGCCGCCCCCCACGACTGCGCCGCGGGCGAGGATGGCGTGCGCCTCGGCGATGGCGTTGCCGGTGGTGTCGACGACCCCGACCCCGCTCCCCTCGGCGATGGCGCGGGCCAGTTCCCGCTCGGCGGGCCCGCCCAGCACCACCACGGTGGCGCCGCTCCCGCCCAGGCGGCGGGCCAGCTCGGCGAAGCGCTCCGGCCCCCAGCGCTTGGTGCCCCACTCGGCGCCGGGGACGAGCCCCACGACGGGGCTCCCGGCCCCCCGGAGCGTCTCCTCGGCGTACCCCGCCAGGGCGGCCGGGGGATCGAGCGCGAGCCGCCGATCGGCTGCCGGAGCTCCGGCGCGGGCCACCAGCGAGAGCGATCGCTCCACGAAGGGTCGCCCCCGATCGAGCGAGACCTTGTCGTTGCAGAAGGGCGCGTAGCCGATGCGGCGGGGCGCCCGCGAGAGCCAGGCCACCGCGCCGGAGCGGGCCGAGGGGTGGGAGACCAGGGCGACGTCGGGTGCGAAGGCGCGCAGGCGGGCCCCCAGCCGGAGGATGCCCCGCATCCCCGCGTCGGCGCGCCGCTTGTCGAACACGAACACCTCGTCGACGCCGGGCATCTGCCTCGCCACGGCCTCGCCGCGGGGGGAGACGACGAGCCCCACCTCGCTGCCCGGCCAGTGCGCCTTGAGCGCCCGCACCGCGGGGCCGAGGAAGACGGTGTCGCCGAGGAAGGCCGGGTGGACGAGGAGGAAGCGCACGGGAGGTCAGGGAAGCGGCCTGGCCTCCTCGACGAGCATGACCGGGATCCCGTCCCGGATGTCGTAGACGAGCCGGCAGCGGGTGCAGTGGATCTCCCCCCGCTCCTCGTGGAACTCGAGGTCGCCCTTGCACTTCGGGCAGGCGAGGATCTCCTTCAGCTCGGGTGCGAGCGCCATCGACACCTCCTCGGGACCTCATACCCCGCGCCGGCGGGGCACCGCAACGACGAGGATCCGGCCCGCGCGGCTCACGCCGGCGGCAGCCGCCGCACCCGCTCGAGGAAGGCCTCCACGGCGCGCCCCCGCGCCTCCTCGGTGAATCCGGAGCGCATCCGCTCCCGGGCCGCCACGCCCATGGCCCGTCCGCGATCCGGAAGGGAGAGGACGTCGGCGATGGCGTCGCCGAGCGCCGCCACGTCGCCGGGCGGGGCGAGGAGACCGGTCTCCCCGTGGACGATGCTCTCGGCCGGCGCGCCGAAGGCCCAGGCCACGCCGGGGCGACCGCAGGCCATCCCCTCGAGCAGCGCGCGGCAGGTGCCGTCGTTCCCCTCGGCGAGCATGACCTTGGCGTCGAACGTCCGGTAGGCCGCGGCGAGCTCCGGGCCGCGCCGGTAGCCGGCGAAGACCACCCGGTCGGCGAGGCCGCGCCGCTCCACGTGGGCGCGCAGGTCGGGGAGCCTCTCCCCCCGCCCCACGATGACCAGCCGGGCCTCCGGGAGCCGGGCCGCCGCGCGCCCGAAGGCGTCCACCAGCTCGGCGTGGCGACGGTCGGGCTTCACCCGCGAGACGATCCCGGCCACCGGGGCGTCGGGGGCGATGCGGAGCTCCTCGCGGAGGTCCGGCCCGTCGGGACGGAAGGCGGCGGCGTCGACGGCGCCCCGGGCGATGCCCACCCGCTCGGCCGGGAGCCGGAAGCGCTCCCGCAGGATGGCGGCGTGGGCCTCGCAGACGGCGAGGATCCCGTCGGTGCGCCGGTGGATGAGCCCCTGCAGGCCGCGGTCGGCGAGCGACCGGCTGGAGTGGACGGTGCGCACCACCCGGGTGGAGCCCCGGGCCACGGCGAGGACCGCGAGGGCGTGATCGTGGGAGAAATTGGCGTGGACCACGTCGAAATCGCGGGCCGCCCGCCGGAGCCGGGGGACGTCCCGGGCGATCTCGAGCGGGCCGCCCCTGGTGGAGAGGGCGAGGTCGCTGCGCGGCGGGAAGCCCTCGGCGGCGAGCCGCTCGCGGAGGTCCCCCTCCCGCCGGCCGTCCACCGCCACCTCCACGTGGTGGCCGCGCCGGACGAGCTGCCGCGCCACCGACGTCATGGGCTCGGCCGGGCCGGTCCACGCCGGCGACGAGAGCAGCTCGAGCACCCTCACCGGACGAGCTCGTAGTTCCGGTACTCGCCGATGCGCCAGCCGGTCCCGGCCTCGACGAGGTCGAGCAGGTCCTCGCGCAGGCGCCCCCGCCGGAAGGTGCGGCCGCGGGGCTCGAAGGGCCAGTCGAGCGCGGCCACCCGGGCGGCCATGACCGCCGGATGGGTTCCCTCGAAGCGGCGGACCCGCTCCTCGACGTCGTAGGAGAAGCCCCCGGCGAGCCGGCTCGCGCGGGCCTCGTTCCCCCGGTAGAGCCGCTCGAACTCGGCCAGCTTCTGCTTCTGCTGCTCGGGCGGGCGCACCCACCCGTAGTGGAAGACGCGCGCCCCGGTGCCGGCCACCTTGAGCTTGCGCGCCGGATCGCCGGGCTTGAGCGACCGGGGGCGTGGCCCCGCGAACCCGGGGGGCGGCGCCCAGACGCGGAATCCCTGGGCGTCCTTCCAGGATCGCACGCCCAGTCCGGCCTTGAAGGCGCGCACCTCGCGACGGTACCAGGTCCGCGACGTCCCCACGGTGTGGAACGAGCCGTAGAAGTGGACCCAGTCGAGGAGGAGCCCCTCCACGCGCGGGTCGTCCTGCAGGCGCTGGAGCGCGTCCCGGAGGCGCGGGTGATCGTCCTCGTGGAGCACCTCGTCGGCCTGCAGGTAGAAGCAGGCGTCGCCGGTGCAGCGGTCGAGCGCGATGTCGGTCTGCTCGGCCAGCACCCGGCCGCGGACCAGGCTCTCCTCGTCCCAGACCGACTCGACCACCACGATGCGCGGGTCGCCGATCCCCTGGACCAGCTCCAGCGTCCCGTCGTCCGACCTCCCGACGTTCACGACCAGTTCGTCGACGAGGGGCAGGAGGGAGCGGATCGACTCGGAGAGGGGGTAGCCGAGCCGGACGGCGTTGCGGGCGAAGGTGAAGCCCGAGACCCTCAACGCGGCCTCCGCGGGCCGAGCTTGCGGAGGAGGTCGGTGGTGGAGTGGTTCTTGGGGTCGCCGGCCACCGCCGCGCGCCCCCCGTAGCGCGCCACCTCGGCCGCCTCCGGGATGGTCTCGGGCGTGTAGTCGGTGCCCTTCACGTGGAGGTCGGGGCGGAGCTTGCGGATGAGCGGGACCACCGTCTTCGAGCCGAAGACCACCACGTGGTCCACGCAGGCGAGCGCGGCGACGATCTCGGCCCGCTCCGCCTCCGGCACCACCGGCCGCCCCGGCCCCTTGTTGCGCCGGGTGGAGGCGTCGCTGTTCACGGCCACCACGAGCACGTCGGCCAGCGCCCGCGCCCCCTCGAGGTAGCGGAGGTGCCCCACGTGGAAGAGATCGAAGATCCCGTTCGCGAGCGCGACGGTCTTCCCGGCGCGGCGGGCCCGGGCGCGGATGGCGGGGAGGTCGGCCTGTCGGACCCGCTTGCCCATCACGCCCCCGGGAGCTCGCGCCGGATCTCGTCCCGGCCCACGGTGGCGGTTCCGGGCTTCAGGACCACCAGCGCGGCAGCCACGTTGGCGAGCCGCATGGCGTCGGCGGGGTCGGCGCCGGAGGCGAGGGCGGCGGCGTAGGTCGCGGCCACCGTGTCCCCGGCGCCCGTGACGTCGACCGCCTCCTTGTCCCCGTGCGCGGGCAGGTGGAGCGGCGGCCGCCCCCGCTCGAAGAGGGACATCCCGTTCTGGCCCCGGGTGACGAGGAGGCTCTGGCAGCCGGCCTTCTCCTGGAGCGATCGGGCGGCGCGCAGGAGCCCCGCCGGCGTGGAGGCCCGGATGCCGGTGGCCGCCTCGAGCTCGTTCTCGTTGGGCTTCAGCATGGAGAGCCCGGAGAAGCCGTTCAGGTTGTAGCGGGAGTCGACGCAGACCGGGATCCCGCCGCGCCGCAGTCCCCGCAGGGCCGCGACGACGCGGGGCGAGAGGACGCCGGACCCGTAGTCACTCGCCAGGATGGCGGTGGCCCCGCGCGCGGCGCGCCGGAGGTCGGCGATGAGGCGCCGCTCCACGGCGGCGGCGATGGGCTCCGGGGTCCGGTCGACCCGCAGCATCTGCTGGCGCCGGGTGGACCGGCCGCCGGCCAGGATGCGGGTCTTGGCCTCGGTGGCCCGGCCGGGAACGCGCTGGATGCCCCGCACGTCGACGGGGCCCGCGCGCAGCTCGGCGAGGAGCCGCGACCCCAGCGCGTCGCGCCCCACCAGGCCGACCGCGCGGACCTCGACCCCGAGCGCGGCCAGGTTCTGGGCGGCGTTGCCCGCCCCGCCCGGCTTGAGCTCGCTCCGCTCGAACCGGACGATGAGGACGGGGGCCTCGCGGCTGATGCGCTCGGTCTCCCCGTAGACGTACTCGTCGGCGACGAAGTCGCCCACGACGACCACGCGGCTCCCGGGAAAGCGATCGAGGAGGCGGGCCAGCGGCGCGAGTCGGGGAGGCGGGCTCCGGGCCATGGCCGTGTCTACTCCGCGCCCTCGGGTCGGTCAATTCGCCCTGCGGGGCGTGGGCCGCCGGGGCCCTCGCCGGGTGGGCGCGTCTTCCACCTTCGGTGCAGCCAGTACCAGCGCTCGGGGTACTTCCTCACCCAGCGTTCCAGCCGGTCGTTCAGGTCCTGGATGAAGGCGAGCACGTCGGCCTCGCGGTCGCCGGTGCTGGGCGGCTCGAGCGGCCCCTCGATGACGATCTGGTGGCGGCCGTCCGGGAGCGGCACGTCGAGCATGAAGAAGACGAGGGCCTTCGAGCGCATGGCCAGGTAGGCCGGCGTGGGCGCCGTGGCGGCCGGCACGCCGAAGAAGGTGGGGAAGATGGCCCGGTGGCCGGGCATGTTCTGGTCGATGACGTAGCCGAGGACCTTCCCCTCGCGCATGGCCCGCTGGGCGGCCTTGAGCGTCTCCCCGCGGGTGACCTCGAGCACCTCCAGCCCGGCCTTGGAGCGCCCCTTGTTCCAGAACCGGCCGAACCAGCCGGCGCCCATCTTCCGCACCACCATGGCGACCTTGTAGCCCTGCAGGTTGTGCACCGCGGCCAGGTTCTCGAAGTTGCCGAAGTGGCCGGTGCAGACCACGAGGGGGCGCCCCGACTGCAGCGCCGCCGTGGCGATCTCGGCCATCCTCGGGTCGTAGACGAACATCCGATCCATCTCGGCCCGGTCGATCTTCGTCACGGTGAGGAACTCGACGGCCATCCGTCCGATGTTGACGAGGGTCTGCCTTCCCACCTCGCGGCGCCTCGCCTCGGTCCACTCCGGGAAGGCGAGCCGGAGGTTGTCCATGACCACGCCGCGCCGGACGTGGAGGGTCCAGAGCAACCATCCCAGCGCCCCGCCCAGCCCGATCAGGAACTTTCTCATCCCGCCTTCCCTCTCCCCGGCGCGCCGCCCCGGAGCGCGCCATCCAGCGCCGCGGCGAGGACCTCGTCCCCCCGCAGCACCTCCACGTCGATCCGTACCACGCGGATGCGCGGATCTCCCGCCACCCCGTCGGGCAGCCTCACCGCGTCCTTCTCCGTCGTCACCAGCAACTCGGCCCCGGCCTTCTCCGACGATCGGAGCGCCTCCGCCACGTCGGCCTCCGTGAACCGGTGGTGATCGGGGAAGGCGGAGGCGGCGATCACCGCGGCGCCCAGCGACTCCACCGTCCGCTGGACGCTCCCCGGCCGGGCCACGCCGGTGAGGAGCCCGACCCGGCGCCCGGCGAGATCGGGGAGCGGAAAGGCCCGCTCCAGCCGTCCGTCGGCGAGATCGCGCGGGGCGTGGCGCGACTCGACCGGGGCGCGACCCGTGGTCCGGGCGGCCAGCGCGCGCAGTTCCTCCAGCGCCGGGAGGGTCGCCCGGTCGGCGTGGGTGAGCCAGACGAGCCCGGCGCGCCCCAGGGCGGACGGGGGCTCGCGGTTCGGCCCGGCCGGGAGGCAGTGGCCGTTGCCCCACGGATTGGAGGCGTCGAGGACCACCACGTCGAGGTCGCGGGCGAGCCGCCGGTGCTGGAACCCGTCGTCGAGGAGGAGGACGTCGGCGCCGAGGGCCACCGCGCGCGGGGCCAGCCGGGCCCGGTTCGCGCCGCAGAGCACCCGGAGCCCCGGGATCCGGCGCGCCATCTGCACCGGCTCGTCGCCTCCCCCGGCCGCGTCGAGGAGCAGCCGCTCGCCGTCCGACACCACCCGGTCGTCGCTCCGCGCTGCGCCGTAGCCGCGCGAGAGCACCGCCGGCCGCCGCCCCAGGTCGACGAGCCGCCCGGCGATGGCGAGCGCCACCGGCGTCTTCCCGGCCCCGCCCACGGCGAGGTTGCCCACGGAGATCACCGGCACGCCGGCCCGGGTGGCGGAGAGGACCCCGGAGTCGTAGAGCGCGCCGCGGGCCGCTGCCGCGCCCCGGAAGATCCCCTCGGCGAGCAGCAGGGGCGCGGCGAGCAGTCGATCCCCCCCGGAAGGGCTCGTGCTCCACCAGAGCCGCTCCCGCAGACCCGGCACGCGCCCGTCGCTCACGCCGTCCCCCGGGGACGGGGAATGGCGCGGAGCATGTGGTCCACGTTGCGCCCGCTCGCCCCGCGGACCGCGCCGACCGCCTCGCGCGCCATGGCCCCGAGCCGCAGGATCTCGTCGGGGCGGGAGAGGAGGTCGCGCGCCACGCGGTGGAGCTGCTCCGGCGTGGCCACCTGGATTCCGCCTCGCCCCACCAGGACCTGCACGCTGTCCTTGAAGCTCTCCATGTGCGGTCCGAAGAGGACCGGCTTCCCCTGCCCTGCCGGCTCGAGGACGTTCTGCCCGCCGCGACGGATGAAGCTCCCGCCGACGAAGGCCAGCGTGGCCAGGCGGTAGGCGGCGGCCAGCTCGCCGATGGTGTCGAGGACCACCACCTGCGCCGGCCCGGCCGCGGGCCCGGCGCTGCGCAGGCGGGCCGAGAGGCCGGCCCCCTGGGCGATGGAGACGATCCGGGAGGCCCGCTCCACGTAGCGCGGCGCCACCACCATCTGGAGGCCCGGGAAGTCGGCGAGGAGCTTCCGGTAGACGTCGACGAGCAGCTCCTCCTCGCCGTCGTGCGTGGAGCCGGCGATGAAGACCGGCCGGGCGGGGTCGAGCCCCAGGGCCGCGCGCAGCGCCTCGTCGTCGCCGCGGGGGCGGTCGAGCACCAGCGCGTCGAACTTGGTGTTGCCGGTGACCCAGACCCGGTCCGGCGGCGCGCCGAGCTGCAGGGCCCGCTCGGCCTCCTCGTCGGAGCGCATGAGGAAGAGCGTGATGGAGCGCAGCGGCTTGCCGGCCACGCGGAAGAAGGTCCGGTACCGGGAGAGCTTCTCGGGGGCGAAGCGGCCGTTGGTGAGCGCGATCCGCACGCCCGCCTTGCGGGCGGCCCGGATGAGGTTGGGCCAGATCTCCGTGTACTCGAGCACGAGCAGGTCGGGGCGCAGCGCGGACATGGCCCGCCGGGTGGCCCCGGGGAGGTCGTAGGGCGCGTAGACCACGACGTCGGCCTCCCGGATCTTGGCCCGCGCCATCTCGAGACCGCTGTTCGTGATGGTGGTGACGACGAGGCAGCACCCCGGGACCCTTTGCTTGAGTTCCCGCATCATGGGCTGGAGGGAGAGGAGGTCGCCGGCGCTGGCGCCGTGGAGCCAGATCCGGGGCCTGCCCGACCCCGGGGTCTCGCGGGAGCGGTAGAAGCCCAGCCGTTCCTTGATCCCGTGCCGGAGCTTGGGGTGGAAGAGGAGCACCGGCAGGAGCAGGAGTGCGGCGAGGTAGCTCCCGATCGCGTAGAGGACGTGCACGGTCGCCCGCTTCCTACTCGATCCGGACCGGGTTGGTGAAGATCCAGGGTTCGCCGTCGATGCGCCCCTCGACCCGCCAGGCCCCCCGCGGGCAGGGACCGCCGCAGTTCCAGCTCCATCCGGGGGGAGACGAGGAGAGCGTGCCCATCGGGGCCCCGTCGCGGAAGAGGTGCCAGGCGATGCGCGCCTTGGGGGGCACGGTGGCCCGGAGCTCGATGCGATCGCCGTCCGGGGCGATCGAGAGGCGCACGCCGCTCGCCGCCCCGCGCGCGTCGAGCACGCAGGTGGCGCTGCCGTCGAGGGGCGCCCGGCGGACGGCGTCCACGTCGGCGGGCCCGTCGCCCGTCGGGGTGACCGGGACGTGCATGCTGAAGGCCTCGAACGCCGCGCCGTAGGTGGGCCACCCGTGGGCGTCGGAGGCGCACAGGAGCGCGATCTTCCGCCGGGCCGACGCGGCGTCGAAGCGATCGAACTCGCGCGCCGGCTCCTGGTAGAAGGAGAGCATCGAGCGCCCCGCGTCCCAGGGGAGCATGAGCAGGGCCTTCCCGGCTCGCCACCAGGCGTGGTCCCGCTGGACGAGCCCCCAGAAGGAGTCGTTCGAGACCACCTCCATCCCCGCCCAGTCGTCCCTGCCCCAGCGGGTGAAGGGGCGGCCGGGATGGAAGGGGTGGGCGAGGACCGCGTCGCCTCCGAGGCGCTTCACGCTGCCGAGGGTGTCCCGCTGCCGCTCCTCGCGGGCGAGCTCGCGGGGCAGCGCCGTGGCCACGATGTGACCGTACGGGGCGGAGATCTCGGTCGCCGGAACCACCAGCACGCCGTCCTTCCAGCCCATGTCGGTCGGGGAGAGGACGTTGTGGTCGGCGATGACCACGAACTGGAGCCCCGCCTCGCGGGCGGCACGCACCACCTCGGCCAGGTCCCCTCGCCCGTCGCTGCGGGTGGTGTGGACGTGCCAGGCGCCGCGCATCTCGCCGGCGGGGACGGGCGGCCGGGGCGCGCGCCGCGACCGGAGGAAGAGGCCGTACGCCACCCAGACGACGAGCAGCGCGCCGGCCACCGCGGCGGCCCGCCTGCCGATCATCCGGGGGGCGCCCCGGCGGAGGCCCCGCCCTCGTAGATCCGGTAGAGGCGGGCGTACTCGCCGCCCCGCTCGAGGAGCTCGTCGTGGCGTCCCTCCTCGGCCACCCTCCCCTGCGAGAGCACGACGATCCGGTCGGCGTTGCGGATGGTGGAGAGCCGGTGGGCGATGACGAGCGTGGTGCGGTGGGCGCCCTGCCCGTCGTCACCGATGCCCATGAGCCGCTCCAGCGCCCGCTGGACCTCCCGCTCGCTCTCGGCGTCGAGGGCGCTCGTGGCCTCGTCGAGGAGCAGGATGGGCGCGTCCTTCAGGAACGCCCGGGCGATGGCGATGCGCTGCCGCTGCCCGCCCGAGAGCATGACGCCGCGCTCGCCCACCACGGTGTCGTATCCCTGGGGGAGCACCCGGATGAAGTCGTCGGCGTGGGCCATGCGCGCCGCCCGCTCCACCTCGGCGAGGGGGATCTCGGGGTGGCCGTAGGCGATGTTGGAGCGGACCGACGTGTTGAAGAGCACCGTCTCCTGCGTGACCAGCGCGATCGCGGCCCGGAGGGCCGACAGCGGGACGTCCCGCACGTCGAGGCCGTCGATGGTGATCTTGCCGCCGGTGACGTCCCAGAAGCGCGGCAGCAGGTTGGCGAGCGTCGTCTTCCCTCCGCCGGAGCTGCCCACCAGCGCCACCACCTCGCCCTTGCGGACCGCGATGGAGACGCCCTGGACCACGGGCCGGTCGCCGTAGGAGAAGGTGACGTCCTCGTAGCGGATGGCGTCGGAGAAGGGGGGGAGCACCGCCTTCCCGTCGTCGGGCACGTCGGTCCTGGCGTCGAGGATCTCGAAGATCCGCTCCCCGGCCGCCGCGCCCACCATGGCCACCTGCCCGACCCGTCCGAGCGCCTTCACCGGCGTGTAGAGGAGCAGGATGGCGGTGACGAACGAGAAGAACTTCCCGGCCGGGAGCGCCCCCGAGACGATGCTCCCGCCCACCCACCAGATGGCGATGCCGAGCCCCACCGCCGCCATGACCTCCATGAGCGGTGAGGAGAAGGCGCGCACCGAGATGCTGCGCCGCATGTAGCGGAGCCAGCGGTCGTTCTCCTCGCGGAAGCGGGACGACTCCCAGCGCTCCATGCCGTAGGCCTGGACCACCCGGATGCCGGAGAGGGTCTCCTGGACCAGCTCGGAGATCTTGCCGAGCGTGGTCTGGGACTGGACCGTCACCTTCTTGAGCCGCTTGGCGATCCGCACCACCGGAAGGATCGTGATGGGGATGGCCACGAAGGTCACCAGCGAGAGCTTCCAGTCGATGATGAAGCAGTTGATGAGCATCACCACGACCGTGAGCCCGTCGCGCAGGTAGCTCGCGATGGCCGTGGAGACGGCCGCCTCGACCGCCTGGACGTCGTTGCCCACCCGGGAGAGCAGGTCCCCGGAGTGGCGGCGCGTGTAGAAGGAGGGCGAGAGCCGGAGCAGGTGGTCGAACAGGGCGCTGCGGAGGTCGGCGATGATCCGCTGGCTGGTGGTGCCCATGAGGTAGGCCTGGCCGAAGAAGGCCACCCCCTTCACCAGCGCGACCGTGATGACGATCCAGGGCAGCGCCCGGAGGGCCCCGGCCCGGTCGACCCCCTGGGCCCAGCCGGCCAGCGCCGAGTCGCCGGGCAGCATGCGGGCCAGCGCCCCCATGGCCCCCACCTGCCCGGTGAACAGGAACTCGAGCACCGGCCCGAGCAGGTTCACGTACATCGCGGTGGCGATGGCCAGCACGGCCATGCAGCCGAAGGCGGCGAGGAAGCGCCAGCGGTACGGGGCGGCGAAGGCGAGGAGGCGGAGGTAGGTGCGCAAGGTGGGTCCGGAGAGACCTCGGCGATCATTCTCCCCGAGGTTGGAGCGAACCGCCAGCACAGGTGGCGAGACGGCCGCACCCGGCTATGTAGCCGGAATGGCCCCGCGGGTCGACCTGCTCGCCCTCCACGCGGAGGAGTACGCCGCCGGGCGTGCTCCCCGGGTCGTGACCGTGGCCCCGGCGCGCTACCTGGCCGTCGACGGCGCGGGGGACGTCCCCGGCCCCGCCTTCCTGGCCCAGGCCGGCGCGCTCTCGCTCCTGCTCCGCGAGATCCGGACCCTGGTGCGGAAGGAGCAGCGGGCCACCGACTTCCGGATCCCCCCGCTCGAGGCCCTGATCGGCCCGCCACGGGCGCGCGGGGAGGCGCTCGACCCGGTGGGTCCGCTGCCCTGGAAGCTCCTCCTGCGCATCCCCGCCTTCGTCCATCCGACCGACCTCGTGGCCGTCGCCGCGCGAAGCGGCGACGCCGAGGCCTTCCCGGCGCGGATCGAGGAGCTCCGGGAGGGGCGTTGCATCCAGCTCCTCCACGCGGGCCCGCTCGCCCGGCTGGGGACCGCACTGGACCGGCTGCGGGGCGCGGCCGCCGACCTGGGGCTCCTCCCCCGTGGCCGCGCGCACGTGACCCTGTTCACCGACGCGGGGCGGACGGCGCCGGAGCGGCGCCGGACCCTCGTTCGACTCCCGGTGAAGCCCCGCTGATGCGGGCTACTTCTCCTCCTCGACGCCCTTCACCTTCCCCTCGGCGCGCCGCTTCTCGATGATCTTCTGGGCCGAGTAGGGCGGGACCGGGTCGTAGTGCGACGGCTCCATGGTGAAGTAGCCGACGCCCTGGGTGAGGGAGCGGAGGTCGGCGTCGTAGGTCATGGCCTCGGCGTGGGGGCAGAGCGCGCGGATGACCACGCCGCGGGCGGCCGGCTCCATCCCCTGCACCTTGGCCCGGCGGCTGTTCAGGTCGCCCATGACCGCGCCCACGTACTCCTCGGGGACGCGCACGTCGAGCTTCATCACCGGCTCGAGGAGGATGGGACGGGCCGCCTCCATCGCCTTCTTGAAGCCCATCGACCCGGCGATCTGGAAGGCCATGTCGGAGCTGTCGACGTCGTGGTAGCTGCCGAAGACCAGCTTGGCCTGGAAGTCGACCACCGGGTATCCGGCCAGCGGCCCGGCGTGGAGCGCGCCGCGGATGCCCTTCTCGACCGAGGGGATGAACTGGCGCGGGATGACGCCGCCCACGATGGCGTCCTCGAACTCGAAGCCGGTGCCCCGGGCGAGCGGGTGGAGCTCGACGGTGCAGTCGCCGTACTGGCCGTGGCCACCGGTCTGGCGCTTGAACTTGCCCTGCGCCTTGGAACTCGCGGTGATGGTCTCGAGGTAGGCCGGGGTCGGGACGGAGAGCTGGATCTCCACAGAGTGCTTGCGCTTCAGCCGCTCGACGGTGACCTCGATGTGGGCCTGGCCGACCGCCTTGAGCAGGAACTCGCCGGTGTCCGGGTTGCGCTCGAGCTCGAGGGAGGGGTCCTCCTCGATGAGCTTGTGGATGGCCGCCGCCGCCTTGTCGTCGGCGCCGCCCTTGGCCTGGATGGCGTAGGCCACCGGGCGGTTGGGCTGCCGGAAGTCGGGCAGCAGGATGGGCGCGTCCTTGTCGCAGAGGGTGTCGCCGGTGTGGGCGTCCTTGAGCTTGAGCAGGACCACCACGTCGCCGGGGCCGGCCGAGGGGATCTCCACGGTCTGGGCGCCGTCGGTGCGGAAGAGGCGGGAGACCCGCTCCTCGCTCCGGGTGCGCGGGTTCATGACGGTGGCCTCGGCCTTGAGGGTCCCGGAGAGGACGCGCAGGTAGTCCACCCGCCCGGAGAAGTGGTCGATGGTGGTGCGGAACACCTGCGCCGCGAAGGGCGCGGCGGCGTCGGCGCGGCGCTCCACCGGGGAGCCGTGCAGGTCGACGCCCTTCACCATCCGGTGCTCCGGGGCCGGCAGGAGCCGGACCACGAGGTCGAGGAGCTCGCGGACGCCCAGGCCGGGCTTGGCGGCCACCAGCGCCACCGGGAGGATCTTCTGCTGGGAGGCGCCGAGCGAGAGCCCCCGCTCGATCTCCTCGGCGGAGAGGGGCGTGCCCTCCAGGTACTTGCCGAGCAGCTCGTCGTCCGACTCGGCTGCGGCCTCGACGAGCGCGGTCCGCGCGGCGTCGGCGTCGGCCTGGAGGTCGGCCGGGATGGGCGCCTCCGCGAACCTGGCGAAGGTCCGGTCGTAGAGGTGCGCCTTCATGGAGAGGAGGTCGACGAGCCCCTTCAGTCCGCCGGCCGCGCCGGCGCCGATGGGCAGCTGCAACGGGATGGCCTTCACCTTGAGCGAGGACTCGAGGTCGGCCAGGGTGCGCCGGAAGTCGGCCTGGTCGTGGTCGAGCCGGCCCAGCACGGCGAGGGCGGGCCTCCCCGAGTCGGCGAGGACGTCGTAGATGCGCTCGGCCCGGTTGTGGGCGCCGTCGACCGCCGAGACCACCAGCACGGCGCCGTCGGTGACCTGGAGGGCCCACTCGGCCTCGTTGATGAAGGCGGCGAACCCGGGGGTGTCGAGGGCGTTGAAGGCCCGCCCACCCTCCTCGAAGGTCTCGGGGTGGATGGTGAGGGTGAAGTTCCGCTTCTTCTCCTCGGGGTCGGCGTCGAGGCGCGACGTCGAGCCCTCGGGGCTGGCGCGCTTGGCGTCGGCGGCGCGGAGGAAGGCCTCGACGAGCGCCGTCTTCCCGGCGCCGTCGGCGCCGAGGATGGAGAACGTGCGTGCGATGCGGGGAGCCATTTCGTCTCCGGGTCCGCCCGCGTGGGGGCGGGATTCGAGGGGACGGCGAGGACCCGATCCATAGCACGGATCGGAAAGCCCGCCGCTTGCGTCTCAGCCCTTCAACTCGGGAAACTCCTCCTGCCAGAACTCGAGCGGACCGCGCTCGCCCTTGGCCCGCCGCTCCTTCTCGAGGGCGCGCAGCTGCACGCGCCGGATCTTGCCCGAGATGGTCTTCGGCAGGTCCGAGAACTCGATGCGCCGGACCCGCTTGTAGGGGGCGAGCCGACGCCGGATGAACTTGAAGATGTCGCTCGCCAGTTCCCGGTCCGGGGCGTGGCCGGGCTTGAGGATGATGAAGGCCTTGGGCAGGTCTCCCTTCACCGGGTCGGGGCTCGGGACCACGGCCGCCTCGGCCACCGCGCCGTGCTCGATGAGGGCGCTCTCCAGCTCGAAGGGGCTGATGCGGTAGTCGGAGCTCTTGAAGACATCGTCGGCGCGACCGACGTAGGTGATGTAGCCGTCGGCGTCCCGCACCGCGACGTCGCCGGTGTGGTAGTGGCCGTCGCGCATCACGAACTCGTTCAGGGTGGGGTCGTCCTGGTACCCGGCCATGAGGCCGGCCGGCTTCGCCGAGAGGACGAGCGAGATCTCCCCCTCGTCGGCCGGCTGCCCCTCGCCGTCCATGAGCGCGATCTGGTACCCGGGCATGGGGCGACCCATCGACCCGGGCTTGATGAGCTGCCCGGGGGAGTTGCCGATCTGGGCGGTGGTCTCGGTCTGGCCGTACCCGTCCCGGATGGTGGTGCCCCAGGCCTGGCGCACCTTCTCGATCACCTCGGGGTTGAGCGGCTCGCCGGCCGAGAGCGCCTCGCGCACCCGCACCTGGTGCCGGGTCAGGTCCTCGAGGATGAGCATGCGCCACACCGTGGGCGGCGCGCACATGGTGGTGATCTCGTGGGTCTCGAGCACCTCGAGGGTGCGGCGCGGCACGAAGCGGGAGTAGTTGTGGACGAAGACCGTGGCCCCGGCGTTGAAGGGGGCGAAGAAGCTCGACCAGGCGTGCTTGGCCCAGCCTGCCGAGCTGATGTTCATGTGGACGTCCCCCTCCCGGATCCCGATCCAGTACATGGTGGAGAGGTGCCCCACCGGGTAGCTGCGCTGGGTGTGGAGGACGAGCTTCGGCTTCGCGGTGGTGCCGCTCGTGAAGTAGAGCAGCACCGGGTCGTTGATGTGGGTCTCCCCGTGCGGGATGAAGTAGGAGGACTCGTCGTAGGCATCGTGGAAGGCGAGCCAGCCGCGCACCTGCTCCCCGACGACGATCCGGGTGAAGTCCCCGGCCAGACCGCGCATCTTCTCGGCCCCCTCCGGGTCGGTGATGACGTGCTTCACGTCACCCCGCAGGAGCCGGTCCTGGATGTCCTCGGCGGTGAGCAGCGTGGTGGCCGGGATGAGCACCGCCCCGAGCTTCATCGCGGCGAGCATGATCTCCCAGAGGTGGGCCGAGTTGGGGAGCATCATGAGGATGCGGTGCCCCCGCTCCACGCCGTTGCGGCGCAGGTACACCGCCACGCGGTTCGAGCGCTCGGCCAGCTCGTGGTAGCTGAGCCGCACCTCGGCGCCGTACTCCTCGACGATGTGCAGGGCGGTTCGGCCGTTCCCGTCGGCGAGCACGTCGAACCAGTCGAGCGCCCAGTTGAACCGGTCGAGGGCAGGCCAGCGGAAGCCCTCGGTCGCGGCCTTCCAGTCCTCCCGGTTCTCGAGGAGGAAGTCGCGGGCGCGGCGGAAGTTCTCGGTAGGGTTCATCGAGTCCTCAGCGGAGCAGGCCGGGGAACGCCTCCCCGGCGCCGTCGATCAGGAACTGCAGGGCGATGGCCGCGAGCAGCATGCCGGCCACCCGTTCGAGGATGTTCATCCCGGTGCGGGAGAGGACCCGCTCCACCCGGCTGGCCGAGGCCAGCGTCACGTAGGTGATGACCGCCACCACCGCGACCGCCACCAGGACGGGCAGCCCGTTCCACCAGTGCCGCGGCTGCACCCGCCCCATGAGCACGATCACCGTGGCGATGGAGCCGGGCCCGGCCAGCAACGGCATGGCGAGCGGCACGATGGCCACGTCGTCCTTCACCTGGCCGTCCTCCACCTCGGGCGTGGTGATGCGGGCCGGCGACGGGGCGGTGCGGATCATGTCGATGGCGATGAGCAGGAGCAGGATGCCGCCGGCCATCTTGAAGGCGGGGATGGAGATCCCGAGGAGGCGGAAGAGGAGCGCGCCCAGCAGGCCGAAGGCGGTGAGGATGAGCCAGGCGCCGATGGCGGCGCGCCGGGCGGTGACCCGGCGCTCCTCCTCGGACTGGTCGGAGGTCATCGCCAGGAAGAACGGCACCGCGGCGAACGGGTCGACCACCACGAAGATGGCCGAGAGCGCGACGAGGCTGCTGGTCAGGACCTCTCGGAGCATCGGTCTTCCGGATCCTGCCCTCCGTCAGCGGAAATTCGAGGCCCGAATGGACCACACTTTGCGAAGCGCTTCCAGAACGATCCGCTTCGACATCTTGGACTGCCCCACCCGCCGGTCGACGAAGACGATGGGCAGCTCCTTCACCCGGAAGCCCTTGCGCAGCGTCCGGTAGGTGAGCTCGATCTGGAAGGCGTAGCCGGTGCACTCCACGGTGGGCAGGTCGATCGCCTCGAGCACCTGGCGCCGGAAGCACTTGAACCCCCCGGTCAGGTCCCGGACCGGGAGGCCCAGGATGGTGCGGGCGTAGAAGCTCCCGCCGCGGGAGATGATCTTGCGGAGGATCCCCCAGTTCACCGTCCCGCCGCC
>JBAXVO010000549.1:0-1704 GCA_037129355.1 Deltaproteobacteria bacterium | reverse complement strand
CTTGTGGTTCCTGGCGCGGGACAAGAAGGACCGCCGCTTCCGCGACCGGCGCAACCAGGTGCTCTTCATCGACGCCCGCAAGCTCGGTCGGATGATCAACCGGACGCAGCTCGAGCTGGCGCCGGACGACGTCGCCAAGATTGCGGGGGCCTACCACGCGTGGCGCGGGGACAAAGACGCGGGGAAGTACGCGGACGTGGCCGGGTTCTGCAAGAGCGCGACGCTCGACGAGGTGCGGGGGCACGGGCACATCCTGACCCCGGGGCGGTACGTCGGGGCCGAGGACATCGTGGACGACGGTGAGCCGTTCGAGGAACGCTTCCCGAAGCTGGTGGCGAAGCTGGAGGAGCAATTTGCCGAAAGCAAGCGCTTGGAGGCCGCAATCCGGGCTGGCCTCGCGGGGCTGCGATAATGGATGCCGGAGAGTTCGCTAGTCGTGCGTGCTCGACGACAATCGGACTTCCCCACCGGCGACAACTACACCTCCCCATCCCTGAGGCCCGCCGGACCGTAGTTCCGCCGTCACTCCGCGACGTTGGAGGATGGCGGGGTGAAAGCCACGGACGGGCAGGTGAGGAAGCTGATGGAGGAGATGGCGAAGCACGGTCAGGTTGGGCTTTCGGCGATACGGGCCGGCCTGGACCGCAAGACTGCCCGGAAGTACGTGATCAGCGGGAAGCTGCCGTCGGAGACGGTGGCGCCGAGGACGTGGCGAACGCGGCCTGACCCGTTCGAGGACGACTGGCCGATCCTGGCCGTCCAGCTCACCGAGGAGCCCGGGCTCGAGGCCAAGACGCTGTTCGAGCTGCTCCGCGAGGAGCACCCGGGGCGTTACGAGCCCGGACAGCTCCGGACGCTGCAGCGGCGGGTTCGGCGGTGGCGGGCCCAGCGTGGCCCCGAGCGGGAGATCTTCTTCGCGCAGGCGCACCGGCCGGGGGAGGCCGGGCAGACGGACTTCACCGAGGCGACGACGCTGGGGATCACCATCGCCGGCGAGGGCTTTCTTCACCTGCTGTGCGTGTTCGTCCTGCCGTTCTCGAACTGGCAGTGGGCGACCGTGTGCCTGTCGGAGTCGATGGCGGCGCTCCGACGCGGCATCCAGGCTGCGCTCTTCCAGCTCGGGCGGGTGCCAGAGTTCCACCAGACGGACAACTCGACGGCGGCGACACACCGCATCCCGAACGGGCTGGAGGCCCTGATCGAGGGACACCGGAGGCCCTTCAATTCGGACTACCTCGCGCTGACCCGGCACTTCGACATGAAGCCCCGGACGACGGAGATCGGGGCCAAGGAGCAGAACGGGGACGTGGAGGCCGGCAACCGGGCGCTCAAGGCCCGGCTCGACCAGGCCCTGCTCGTGCGCGGGAGCCGGGACTTCGAGAGCCGGGAAGCCTGGCAGACCTTCGTGAACGGAGTCCTCCGCAAGGCCAACGCCGGTCGCGGCGCCCGGCTCCAGGAGGAGATGGGCGCGATGCGGCGGCTCGCCGCGACGAGGCTGCCGGAGTTCGTCGAGGAGAGCGCGAGGGTGAATGCCGGGAGCACCATCCGGCTCAAAAGCTGCGCCTACTCGGTACCCTCGCGCCTCATCGGCGAGATCGTTCGCGTGCGCGTCTACGAGGACCGGATCGAGGTTCGCTTCGCCGACGTGGTCGAGCTCGCCTGCGAGCGCCTGCGGGGCAGCAAGCGGCACCGCATCGACTACCG
>JBAXVO010000548.1:0-1721 GCA_037129355.1 Deltaproteobacteria bacterium | reverse complement strand
GTCGCCAGCGAAGGGGAGCTCGAGGAGGAGCGACGCATGCCCGTAGGCGAGGGCGGCCCGGTCGGCCGAGGCCGCCAGCCCCGGGTTCCGGACCGCGAGGTGCCGGTAGATCCAGTCCCAGGAGAAGTTGCCGAGCCCCACCGATTGGACGCCGGCCCGGTGAGCCGCCTCGAAGGGGAGGGGCGGGATGTCGGCCACCACGAGCCGGACGCCGGCGTCGCGGAGGAACGCCGCCTCGGCCCCGGCGCGCCGATCCCATCCGGCGTCGAAGGCCGCGCAGGCCGCGGCCGTCCCCTCCTCGTCGATCCGGAGCGCGTCCGCCTGGACGAGCCCGACGTCGCAGGCCACGCGCCGGAAGAGCAGGTCGCCGGGGATGGCCCGCCGGACCAGCGGCTCGGGAACGCTCGCCACCACCGCGAGGGGGATGCCGGGGGCGAGCCTGCGCACCTCGGCCATCACCTCGCAGGCGCGGGTCATGTGGCCGAAGCCGTGGCCGGAGAGGTAGAGGGCGATCATGGCGCCCCGGGCGCGTCAGCCGCCGTGGGCCTTCGTGAACGCGGCGTGGAACTCGCCCAGCTTCCGGACCATCGTCTCGATCTCGTTCTCGGGAGGCAGGATGGTGGTCCGGAAGTGCCAGGTCCCGGGGGCCTGGCCGAACCCCGAGCCGGGCACCACGCAGATCCCCGTCTCCTCGAGGAGCGAGAGGCAGTACTGCGTGTCGGTCGTGCCGGGCGGCAGGGTGATGCGCGGGAACGCGTACATGGCGCCGGTGAGGGCGTTGCACTGGATGCCGGGGATCCCGTTCAGCCCCTTCTCCAGCCGCGCCGCCCGGGCGCGGAGCGAGTCGAGCACCCCGAGCCGCTCCTTCTCGAAGAGGGGGTACGACCGATCGCCGGGGAGGGGAGGGCGCACCATGATCCAGGTGACGAGTTGCCCCGCGGAGTTGGCGCAGAGCGCCACCGACTGGAGCTTCTCCACCTCCGCCATCACGTCCGGGGGCACGTTGCGGGCCTCCAGGTATCCCCCCCGGTGCCCGCACTCGCCCAGGAACCCCTTGGAGACCGAGTGGAAGCTCCAGAGCGGCACGTCCTCGATGCCCCGGCGGACCAGCACCGACGCGAAGGAGACGAAGCGGTCGCCGGGCCGGTAGACGTTCTCCTGGTAGACCTCGTCGGCCAGCACCGAGAGGGAGTGGCGGCGCGCGAAGTCGAGCACCATCTCCACGTTGGCCTCGTCGAGGACGGCGCCGGTCGGGTTGCCCGGGTTGATGACCGCGATGGCCCGGACGCGGATTCCCCGCGCCACCGCCTCGGCGTGCGAGGCCTCCAGCGTCTCGCGCGACAGGCTCCAGTCCTTCGCCTCGTCCAGGGGGTAGGAGACCTGCGTGCCGCCGAGGAGCGTGATGGAAGCGGAGTAGAGCGGGTACTGCGGGATGGGGATCATGACTCCGTCGGTCGGCCCGTCGACGAGCAACCGCAGCACCGACTGGACCCCCTTGCTGGCGCCGTCGGTGAGGAAGAGGTGCTCGGGGTCGGCCCGGATGCCGTCCCGCCGGTGGATGAAGGTGGCGATGGCCTGCCGGACGAAGAGGTAGCCCTTGCTCTCGGTGTAGGCCCCCAGGCCGTGCGGGCTCTCCCCCAGCGCCAGGCGGGCCGCGGCGAGGGCGTCGGGCGGGAACGCGGCGGCCGCCGGCCCCAGCATCGCCCTGTATTAAGGCAAGG
>JBAXVO010000547.1:0-1724 GCA_037129355.1 Deltaproteobacteria bacterium | reverse complement strand
CCCTCCTCGAGCAGCGCGTGGGTCCCGACCGCGATCCCGGCGCTCCCCGTCCGCAACGCCTCTCGCGCCTCCTTCTGCCCCTTCCCCCGGGACCGGGCGCCCACCACGGCGAGCCCGACCCCCGATCCGGCCAGCCAGCGTCCGAGCGTCCGTCCGTGCTGCTCGGCGAGGATCTCGGTGGGGGCCATGATGGCCGCCTGCCAGCCGGAGCGGACCGCCAGCATGGCCGCCGCGAAGGCGACGGCGGTCTTCCCGCTCCCGACGTCCCCCTGCAGGAGCCGGTGCATCGGCTCCTCGCGCCCCATGTCCTCCGCGATCTCCGCGAAGACCCGCTCCTGCGCCCCGGTGAAGGTGAACGGGATGCGGGCGCGGGCCGCCTTCCGGGCCGCCGGCGACACGTCGAAGGCGATGCCCGCCTCCCGCCGGACCCCACGGCGCCGGAGCGCGAGCGCGAGCTGGAGGAAGAAGAGCTCCTCGAAGGCGAGCCGCCGGAAGGGCTCGCTGGCCCGCCCCTCGGCCCGGACGAGATCCGTGCCCGGCGAAGGGAAGTGGACCTGGGCGATGGCCTCGCTCCGTCCCAGGAGATGCTGCCTCTCCCGGATGGACTCCGGGACCTCCTCCACGCAGAGCGGCGCGTAGTCGGTCACGAGCCGGCGCATCAGCTTGCGCAGTGCCGGGTGCTGGTGGTCGGCGGGTCCCGGGTAGATGGGCACGATGCGCCCGAAGTTGGCGGAGTCCCCCTCCCCCAGCTTCTCCACGTCGGGCTGGGCCAGTTGCCGCACGCCTCCGAACCCCTCGGTCAGGGTTCCGGACACGAGGACCTGCTCGTCCACCACGAACTGCCGCTGCCGCCACGGCGGCGGGTTGAAGAAGACGAGGTCGAGGCGGCTCTGCCCGTCGGCCGTCCCCACCTTGAGGAGGGGCCTGCCGTTCCGCATCCGCTGGGTGCGGACGGTCCGGACGGTCACCACCGCGATCCCGGGCTCTCCGATGCGGAGGTCGGCCACCTTGCGGAGCGTGGTCCGGTCCTGCCAGGCGCGCGGGAGGAACTCGAGGGCGGCCTCGACCGTGCTCCGACCGCGCTCCTCGAGGAGGGCCCGCGGCGCCGGGTGCGTGCCGGGGACCGCCTCGAGCGGGGTGGCGAGCCGGCGCCTCCGCTCGGCCCGGCCGGCCCGGTCGTTCCCGGGAACGGGCGGCGGCGGCGGGGCGGCCCGGGGCCTCGGCGCCGTCGTCGGCCGGGGTGCACCGGGCATCGCAGCGGTCGTCTTGGCGGCGCCGGGCTCGGGGATCCTCCCCCGGCGGGCCAGCATTTCCAGATCTTCGGGAAGCGGGACCAGCGTCCCCAGGTCGGCCGCGATCCGGCACAGCGCGGCGAGCCGCTTGCCACCGGGCAACCCGTCGAGCGCCGCACCCGCGGCGGCGAGACGGTCGAGAGCCGGAGCCGGGGAGGCGCCTGCGGAACGGGCGAGGTCCACTGCGCCCCGGATGGTCCCGCCCAGGCCGGCCAGGCGGGCGAGCCCGGACTCCTCCTGCCGGACGGCGAAGCGCAGCGGCGCGAAGAGCGCCGTCAGCTCGCGGGCTCCGGGAGGCGGTGCGGGGACGTCGCGCGGAGCCATGCCCCTCCCCCGCCGGCTACTCCGGGTCGGACGCGACCGGCTCCTCGATGAACTCGACGCTCCCGATCTCGTACTCGCGCTCGCCGCCCGGGGCGCGCACGCGCACCA
>JBAXVO010000546.1:0-1725 GCA_037129355.1 Deltaproteobacteria bacterium | reverse complement strand
GGCGCTAGCGCTTGAGCGCGCCCCGCTCGGCCTGGACGTAGGCCTGGGCCAGCTCGTCCTCGGAGACGAAGCCCTTCTGCACGAGCAGCTTCACCATGGCCGACGAGAAGCGGGCCAGGCGCCCCAGCTCGGGCGGGCAGCCGTCCGATCCGCCGATCCGCTCCAGCCCGTCGAGGATGGCCTCGACGCGCGGGCCGAAGGTGAAGCTCCCCTCCGGCTCGATCTCGACGATGAGCTCGGCGGGATTCGGCGTGGGCGTGAGGAGGGGCCGGGCGCTCGGCGGGGGCGGGGGCGGGACGTCGTCCTCCATCCGCAGCGTGCGGACGGCGGCGGCGAGGCGCGCCTCGGGGCCGGAGGTCGGGCGGGGGGGCAGCGGCGGCGGCGGACCGGCCGGCGCCTGCGCGACGGGAGGTGGAGGCGGCGGGGGAGGAGCCGCCCGCTCCGGCTCGCGGGTGAAGTAGTCGTCGAGTCCCTGGGTGTACCCCTGGTCGAGCGACCCGATCATCTCCACGGGCGCGTCGTCCTGCTCGTCGAGCGCGATGGCCTCCACGCCCTTCTTGTCGCCGAGATAGAGGCGCCGGATGGCGCGGGCGATCTCCCGATCGCCGGCGATGGAGAGCTTCACGTTCCGTCCGGTGCGGAAGGCCAGCTCGTCGATCACCCCCATGTTGGTGGGGTCGGCCATGGCCACCCAGAGGTGCGTGGTGTCGGCCGCGAAGGGGAGGAGCTGGTTGCGCTCGGCGAACTCGTGGGGGACGAGGCGCAGGGCGAGCTCGAGCCCGGGCCCGTACTCCACCGACTCCACCGGCGCGCGCTCGAAGCCGAGCTTGGTCGCCAGCGTGGAGACGATCTGCTCCTCGGTGGCCATCTTGAGATCGATGAGGGCCTGGCCGATGCGCCCGCCCCAGCGCCGCTGGTGGCCGAGGGCCGCCTGCAGCTGGGTGCCGTCGATGATGCCGGCCTCGAGGAGGATCTCCCCGAGCCGCTTCCTGGGAGGGTTGGCCACGTCCCGACTGTACCCGGACGACGGTTCCGGGTCGAGGAGCCCTCCCCTACGGGGAGTCGGCGCGGGTGGCGATGGCGAGGCGCGGCAGCCCCTCCCGCCGGGCCATGTCCATCACCGCCACGACCTTCCCGTGGGCCACGCCCTCGTCGGCCTGCACGAGGACGAGCGTCTCGGGGTTCTCGGCGCGGGCCTTCTCGAGGACCTTCTTCAGCCCGTCCTGATCCACCACCTTGCCCTGCACCACCACCCGGCCGTCGGAGAGCACGGCGATGGCGAGGTCGTGGACCTCCTTCACGGCGTTGGCCTGCCCGCCCTTGGGCAGGCTGACCTTGATGCCGCCGTTCTGCCCACCCGCCTCGGCGATGGCCGTGGTGGTCACCATGAAGATGATGAGGAGGACGAGGAAGATGTCGGTGAGGGGCGTGATGTTGATGTCGGCGAAGATGCCGCCGCCGGTGCCCGTTCCGCCCTCGTCGTCGGGTGTGCTCATCGACATGTCAGGACTCCTGGGCGCCTTCCGGCGCGGCGCGGACTTCCTTCACGATCTCCAGGAACTCCTCGGTGAGGAGCTTGAGCTGGAGCTGGAGCCGGCCGGCGAGGACGTTCAGCATGTTGTAGAGGATGACCGCCTCGATGGCGACCGCGATGCCGCCCGCGGTGGTGATGAGGGCCTCGGAGATGCCCGCGGCCACGACGCTGAAGCCGCCCTGCCCGGTGAC
>JBAXVO010000545.1:0-1734 GCA_037129355.1 Deltaproteobacteria bacterium | reverse complement strand
CAGAGCGATACGACCAGCGCGGCGACCACCACCACCGCGGTGGCGCGGGTGGCGTTCGCCAGGCTCACCACGGCGGGCAGCCGCATGAGATCGGACGCCGTGGCCCAGGCCGTGAGCTCGACGAAGCCCCACCCGGCGAGCCAGCCGACGGGCAGGCCGATCAGCACCTGCACCGCGAGCTCGCCGATGGCGATCCGCCAGGCCTCACCGACCGTGAAGCCGATCACGCGGAGGGTGGCGAGCTCCCGCTCCCGCTCGGCGAGCGCCAGCCGGGCGCCGTTGTAGACGACGCCCACCGAGATGATCACCGCGAAGAGGGTCAGGATCCCGGTGAACCAGAGGAGGCTGTCCTCCATCATCCGCTCGAGGGAGGTCCGGGTCGCGTCCATGAGCGCGACGCCGGCGACCCGCGGCATGCCCCGCAGGCGCCGTCCGACGTCCACGGCCGCGGCGGGATCGATCTCGAGGAAGGCTCCCGACACGACCGGTCCTTCGCCCGTCGCCCGGCCGAGCGCCTCCCGGGACATCACCGCCTGGAGGCCGACCAGGTCGTCGACGAGGGCCACCACCGGCACCTCCGCGGCGTGGCGAGCCCCTTCCTGGAAGACGATCCGCACCGGGTCGCCGGGGGCCACCTCCAGCTTCCGGGCCAGCCGGCGGCTCAGCACGAGCCCCTCGGGGGGGACCTCCACGATCCCCCTCCGGGCGTCCGCCACGCGGTGCAGGCGGGACCCGGGCTCGAGCCCCGTCACGGCGATCCGGTGGCTCCGGTGGCGCGATTCCAGGGCCGCGGCGACGGCGCGGTACGGCTCCACCCGCCGCACCCCGTGGAGGGTCCGCAGCTCCCGGGCGGCCCCGGGGTGGAGCACCTGGGTGAAGTGGACCACCAGGTCCTCCCGGGCCACCCGACCGAACTCGTGATCGACGAGGGTCGACGACGCATCCCGGGTGAAGGCCGCCACCATGGTGCACGCCACCGCCGCACCGATCCCCGCCGCGGAGAGTGCGGCGCGCATCGGCCGCCTTCCCAGGTCCCGGAGGACCATCCGGCCCTCCGGCGAGAGCAGCCGCCCCAGCCCCGCGCGCTCCAGCCAGGAGGGGCGGAACGTCGGCGGGGGCTCGGGGCGCATCGCCTCCGCCGGGGCGAGCTGGACCGCCCGGCGGACCGCGCCCGACACGGCGAGGAGCGCCACCGTCACGGCCAGCGCGGCGGCCGCCAGCGCCACGCCTGGCTCCCGCTCGTAGAGGATGGCGGGGAACCGGTAGTAGCGCGCGTAGACCGAAGAGAGCGCGCGGCCCAGCCAGAATCCACCGGCGATCCCTACCGCGGAGCCCGCCGCGACCAGCACGAGCGCGAGCGCCGCATAGTGGCGCCCCACGGCGCCGCTCCCGTACCCGAGCGCCTTGAGCGTGCCGATCTGCATGCGCTGCGTGGACACCATGCGGGAGAGGACCAGCGCGAGCAGGAAGGCCGCCACGCCCAGGATCACCACCGGGATGGTGGTGGCCATCACCTGCATCTGGGAGATCTCGTCGGAGACCAGCCGATGGGAGGTCTGGAGCTCCCGGCCGTAGGCGCCGCGCCCGCCGAACCGCGCCAGCAGCCGGTCCAGCGACGCGATCACCTCCTCCTCCGAGCCGCCCGGGGCCAGGCGCACGGCGACCGAGTTGAACGCCCCCGTGAGGTCGAGCGCCGCGGCCAGGGCCTGGCGCGACATCCAGAGCACGCCGTAG
>JBAXVO010000544.1:0-1743 GCA_037129355.1 Deltaproteobacteria bacterium | reverse complement strand
GGGAGGAACCACATGGGCTGCGTCGGGAAGCCGCCGGCGACGACCGCGTCGACGTAGATCACGTAGCGGGCGCCCGGCTTGAGGCCGTTCAGGGTGTAGGAGCCGTCCGGCCCGAACTGCCCCTGCGTCCACTCCCCGGAGAGGGAGGAGTTGGCGTCGGTGAAGGGATCGTCGAGGTTGCGGGCGATCACGTTCACGCCGGTCAGCTCGGTGCGTCCGTCGAGCCCGAGGACCTTGCCGGTGATGGTTCCGGTGGCGGCCGGCCAGCCCTTGCCCGGGTAGAGGTCGGAGAGTGCGGCCCGGTCGTCGGTGCTGTGGACGTGGGCCATGCCGAGCCCGACGTCGGAGCCCGGCCACGGGTCGGTGAACGGGTACATGGTCTCGACGTCGAGCGGGCCCACGTCGGTCCGGTAGGGCAGCGACGTGCAGCTCTGCGGACCGGGCCGCTCGCCGACGTACATCCCGTAGAAGTAGGCGGCCCCGTTGGTCTGGGTGTGGGCGAGGCCGATGGCGTGGCCGAACTCGTGGGTGGCGACGCCCTGGTAGTGGGCCGCGTCGGGGTCGTCCGTGTACATCGCCTGGCCGTTGAGCAGCGTCCAGCTCTCGGTGATGTAGCCGGTGACCTCGTCGCCGAACTCGGGGGTCGAGATCCCGAGGACGTTCGGGCTCACCCCGAAGAACTCGGAGAAGATGGTCCCGTCGGCGTCGAAGATCACCTGGATCCCGCCGCCGTTCCAGGCGCCGATGACGAGCTGGGCGTTCTGGCCGGTGATGTCGGGCAGGCCGATGCTGGCGAAGTCGCCGACGACGGCGGCGCGGAACGACGAGGTGGGCACGGCCGACCAGCTGGCGAAGCCCTTCCTCACCTGGTCCACGCCGACGGCGTTCGAGAAGACGTAGTCCACCGGGGGATCGACCCACCAGGCGCTCTGGAAGGAGTAGTCGCCCAGGTCGGTGTAGACGGGGACGACGACGCCCGGGGCGTAGCGCCACGGCTTGCCGGTGACGGAGTCGACGATGAGGGGGCCACCGGCGAGGGCCGGGGTTGCGGCGAAGGCCGCGAGCAGCGTGAGGAGCAGCTTCCGGCTAGCGATCCGCATGGCGCATCCTTCCGTTCTCGACCCACTTGCCCTCGACGGCCTGCTTGATGAGCGAGGTGAAGGTCCTGGCGTTCACTGCCCCGTGGGTGGTTCCCATCACCCGCTGCTCGGCGTCGCCCAGGAGACCCGGGTCGACGGCGACGCGCTCGAAGAGCCCCTTGTTGTCGATGGCGTTGGCGGCGCCGGCCGCCGACACGCGGAACTGCCCCTGCGAGAGGCCAGCCGTGGTGCGCAGCCCCGTCCAGGAGGCCGGGCGGCGCAGGAAGAAGATCGACTCCTCCCCCTTCGCATAGGTGGACCAGGCGGCCGGGGTGACCATGAGGTTCACGCGGCCGTCGCCCATGCGCTTCGGGGCGAGGAGGCCGAACTGGCGGAAGGTGAACTCCTGGCCCGGCTGCCCCTTCAGCGCCTCGGAGATCTGGAGCGTGACCTCGGTGTAGGGGATGCCGCGGGCGTCGATGCCGTCCTGGACCGACTTCACCCGGCCGCGGACGATGAGCTCCGATTCCTGGAGCAGGTCGACGATGTTGAGCTGCTTCTTCACGGTGGTCGCGCTGGCGGCGGCGGGCGCGAGCAACAGCGCGCACGCCAGCCACGCGAGCACGCGTGCCGGGCGACGGTGGATCTTCATTCGGCTCTCTCC
>JBAXVO010000543.1:0-1747 GCA_037129355.1 Deltaproteobacteria bacterium | reverse complement strand
CCAGGTCAGCCCGTCCTGGACTGTCCGGTTGCCCGTGACGTAACCGGGATCGTCGTAGGCGATGAAGCCGTGCGACGCCGTGCGCGCGAAGAGCGCGAACGTGCCCAGGAAGAGGAGGAGCGAGAGCCAGGCGACTCGTCGTCCCCCGGGGGCCGGTTCTGGATCGGGCGACTTCAGTCCTTGGCGTGGCACTTGTTGCAGTAGTTGCGTGCGAATGGCCCGAACACCGATGCGGGGCGTCCATTGTAGGCGGCTTCCTGCTGGGCCGCACTGTAGCCCTGGTTGATCTTGTTCTCGGTGGTCGAGGTGTCGTACGCCGCGAGGCTCGACGAATCGGCGACCGTCATGAACTCGTTCCCGAGGTAGTACCGGGTCTTGCTCTCGAAGGCAGAGGCATGGCTGCGGTGGCACGAGAGGCACATCACGTTGCTCGACGTCGTGGGGGCAGCCGGGCTGGCCTGGAAGGCCTTCAGCGCCGTGTAGTCCGCGAGCGTCTTGCCGTTTCCGGTCTCGAACGGCGCGAGGGAACTGTACTGCGCGCCGGTGCCCGTCATGATCCCGGAGGAGACGTAGGCGGCGTAGTTCGCCACGACTGCCGCCGTGAACTTCGCGCCGTTGCCGGCGGGGTGGACGAGCCCCTTCGTGCCCGACGTGTAGCCGTCGAGGTGCATGGCCGCGTGGCAGTTGGCGCACCACTCCGAGAATCCGCTTCCGTAGGCCACGCGGTCGAAGGTGCCGGCGATGGTCGTGTTGACCCCGTTGTAGCTTGCCGGCGCGACCGCATCGGGAGACGGGTTCGTGAACGCGAAGGAGCCCTGGAGCGACTTCGGCTGGTAGCCGACCCCGGAGAGCTTGCGATAGACCCCGACCGCCGAGACTCCCGCGACGGGGGGCGCGCTCGTCGTGTAGGACCCGGAGTTGAATATCGGCAGGCCGGTGGTCGCGTTGGATCCGTCCGCGAACCGGCGGTAGCGGCCGTGGGGGTCGTGGCACGAGGAGCAGTGGAGGTTCGCGGCGGGGTACGTCCCTCCCGGCGCCGCCCCGTGGACCTTGTCCTGGGCGTAGCCGTAGTCCACCGCGATGATGTTGTGCCCGTGCCGCTCCCCGTCCCAGGTGGTGAGGGTGCCGCGGATCTTGCCCGTCATGGTCTTCTTCAGCCAGGCGAAGTCTCCGCCCGGCGTCATCTCGACCGGGGAGGTCGAGTCGAGCGGCGTCACCCCGGCCGTCGAGACGTGGTAGCCGGTCGGGGCGGTGTCCGCCGACTGGTGGCAGTTGAGGCAGGTGCTCGACTGGTCCTGGGCCTTCAGGAGGTACGGCCCGGACTGGTACTGCGGCATGCCGGTGACGTTGGCGCTGCCCTCGAAGGAATTGTGCATCGAGTGGCAGCCTTCACACTCGGCGACTCCGCCCGAATGGAACGCCTGCCCTCGACCTGCGACCGCGGCGAGAAGGACGGCGACGGCAATCTTGAAGGGCTTCATCGGGCTCCGGGGACAGGTCGACCGACTCGATCGAACTGGTGCCCGGTGCAACAACCGAACCCGATGGCGACAGGCTCAGGCCCTAAAAATACGCTTTCCTTTCATCGACTTGCGCGGCGCCCGCGTGGGGCTCTGCGAGACCGGTGGTCAAATGCCCCACAAGGGTATGCCCGCTGGGCGGCCTGACCCAATCGGGTTGGCGCCCCTCGTCACACCGGGTGCACGTACCACTGCCCCTTCGCCCCCTGCTCGCGGCGCAGGAGCTT
>JBAXVO010000542.1:0-1747 GCA_037129355.1 Deltaproteobacteria bacterium | reverse complement strand
GGCCGACGAGGCCCGGAAGGAGTTCGACCGGGTCGCCGCGGCGAAGGCCCATGCTCGCGTCTTCGATCAGAAAGGGGGGAGCAAGCTGTAGGGGGTGCGGTAGCTCGAGCAGGAGGGCAAGAAGGTGCTCCGCGAGCTCTGAATCGCGCGCTAGGAGCGGGCGTCGGCCGTCGACAAGCCGGCCTTCAAGGTCATCCCGGAGACGGCCCTCGTCGAGCTGGCGCGGCGCCGGCCGAGCGCGGAGGCGGCCGTCCGCTCCATCCCCGGCGTCACGCCGAAGGTCATGGAGCGGGCCGGCGAGGCGATCCTGAGGGTGATGCGGGGCGCGGCCGGAGGCTAGAAGGCGACGCCCGGACCGGCCGGTGGAACCGGCGCGGACGGGTCGATCGGGACCGGGGGCTCCCCGGCGAGCTTCCGGTACCGGGCCCGGTCGGCGAGGACGGCCCGGACGTACTGGCGGGTCTCCCGGTAGGGAATGTCCTCGACCCACTCGTCGAGCGGGAGACCTGCCCGGGCGCGGCTCCACTTCTCCGCGGCGACCGGTCCGGCGTTGTAGGCGGCGAGGGCCTGGACCGGCACGGGGAAGCGGTCGGCGAGGAGCCCCAGGTAGGCGATCCCGAGCCGGACGTTCGCGGCGGGGTCGGTCAGGTCGGCGTCGCCGGGAAGCCCGGCGACCGAGCCCATCCGGCGCGCGGTCTCCGGGCGGAGCTGCAGGAGCCCCTCGGCGGCGGCGCCGCTCCGGGCCGAGGAGATGAATGCCGACTCCCGGCGCATCACGGCGAGGGCGAGCGAGGGGTCCACGCCCAGGGCGCGGGCGGTCGGGCGGAGCACGTCGGGCAGGGCATCGGGGTAGGACCAGCGCTGGGCGCGGAGCCCCGGGGGAATGAAGTCACGCGCCATCCGGTAGGGGACCTCGGCGTCGCCGCAGAAGGCCGCCACCTCGGCGAGGTGGACCGCCTGGGAGCGGGCGTCGGGCGACCGGGAGAGGCGCTGGAGGAGGGTGACCGACTCCTCCCTCAGGCCGGTGCCGGCGAGTTCCACGGCGAGCGCCAGGGAGGCCGACAGCCGGGGATCGCGCGGGGGGTCGGGAAGCGCCGACGGCGGAAGCGGGTCGACCGGTGGGGTCGGGAGCGAGAGCGCCTCGAGGCGGGCCGCGGCGAGCAGCCCGTACCAGCCGCCGGGGACCTCGGTGAAGGCCGCCTGGAAGGAGGCCGCGGCACCGGGTCCGGGATCGGTCCTTCCGAGCCAGTAGAGGGCCGCGCCCCTCGCCTGGCCCGTTTCGCGGCTGGCGAGCTCGCCGAAGGCGGCCCGGGCCGCCTTCCGGTCACCGGACCGGAGCAGGGACCAGGCGAGGAACCAGCGTGCGTCGGGGGCCCGGCGGGCCGTCGGCCGCTCGCGGAGGAAGCGGCGCAGCCCCGTCGCCACCTCCGAGAAGCGCCCGGCGTCGTAGGGAAGCCAGGCGGCCAGGTAGGCGGCGTCGTCCGGCAGGTCGGCCTGCTGGATGGCGGTGAGGCCGGGGACGACGGGGCGCTCCCGGGACACCTGCCGGTAGCGGGTGACCGCCTCGTCGATGCGCCCCTGGCGGGCGGCGGCGCGGGCCAGGATGAACCGGGCGGCACCGGGCTCGCCCGGGCCGGGGAGCGCGGCCACCGGGGCGGCGATCCGCTCGGCCTCGTCGGGGCGGCCGGACTGGAGGAATGCCATGGCCCGCATGACCGTGGAGGCGGGCAGCGGGGGGGCGCCGGTC
>JBAXVO010000541.1:0-1749 GCA_037129355.1 Deltaproteobacteria bacterium | reverse complement strand
ACCTCCTGAAGCAGCGCGGTCAACGCCCCGGGTTTCACGCCCGTTCGCGGACCGCTCGGCTCCCCAGTGCCTTCGGACAATCGCACCCCCCCGGAGGGATGAGGCTATCCGATCGGGGGAATCCCTGGCCAGCAGGCATCACGCCGAGCCTGAGCTGGCCGACACCAACCCCTGGCCGCGGCATCTCAGGCACGACAGGTGCTCGTTGTCCCTCGAGCTTCCCGTTCCACCACAGTCGGGGCAAGGCTCGGTCCGGCCGACGGCCACCGGAAGGAACCCGGTTCCCCGGCAGACACCGCAGGTGAAGGTTCCCACCGCGCCGGTGCGGTCACAGTGGGGGCAGCCCCGGTGAGGTCCATGCAGCCGGAGAACCCGCTTGCCGCCGCAGACGCAGCAGGCCGACAGCGCGGACATGATCCCGAAGGGGTCCTTCCCCGTGCCCCGGCAGAAGGAGCACACCACGTCGTGCGCTTCCTGCGCGGCCGTACCGGCGCCCACCGTCCGGACCGGGTCGAGGACCCTGGGGCTCACCCGTTCTCCGCGTCGAGGCCGAGGTCGAGGTCGACGAAGTGGAACGGCGCCCACGGCCCGCTGAGGTCGAACACGTACTCGTCGGGAAAATCCTTGGCGATCTCGTCGACACGGGCCTCGAAGGCCTTCTGCCCGTCCCGGTCCACCAGGAACGCGGCGTCCATCACCATCTTCTCGTTCTTGGGGACGTTGACCTTGGCCTCGCGGACGATGGGCTGGAGGAGCTCGAGCAGGCGATCGGTCTGCTCCTCCCGCTCCAGGTTCAGCCGTTCCTCGAAGAGCTTGCCCAGCTCCATCTTGGCGTTCTGCCCGCCGCCGGTGCGCCCGAAGACCTGGTCGCGGCGTTCCCTCAGTCCGGGATCGATCTTCACCGCGTGGTCGAAGATGTTCTCGACGTCCCACTTCACCTTGAGCCCCATCTCGACCGCACCGCTCACCCGGTCGAGCTGGAGGCCGATCGCCTCGCGGTGAAGACGAAGGAGCTTCCGGATCGCCTCGTCGGTCTTGGCCACGTGGCCGAAGGTCATGGGGATCACGGTGGTGCCCTTCATGACCTCGCGGATCACCTGGTTGTGGGGCTCGAGGTTCTTGCGGAGGGGGAGGAGCCGGCCTCCGGACGCGAAGTCGCTCACCACCGCGCCCATCGAGTCCACGAGCACCGTCCGCACGCGTCCCGGGCTCCCCTCGTGCGCCAGGCCGATGGCGCCGTAGTCGACGTCCTCCTTCGTCCGGATGAGCCCGTACAGGTAGCGTCCCGTGTTCGCCATGTCCCACCCTACGTCAGCCGTACCGGATCGTGCGGCGCTTTCCCCGGGATGCCGGTCGATCCTCGTCCTCCGGCGGACCGGCGACACCGAGCTCTGCCCGACAGGTCGCGATCTGCGCGTCCACCTGCCGGACCCGCTCACCGAGGTCGTTCATCCGGTCGCGCGCCGTCCGCCACTCCCGCATCCGGCGGGTCCGGTCCAGCTCGAGGGAGGCGATCTGGAAGGCCTTGACGTGCCGGTCCTTCGAGTGGGCACCGCTGGATCGGACCGCTGCGAGGGTCCTCGTCCCGGAGACGCTCTTCACGCGGAGCGGCATGGCTCGGCCTCCTCGACCACTGCCCGGGTGACGACCGGTACCGGGCGGACCTTCGCCTCGGCTCGGGGGCGCCTCACGTGGCGCGCCACCACGTCGTCCACCGTGGTGCGCGACGAGCCGTCGCCGTCGCGGGTC
>JBAXVO010000540.1:0-1759 GCA_037129355.1 Deltaproteobacteria bacterium | reverse complement strand
GGCACCGCGTCCGCCTGCGCCCCCATCGCCCGGGTGACGGTCACCGTCACCCCGGGTGACGGCCCCGACTTTCCCGACATCGTCCAGGACCTGGTTCGAAGCGGGGACCAGTGGACGGGGCGGGTGAACGACGTCCCGGCCGGCCCCGGTCGCCGGTTCGCAGTGGTGGCGCTCGACAAGGACGCCAAGCTGCTCTTCCAGGGAGAGGGGAAGAGCGACATCGAGCCGGGCGCCGCGGCCGTCGTCTCCGTCTTCCTGAACGGCACCGAGCCCCCGGGGCCGGTGATGACCTTCCCGGTGATCGACTCCTTGACGATGTCCCGGACCATGGTCGCTCCCGGGAGGAGCGCCAGGGTCTCGGTGAACGCCCACGACGCAGGCGGGCCCGGGCCGCTCACCTACTGGTGGCGCTCGAGCTGCGGCTCCTTCGACGCCGCGGGCACGGCCTCGCCGACCTGGACCGCCCCGGGCGCGGAAGGAACCTGCCAGCTCTCCATCTCGGTGGCCAACGCGCGCGGGGCGGCCGTCACGGCCTCGCTGTCGATCACGGTCACCACGCAGGTCGGCGACATCACCATCGTGGCGGTGATCAACAACTCCCCCATCGTCTCCGGCCTGACGGGGCGCATCGTGCTCGGAGCGACGCTCGAGGGGGACCTGACCGCGGTGGCCGCCGATCCCGATGGCGATCCGCTCTCGTACGGCTGGAGTTCCAGCTGCCCGGGGCTCACCTTCGACTTCCACATCCCCTACGGAAACGCGACGCCGCACCTCTCCATGCCCGGGCCCACGGTCGCCTGCAACGTGACCCTGACCGTCACCGATGGCCCGTTGCGAGGGGGCAGGACCACGGCCAGCATCCAGCTTCCGCCGAACGGGTCGCTCGACGGCAAGTGCAACGGCGTCACCTGCCAGACGGGACAGGTCTGCGATCCCTCCGACGGGACTTGCAAGGGCACCACCAACCTCTGTGGCGGCGTGACCTGTACGCCCTCGGATTCGTGCCACGAGGCCGGGGCCTGCGAACCGGCCACGGGGCAGTGCCTCGCCGGCGCCGCCAAGGTGTGCACCGCGGGGTTGACCTGCGACCTCGCGGACGGAATCTGCAAGGCCCCGGCAGGGCTCTGCACCGGCGTGACCTGCACGCCCTCCGACCTGTGCCACGACCCGGGCGCCTGCATCCCGGCGACCGGCCAGTGCTCCGCGGGCGCGGCCAGGGTCTGCCCGTCGGGTCAGACTTGCGACCTCGCCGACGGAGCGTGCAAGGCCGGCCCCGGCGCACTGCTGCCCCGGCCGCAGGTGGCGAGGGGGCTGGAGCTCATCAACCTCCAGGGGCTGGCCGTCGGGATCGACGGATCGTCCTACGTCACCGGCTCCCTGGGCCTCCCCACCAAGATCTTCGACGCCTTCACCCTGACCTCGGCGGGGGGAACCGACACCTTCGTGGCCAGGTACGGGCCCGACGGGACCGCCGTCTGGGCGGTGAACCTCGGGGACTCCCTCGATCAGCAGCCGAGCGGCATCGCGGTCACCGCCGACGGCACCGTGGCGAGCATCGGTCAGTTCACCGGGGTCCTGACGCCCTCGGCCGCGAACGCCCTCAACACCCCCATCGACTACCTGCTGGGCCTCTCCGCGACCGACGGGAGCATCAAGTTCGCGCGGAGCTTCAACAACGGCGTGAGCGGCGTCCTCCAGGCCATCGCGGCCAACCCGACGCTGAACCGCATCGCGGTCTGCGGCTACACCGACCGGGCCG
>JBAXVO010000054.1:0-16335 GCA_037129355.1 Deltaproteobacteria bacterium | reverse complement strand
GTCGCCAGCGCCGACGGCCGCCCGGTGAAGGTGGAGGGCAACCCCGCGCACCCCACCAGCCAGGGCGCCTCGTCCACCTGGGACCAGGGCACGCTCCTCGACCTCTACGACCCGGGACGCGCCCGCGGCTACTCCCGCGGCGGCAACCCGCTCTCCTGGCGCGGGCTGCTCGCCGACCTCCAGAAGCTCGCGAAGGGGCACGAGGCCGACGGCGGAGCGCGCCTGGCGTTCCTCGTCGCTCCCGACGCCTCTCCCACGCAGGCCGACCTGCTCCGCCAGATCCGGGCCCGCTTCCCCAGGGCCCGCGTCCACGCCTGGGCGCCGGTCACCGAGGAGAACGCCGCCGAGGGCGCCCGCATCGCCTTCGGCCGTCCCCTCGACGTCCGCCCCAGCCTGGAGCAGGCCCGCACCATCCTCTCGCTCGACGCCGACTTCCTCTCCGGCCAGGGCGACTCGCTCCGGCTGACCCGCGAGTTCGCGCGCCGGCGGGAGCCGGGGGCCGAGATGAGCCGGCTCTACGTCGCCGAGCCGGCGATGACGCTCACCGGCGGCAGCGCCGATCACCGCTTCCGGATGCGGGGCTCGGAGGTGGCCGCCTTCGCGCGCGCCGTCGCCGCGAACCTCGGCGTCGTCCCGGTCGCGCCGGCCCTCCCGCCGGAACTGGCCCGTGCCGCCAAGGCCGTGGCCGCCGACCTGTCCGCACATCGCGGCCGCTCGGTCGTGCTGGTCGGCATCCGGCAGCCGGCCGCCGTCCACGCGCTCGCCCACGCCATGAACGCGGCGCTCGGGAACGTCGGCGCCACCGTGCGCTACTCGCGCCCCTTGCTCCCCGACGCTCCGTCGTCGTCGGCGCTCCCCGCGCTGGCCCGGGAGATCGAGGGTGGCAAGCTCGACACGCTCGTCGTCACCGCCTGGAACCCCGTGCACGCCGCGCCGGCCGGGATCGACCTGGGCGCGCTCCTCGCCCGGGTGCCCAACGCCATCTACCTCACGCTCCGCGAGGACGAGACCTCCCGCCGCTGCAGCTGGAAGGTCGCCCAGAGCCACCCCTTCGAGAGCTGGGGCGACGGCCGCTCCCGCGACGGCCTCGCCTCGCTGGTCCAGCCCCTCATCGCGCCGCTCTACGAGAGCACCACCGCCATCGACCTCCTGGCCGCCTTCGTCGACGCCGGCGACCGCGGTGCGCTTCGCCACGTGAAGGCCCACTGGACGGCCCGGACCGGCCTCGACCCGGTCGCCTTCGACGCCCAGTGGGACCGCTGGCTCCGCCAGGGGATCATCCCGGGAACCGCCGAGCCCACCGAGACCCCCGCCGTCGACGTCGCCGGGGTCGCCGCCGCCCTCGGCCGCCTCCCCGGAGGGAAGGGGGAGGGGCTCGAGCTCGCGCTGGCCCCCTCGTACGGCCTCTTCGACGGCCGGTTCGGGTGCAACGCCTGGCTGCAGGAGCTCCCCGATCCCATCACCAAGGTGAGCTGGGACAACGCCGCCTACGTCTCCGAGGCCACCGCCAAGGCGCTCGGCGTCGAGGGCGGGCAGGTGGTCACGCTCTCCATCGGCAAGCGGAACGTCCAGGCGCCGGTGATGGTCATGCCCGGCCACGCCGACGACGCCGTCACCCTCGCCATCGGGTACGGCCGCACGGACGGCTCGGCGGTCTCGAAGGGCGTGGGCGTGAACGCCTACCCGCTCCGCGACGCGGGCGCCTGGTTCACCCCCGGTCTCGCGGTGGCCGCCGGCAAGGGGCGCCACAAGTTCGCCGTCGCCCAGGGACACTTCGCCATGGAGGGGCGCCCGCTGGCGCTCGACTTCGCGGCCAAGGAGTGGGCCCACGAGCAGGGAGGCGGGGAGCTCGATCACCTGCGCGGCGTGCCGGCCACCGCCCAGGTCCCGGTGGACTACTCGAAGCAGGACTACTCCTGGGGCATGTCGGTCGACCTGTCGCGCTGCACCGGCTGCAACGCCTGCGTGATCGCCTGCCAGGAGGAGAACAACATCGCCACGGTCGGCAAGGAGCAGGTGGCGAAGGGTCGGATCATGCACTGGATCCGCACCGACCGTTACTTCTCCGGCCCGGCCGCCAGCCCCGAGACCATCACCCAGCCGGTGATGTGCCAGCAGTGCGAGACGGCACCCTGCGAGTACGTCTGCCCGGTCAACGCCACCGTCCACTCCGACGAGGGGTTGAACGAGATGGTCTACAACCGGTGCGTCGGGACCCGGTACTGCTCCAACAACTGCCCGTACAAGGTGCGCCGCTTCAACTTCCTCAACTGGCGCCCCGAGGTCCCCGACGTCGAGACGCTCCTCTTCAATCCGGACGTCACGGTGCGCTCCCGCGGCGTGATGGAGAAGTGCACCTACTGCGTCCAGCGCATCGAGGGGGCCCGCATCGACGCGCGCACCGTTGGAAAGAAGATCGGCTTCGTCCAGACCGCCTGCCAGCAGTCCTGCCCGGCCGAGGCCATCGTCTTCGGCAACCTGAACGACCCGAAGTCGCGCGTGAAGCAGCTCCACGAGGACGCCCGCCGCTACGACCTCCTCCACGAGCTCGGCACCCGGCCCCGGACCGCCTACCTCGTCAAGATCCGCAACCCCAACCCGGACCTGGCATGACCCCTCCAGCACAGGCCGCAGCGGAGCGCGAAGCGCTCGCCCCGATGCCGCTCATCGCGGGCCACCCCACCGACGCCCAGCTCAACACCGAGCTGCTGGCGCCCATCTTCTCCCCCGACCAGACCTGGAAGATCCTGGTCGGGATGGCGGCGATGGGCACGGGCATGCTCGCCATCGGGCTGACCGTCACCATCGCCCGCGGCATCGGCATGTGGGGCAACAACCAGCCGGTGGGCTGGGCCTACGACATCATCAACTTCGTCTGGTGGATCGGCATCGGCCACGCCGGCACGCTGATCTCGGCCATCCTGCTCCTCTTCCAGCAGAAGTGGCGCACCTCCATCAACCGCTTCGCCGAGGCCATGACCATCTTCGCGGTCATGCAGGCGGCCATGTTCCCGCTGGTGCACACCGGCCGGCCCTGGTTCGCCATCTACTGGCTCTTCCCGTACCCGAACACCATGGGCATCTGGCCCAACTTCAAGAGCCCGCTCATCTGGGACGTGTTCGCGGTCTCCACCTACTTCACCATCTCGCTGCTCTTCTGGTACCTGGGGCTCATCCCCGACCTGGCCACGCTGCGCGACACCGCCACCAAGAAGACGCAGCGGATCGCCTACGGCATCTTCGCGCTGGGCTGGAAGGGCTCCTCCCGCCACTGGCAGCACTACCGGGTCGGGTACCTGATCCTGGCCGGGATCTCCACGCCGCTCGTGCTCTCGGTGCACTCCATCGTGAGCTTCGACTTCGCCGTGTCGCAGCTCCCCGGCTGGCACACCACCATCTTCCCGCCCTACTTCGTGGCCGGCGCCGTCTTCGGCGGCTTCGCCATGGTGCTCACCCTCATCATCCCGGCCCGCGCGGTCTTCCGCTTCCAGAACGTGGTCACCGGCCGCCACCTGGAGAACATGGCCAAGGTGATGCTCGTGACCTCCATGATCGTCTCCTACGGCTACCTCATGGAGAACTTCATGGCCTGGTACTCGGGGAATCCCTACGAGGCCTTCCTGTTCTTCAAGACCCGTCCGTTCGGCCACTACGCCGGCATCTACTGGATGATGCTCTTCTGCAACGTGGTCGTTCCCCAGACCTTCTGGTGGAAGAAGGCCCGCACCAGCGTGGCCTGGCTCTGGATCGCCTCCATCCTGGTGGGCATCGGGATGTGGGCGGAGCGCTTCGTCATCATCGTGATCTCGCTCTACCGCGACTTCCTCCCGTCCTCGTGGGGCATCTACGCGCCCACCTGGGTGGACTGGTTCATCTTCCTCGGGACCATCTGCTTCTTCTCGCTGCTCTTCCTCCTCTTCCTCCGCTTCGTGCCGGCGGTGGCGATCGCCGAGGTGAAGGAGCTGAACCACGAGATCCAGCACGAGAAGGCGCACGCCGGGGGGCACCCGTGAGCGCCGCGACCCCCCGCGTCGTCCTCGGCAAGTACCCCTCGGTGGACGCCCTCTACGGCGCGGCCCGCGCGCTGCAGGCGGCCGGCCACTCGGCCCTCGACTTCTACTCGCCGTACCCGCTGCCGGGATCGGACGAGGTGCTCCGGCTGAAGAAGTCGCCGGTCCCCTTCATCGCCGGCACCGCCGCCTGCATCGGCGTGGTGAGCGGCGTGCTCCTGCAGTGGTGGACGAACGACGTCGACTACCCCATCAACGTGGCCAACCGGAGCGTGGTTCCCACCCCGACCTGGATGCCGGTCACCTTCGAGCTGGGCGTGCTGCTCGCCGGCGTCTCCATCTTCTTCGGGCTGATGGCGATCTTCCGCTTTCCCCGTCCCTACGATCCGCTCTTCGAGGTCGAGCCCTTCCGCTCGGCCACCATCGACGCGCTCTGGCTCTCGGTCGCGGTGAAGCCCGACCAGGTGTCCACCGTGTCCGAGGAGCTCCGCCGCCTCGGCGCCGCCGAGGTCGAGCTCGTCCCGGAGGAAGCATGAGGGCGCTCCCCATCCTGGCGCTCGCGCTCCTCACCGCCGGCTGCGAATGGGTGAACCCCATGATGCAGCAGCCCAAGGTGAAGCCCTACCGCAAGAGCGTCTTCTACCCGGACCAGATCGCCATGCGGGCCCCGCCGCCCGGCACGCTGCCGGCTGCCGCGCCCTCCGAGCTGGCCGCCGTGACCGGCCGCAACGCCGACGGCACCCCGGTGGCCCGCATCCCGGTGCCGCTCACCCCCGAGCTCCTCGAGCTGGGGCGCAAGCGCTACGACGTCTTCTGCGCCGTCTGCCACGGCGTGATCGGCGACGGCCAGGGCCCGGTGGCCCGCAACATGTCCGTCCGGCCGCCGCCGTCCCTCGTCGCCATCCCGCAGCGCCCCGACGGGTTCTTCTACACCGCCATCACCGAGGGCTACGGCTACATGCCCTCCTACCGCCCCTGGCTCGGCGACGAGGAGCGCTGGGCGGTGGTCGCCTACGTGCGCGCCCTCCAGCTGTCGCAGGGCACCCGCATCGAGCAGGCGCCGCCCGACGTGCGCGCGCGCCTCGAGAAGGAGAACCGATGACCGCCGCGCCCTTCACCGGGGGTCGCACCCTGATGATCCGCGCCGCCGCGATCGGCGTGGCCGGCCTCGCCGCCACCGCCGCCGGGGGCGCGCTCGACGCCCGGCGCGCGCTCTACGCCTACCTGGCCGCCTTCGTCTACTGGGCCGGGATCGGCCTGGCGGCCATGGTCTTCCTCATGGCCAACGAGGCCGCCAACTCGCGGTGGTACATCGTGGTCCGGCGCCTCCTGGAGGGGCTGACCACCGTCTTCCCGGTGCTGGCCGTCCTCTTCCTCCCCATCGCGCTGGGCGCGGGCCGGATCTTCCCCTGGGTCGATCCCACCGCCGCCACCCACGCGCCCATCCAGCCCTGGGCGCACGGGGAGGGCAAGCTCGCCATCCACCTCTGGGAGCACCGGCACCCGTGGATGAACCTGCCCTTCTTCCTCTTCCGGGCGGTCCTCTACTTCGGCATCTGGATCGGCGTGGCCGCCCTGATGCGCCGCTGGTCGCTGGCCCAGGACGGCGGCGCGGGCGCCGACATGAAGCTCAAGATGCGCCGGCTCGGCGCGGGCGGCCTGCCCTTCGTGGCGCTGGCCCTCACCTTCGCCGCCTTCGACTGGCAGATGTCGCTCTCCGCCTTCCTCTTCTCGACCATCTTCGGGGTGTACTGGTTCTCCGGGAGCCTGGTGGCCGCCATCGCCGCGCTCATCCTGGCGAGCGCCGCCGCCTCCCGGGAGGAGCCGCTCCGGGGCGCCATCAACGCGAACCACATCCACTCCCTCGGCAAGTACCTGTTCGCCTTCACCGCCTTCTGGGCCTACATCGCCTTCTCCCAGTACCTCCTCATCTGGATCGCCAACCTCCCCGAGGAGGTGCCCTGGTACCTGGTGCGCACCGACTCCGGCTGGAAGGCGGTGGGCATCTTCCTGATGCTCTTCCAGTTCGTCCTCCCCTTCCTCATCCTGATGCCCCGGGAGCGGAAGCGGACCTGGCGGCCGCTCGTGATCATGTCCGTCTGGATCATGGCGGTGCACTACGTCGACATCTACTGGGTGGTGATGCCCGGGATCTCGCCGGCCGGCCCGCGCCCCAGCTGGATGGACCTGACGGCCTTCCTGGGCGTGGGCGGGGTCTGCGTCGCCTGGGTGGTGACGCGCCTGCGCGGCCACGCCATCCTGCCGGTCCGCGACCCGTACCTCGAAGACTCCCTCCACTACGAGCCCCAGCAATGAGCGACCCGAGCCACCACGCAACCCGGGCCGAGCCCGATCGGATCGGCACCCCGCGCATCCTGGCGGTGGGCGCCGCCGCCCTGATCCTCTTCGCCGCGGCCAGCTGGTTCACCATCCGCTACGGCTACGACCGCACCCGCGCCGAGATGCTGCCCGACGGGCCGGCCGCGCATCCGACCGAGATCGGCCGGAACAAGATCGGCATCGTCGAGCAGCGCCTGTTCGGGCTGGCCGTCGAGCCCACCGAGTGGCGCCAGCAGCAGGTCGCCCGCCTCAACGGATTCGGCTGGGTCGACCGCAAGGCCGGCATCATCCACGTTCCCATCGGCGACGCCATGGCCCGCGTGGCCCGCGGAGATCGCCCGTGAGGGGAGCCATCGCCATCGCCGTCGCGTTGCTCGTCGGCCTCCCGGCCGCGGCGCGCGCCGAGGACGACCCGGAGGGGCCGGCCCCGCTCCAGGGCGTGGAGATCGAGGAGAAGCTGAACGCGCAGGTCCCGCTCGACGCGGTCTTCCTCGACCAGGACGGCAAGCAGGTTCGCCTCGGCGATGCGCTCGGCAAGGGCAAGCCGGTGGTGGTGGCGCTCGTCTACTACGAGTGCCCCATGCTCTGCGGCCTGGTGCTCGGCGGGATGGCCCGCGGCATGAAGGAGACCGGCCTCGAGCTCGGCAAGGACTACACCGCGCTCTCCATCTCGTTCGACCCGCGCGAGAAGCCGGCCCAGGCCTTCGTCCGGCAGAAGCACTACCTCCAGTCCTTCGACAAGGCCGACCAGAAGCAGGTCTGGCCGTTCTGGGTGGGCGAGGACAAGGAGATCCGGAAGGTCACCGACGCGGTGGGCTTCCGCTACAAGTTCGACGAGGAGACCAAGCAGTACGCCCACGGCGCGGCCATCCTGGTGCTCACGCCCGAGGGGCGCGTCTCCCGCTACCTCTACGGCGTCGAGTTCCCCGGTCGTGACCTGCGCCTGGCGATGGTCGAGGCCGCCGACGGCAAGGTGGGGACGAGCTTCGACCGCTTCCTTCTCACCTGCTACCGCTACGACCCGGTGGCCCGGCGCTACGTCCCCTACGCGTTGGGGGCGGTCCGCGCCGGCGCACTCCTCGTCCTCCTCGGCCTCGCCAGCACGCTCTTCGTCTTCTGGCGTCGCGAGGCGAAGGGAGCCCGGCGATGAACCAGCTCAACGAATTCCTCCGACAGCTCCTCTTCCTCCCGCCGCAGGCGTCGCAGTGGGCGCGCGAGCTCGACTACCTCCACTACTTCGTCTTCGTCACCGCGATGCTGGGGGCCTGGACGACGCTGGCCACCGCCACCGTGTTCGTCTTCCGCTTCCGCCGGAAGACCGCGGAGCAGAGCACCCCCATCGTCGACCCGAAGCCCATCCACGAGGCGATCTTCATCGGGCTGCCGCTGGTGCTCTTCCTTTCCTACTTCGCGGTGGGTTACCCGCAGTACGTCCGGCTCCAGACCCCTCCCAAGGGCGCCATGGACGTGTACGTCCAGGGCAAGAAGTGGATGTGGAAGTTCGCCTACCCGGACGGGCCCAACTCCACCGACGTGCTCCGGGTCCCGGCCGGTCGTCCGGTGCGCCTGCTCCTCACCTCGCGCGACGTGATCCACTCCTTCTACGTCCCCGCGCTGCGCCTGAAGCAGGACGCCCTGCCCGGGCGCTACACCCAGATCTGGTTCAACGCCGACCGGCCCGGGCGCTACCCCATCTTCTGCGCCGAGTACTGCGGCCTGGGCCACTCGGCCATGCTCGGCGAGCTGGTGGTCATGCCCGCCGAGGAGTGGGACGCCTGGATCGAGCAGCAGCGACGGGGCAGCCAGCCCCGGGCGCAGGACAGCCAGCCCACCGCCGCCGAGGAGCCCGACCTGCGCGGAAGCCTGATCGAGCAGGGGCGCCGGATCTCCGCGGTGCAGGGGTGCTTCAAGTGCCACACCGTGGACGGCACCCAGCACCTCGGGCCGACCTGGCTCGACCTCTTCGGGCGCACCGTGAAGCTCGAGGGCGGCAAGACCATCGTGGCCGACGAGGCCTACCTGACCCGCTCCATGATGGAGCCCAACGCCGAGATCGTGGCCGGCTACAAGGACAAGGCGGTCATGCCCACGTACCAGGGCAAGCTCTCCGCCCCCGACGCCGCCGCCATCACCGAGTTCATCAAGTCCCTGCGGACGGACGCCCCGACCGCCGAGCCGCAGAAGGGTCCCATCTATGTCCCTGTCCCCGGCAAGTAGCCCGGCCTACAACACGCCGAACTACCTGAACGCCGAGAAGGGCGTTCGGTCCTGGTTGACCACGCTCGACCACAAGCGCATCGGCGTCATGTACCTGGCGCTGACCCTGTTCGGGTTCTTCCTGGGCGGCGTCTTCGCGCTCCTCATCCGCATCGAGCTGCTCACGCCCGGCCCGACGGTCATGGACGCCATGACCTACAACCGCATGTTCACGCTCCACGGCGTGATCATGATCTTCCTCTTCATGATCCCGGCCATCCCGGGCATCTTCGGCAACTTCTTCATCCCGCTCATGATCGGCGCGCAGGACGTGGCCTTCCCGCGCATCAACCTGCTCTCCGTCTACCTCTACCTCCTGGGGGCGGCCATCGCGGTGTGGGGGATGATCCAGGGCGGCACCGACACCGGCTGGACCTTCTACACCCCGTACAGCACCACCACCGTCACCACCGTGGCCCCGGTGCTCCTCGGCGCCTTCATCCTCGGGATGGGGTCGATCGTCACCGGCCTCAACTTCATCGTGACGGTCCACACCATGCGCGCCCCGGGCGTGACCTGGATGCGGCTGCCGCTCTTCGTCTGGGCCATGTACGCCACCAGCGTCATCCAGGTGCTGGCCACGCCGGTGCTGGGGATGACGCTCCTGCTCGTGGCCTTCGAGAAGGTCTTCGGGTTCGGAATCTTCGACCCGGCCCGCGGCGGCGACCCCATCCTCTTCCAGCACCTCTTCTGGTTCTACTCGCACCCCGCCGTCTACATCATGATCCTGCCCGCCATGGGCGTGGTCAGCGAGGTGGTCCAGTCGGCCGCCCGCAAGAACATGTTCGGCTACAAGGCGGTGGCCTTCTCCTCGCTCGGCATCGCCTTCGTGGGCTTCTTCGTCTGGGGGCACCACCTCTTCACCTCGGGCCAGTCCACCTTCGCCTCGGGCGTGTTCGGCGTGCTCTCGATGTTCGTGGGGCTCTTCACCGCCATCAAGGTCTTCAACTGGACCGCCACGCTGTACCAGGGCGCCATCCAGGTCTCGGCGCCCTTCGTCTACTTCATGGGCTTCCTCTACTTCCTGGTCTTCGGTGGCCTGACCGGCATCGCGCTCTCCACCGTCTCGCTCGACGTCCACTGGCAGGACACCTACTTCGTGGTGGCCCACTTCCACTTCATCATGGTGGGCGGGACCATCATGGCGTTCCTGGCCGGCCTCCACTACTGGTGGCCGAAGATGTTCGGGAAGATGTACTCGGAGCGCTGGGCGCTGGCGGCCTCGGTGCTGGTCATCGTCGGGTTCAACGCCACCTTCATCCCCCAGTTCCTCCTCGGCAACATGGGGATGCCGCGCCGCTACTACTCCTACCCGGAGCAGTTCCAGGCCCTCAACGTCGCCTCCACCGCGGGCGCCTCGCTGCTCGGGTTCGGCTTCTTCCTGATCCTCTTCTACCTGGTGGCCTCCCTGGCCAAGGGGCGGGCCTCGGGCCCGAACCCCTGGCTCTCGCGCGGGTACGAGTGGAACACCCCCTCGCCGCCGAACCTCCTCAACTTCCCGGAGACGCCGGTCATCGACCGCGGGCCGCACGAGTACCAGGACGGTCCCGCCGCCGAGGTGAAGCATGCACACTGACGCCGCCGCGGCGCCCAACCGCCTGGCCCATCACTTCCCGGACATGAAGACGCAGGAGCACGCCGCCCGCATGGGGATGTGGCTCTTCCTCTCCACCGAGATCCTGCTCTTCGCGGTGCTCTTCACCGCCTACGCCCTCTACCGCTTCCTCTTCCCGGTCGGGTTCGAGGAGGCGAGCCGCCTGGCCCACGTGGCCATGGGCGCGACCAACACGGTGGTCCTCATCACCTCGTCGCTCACGGTGGCGCTGGCGATCCACTACGCCCGGCAGGGCGAGAACCGGAAGGTCGTCGGGTTCCTCGCCGTGACCATCCTCTTCGGCATGACCTTCATGGTGCTGAAGGGCTTCGAGTACCACCACCACTGGGTCGACGGGCAGCTCCCCGGGCGCATGTACCACTTCACCGGCCTCTCCGGGCCGGGCGTGAGCATGTACTTCGCCCTCTACTTCCTCATGACCGGGCTGCACGGGCTCCACGTGCTCATCGGCATGGGGCTCCTCTCCTGGGTGGCGTTCCGCGCCAACCGCGGGGAGTTCGGGCCGACCTACTCGACGCCGGTGGAGCTGAGCGGGCTCTACTGGCACCTCGTCGACCTGATCTGGATCTTCCTCTTCCCGCTCCTCTACCTCCTCTGAGGAGACGACCGTGACCGCCGCCACCCACAGCGAAGGCAAGCACCTCGGCCCGGCCCAGTACGTGATGGTCTGGGCGGCACTCATGGTGCTCACCGGCGTGACCCTCGCCGTCTGGAAGACCGACTTCTCCTACGCCGCCCGCGTGGTCATCGCGCTGGCCGTCGCGCTCGTGAAGTCGGCGCTGGTGGCCATCTTCTTCATGCACCTGTGGGAGGAGAAGGGCGTGGCCCGGCTCGTCCTCGTGGTCTCGGCGTTGATGGTGTCGCTCCTCATCGGGTTCACGCTGCTCGACAACGCGACCCGCTTCCCCTACGCCAACCCGCCCTACTCCGAGTCCTGGAAGGACGTTCCCTGGCAGAAGGACGCGCCGCCCATGCAGGCGGAGCCGCCTCCCATCCGCACCGCGCCGAGGTCGCAGGCCGAGCACCCCGCGGCCCACAAGCCGTAGGGACGATCGCGGCAAGCCTCACGGGCGGCCGCCCGGGGGAGAGGGGTCGAGATCGGCGCCAGCCGCGATCCGCAGGTACACGGCGAGGTCCCCCGCCGAGAAGCAGCAGAGGACCAGGCGCGCCAGCCCCGGATGGCGTCGGAGTCCGGCCCGGGCCTCTGCGATGGCGATGCGCGTGGCCCGCTCGAGAGGGAAGCCGTAGATGCCGGTGGAGACGGCCGGGAAGGCGATGGATCGCGCCCCGGCCGCCACGGCGACGTCGATGGCCCGGCGGTAGCAACTCGCGAGCGACTCGTCCTCGCCCTGGCCGCCGCCGCTCCACACCGGTCCGACCGCGTGCACCACGAAGCGGGCCGGGAGTCGGTGCCCGCCGGTGAGCCGCACGTCGCCGGTCGGGCAACCTCCCAGGGCCGCGCACTCCTGCTCGAGCCCGGGTCCGGCGGCGTCGTGGATCGCACCGCAGACCCCACCCCCCGGGGCCAGCGCCGGGTTGGCCGCGTTGACGATGGCGTCCACCGCGAGCCGGGTGATGTCCCGCTGGAGCACCTCGAGCCCGCCGATCGCTCCGCTCATGCGCAGATAATGCGCTCCCGGCGGTGCGGCGGTCCAGCCCGGAGCGGGGTTCCGAGCCCGATGGAAACCCCCGGCGCCTCTGGGGTTCGTTCCCGCTGGGTGCGCGGAAATGGATCGGGATCAAGTCGAATCGCAACCGTTGCGCCGTCCGGATGGATTCCCCCGGAATTTCGAGCGGTGCGCGAATTGCAGACGACACCCCCCGGTGACCCCCGAACGCATCCTCATCCTCGACGCCGACACGGCCATGCGAGGCGAGCTCGCGGGCCAGCTCCGCCTGGAGGGGCACGAGGTCGTCGAGGCCGCCACGGCCGAGAGCGCCATCGAGATCCTCCGGGCCACGCCGGTCCAGGGGGTCCTCTGCGCGGCCCGCGCCAGCGGGTGGAGCTGTGCGGCCGTCATCTCCCTGGCCCGGGGAGGCGGGTCCGACGCTGCCTTCATCGTGACCTGCCGGCGGGAGAACGTCGCCGGGGCCATCGAGGCGCTCCGGAACGGCGCCGATGCCTACGTCGTCCTCCCCGACGACCCGGTGCGTGCCGTGGCGCTCGTGGAGCGCGCCCTCGAGAAGCGGCGCCTCCGCCGCGAGGCGCGGATGCTCCGGGACCAGGCACGGACCCGGCTGCGCTACGTGGGCGCGGGACCCGAGGGAGCGGCGATCGAGGAGATCATCCGGCGCGCCGCGCCGACCAAGGCCACGGTCCTGCTGCAGGGGGAGGCCGGGGCCGGGCGCTCCTTCGTCGCCGAGATGATCCACGAAGGATCCCCGCGTCGCGACCGCCCCTTCGCGCGCGCCGCCTGCGCCGGCCTCTCCGAGCAGCTGCTCGAGGCCTGGCTGTTCGGGAGCGATGCCGCGCCGGCGGGCGAACCCCCGCAGCGGATGGAGGGGCTCATCGAGCGGGCCGACGGCGGGACGCTCTACCTGCACGAGATGGGCGGCGTCGGACCTTCGCTTCAAGTGAAGCTGCTCCGGCTCCTCCAGCAGGGGGAGTACGAGCGGGTGGGGGGATCGCGGACGCTCCGCGCCGACGTTCGGGTGGTGGCGTCGACGCGCCTCGACCTGGCCGAGGAGGTCCGCTGCGGCCGGTTCCGCGACGACCTCTACTACCGGCTCAACGTGGTCTCGCTCTCGCTGCCGCCCCTTCGCTCCCGCAAGGGAGACATCCCGGCGCTCGCCGCCCAGTTCCTGGGGCTGCACGCCCGGGCGCTCGGCAAGGGGCTGCGCGGCATCAGCCCGGGTGCGCTCTCCGCGCTCTTCGCCTACGACTGGCCGGGAAACGTCCGGGAGCTGGAGAGCGTGGTGGCCGAGGCGGCCGCGGCCTGCAGGGGCGAGGTGGTGGGTGTCGACGACCTGCCGACCGTGCTCCGCGGTGCCCGTCCCGACGAGGAGACCGGCAGCGCCCTCATCCCGGGAGCGAGCCTCTTCGAGATCGAGCGGGAGGCCATCCTGCGCACCCTCGATGCCGAGGGCGGCTCGACGGCGCGCGCCGCCGAGGTCCTCGGCGTCTCGGTGCGGAAGATCCAGTACCGCCTGAAGGAGTACCGGACCGGCCAGCCGGCCTCGCGGGCCCGCGCGAGCGAAGCGCCGTGAGGAACCCACATCCCGCCCCAGGAATGGTGGGGGGTTACCTGGCGGGCCTGACCGGGATCAACCCCGACGGCGGCCACCCCATCTAGTCTTCCATGGCGCCGCGGCCTTCGCGGAGACGGAGGAGTCCGAATGAACATCCCCAGCTGGCGAGCGGTCCTGCCCCTCGCCGCCGCCGCGATCCTCGCGGCGCCGCTCGCCGCCCCCGGGGGACCGCCTGCCGCGCCCGCCAAGGCGACGGCCAAGGCCCCGGCGGCAACCGCCCCGGCCGCCCAGGACATCCAGGCCGAGCCCCCGCCCTTCACCGAGGGGATCTTTCCCTGCTCCCAGTGCCACGACAAGGCGGGTGATCCCACCCCCCGCCAGCTCGCCTTCCACGACGACCTGCAGGCCGAGCTGCACCACGGACCCCCGACCCGCTGGTGCCTCGACTGCCACGACAACGCCAAGCGCGACTTCCTGCACCTCATCAACGGGAAGCAGATCCCCTTCACCGAGTCCTACGAGCTGTGCGGCCAGTGCCACGGCGACAAGTTCCGCGACTGGAAGGTCGGCGTGCACGGCAAGCGGGTGGGGATGTGGAACGGCAAGAAGACCTATTTCCTCTGCGTGAACTGCCACAACCCCCACAATCCGCGGTTCAAGGCGCTCAAGCCCGAGCCGCCCCCCATCCCGCCGCAGGAGCAGGGCCGATGAGCGACCGGAACCGACTCCCCGTGATCCAGGAAGGGCCCGCCGGCTGCGGGGCCGAGTCCCCGTCGCGCCGAGACTTCCTCCGGACCGCCGCCGCCGGCGCGGTCATCGCCGCGGTGTCCGGGTGCAAGCCCGACGCGGTGGTGGAGGAGCTGCAGCGCCGCCACCTCTCCGAGCTCTCCAAGGACCAGCTCCAGGCGATGCTCGGCAAGCTCGAGAAGAAGTGGTCGGCGCAGTTCGGGAAGCCCGTCACCGTCGGGGCCCGCCAGCCCATCCCCGGGGTGAACTTCGGCTACGGTCTCGACCTCTCCCGCTGCATCGGCTGCCGCCGCTGCGTCTACGCCTGCGTGAAGGAGAACAACCAGTCGCGCAAGAACCCCCAGATCCAGTGGATCCGGGTGCTGCAGATGGAGAAGGACCACGGCGTCTCGCTCGAGCACGCCACCCCCTACTACAACCCGGAGAAGGTGCCCGAGCCCGGCCACTTCTACATGCCGGTGCAGTGCCAGCAGTGCCGCCACCCGCCCTGCACCAAGGTGTGCCCGGTCAAGGCCACCTGGAAGACCGAGGACGGCATCGTGGTCATCGACTACGACTGGTGCATCGGCTGCCGCTGCTGCACGGCCGCCTGCCCCTACGGCGCCCGCAAGTTCAACTGGGCGGAGCCGAACCTGCCGGCGGCCGAGATGAACCCGGTCACCGACTACCTGGGCAACCGGCCGCGCCCCATGGGCGTGGTGGAGAAGTGCACCTTCTGCCTCCAGCGGAGCCGGGAAGGTCGCTACCCGGCCTGCGTGGAGATCTGCCCGGTGGGGGCCCGCAAGTTCGGGAACCTGCTCGACCCGGAGTCGGAGATCCGCCAGGTGATGGACCGCAAGCGCGTGTTCGTCTTCAAGGAGGAGCTCGCGACCGAGCCGCAGTTCTACTACTTCTACGCGACGTAGCGGCCGAGGGAACGGACATGGCAATCGGCGAGTTCTTGCAGGGAGCGGGGCGGCAGGTGGTCACCGGCGGCAAGGCCTACAAGGCCTGGATCGCCGTGCTCATCGTGATGATCGGGATCGGGCTGGTGGGCTACTCCCGCCAGTGGAACCAGGGGCTGCTCGCCACCAACATGCGCGACCAGGTGACCTGGGCCTTCTACATCGGCAACTTCACCTTCCTGGTGGGCGTGGCCGCGGCGGCCGTGCTGCTCGTGGTCCCGGCCTACGTCTACCACTGGAAGCCCATCAAGGAAGTCGTGGTGCTGGGCGAGCTGCTCGCCATCAGCGCCCTCATCATGTGCATGATGTTCATCCTGGTGGACATGGGGCGCCCCGACCGGCTCACCCACATCATGCCCGGCCCCGGGAACCCCAACTGGCCCCAGTCGATGCTCTCCTGGGACGCGATGGTGCTGAACCTCTACCTGATCCTGAACCTGGTGGTGGTGGTCCACATCCTCTACCGCGCCTACCGCGGGCGGGACTACGCCAAGGCCTTCGTCGTGCCGCTGGTCCTCTTCAGCATCCCGGCGGCGGTGGGCATCCACACGGTCACCGCGTTCCTGTACGCCGGCATGGCGGCCCGTCCCTACTGGAACGCCGGCATCCTGGCGCCCAAGTTCATCGCCTCGGCCTTCTGCTCGGGGCCGGCGGTGATGATCATCCTCTTCCAGATCCTGCGGAAGACCACCGCCATCGAGATCAAGGACGAGGCCATCTGGAAGGTGGCCGAGCTCATGGCCTACGCCATGTTCTTCAACCTCTTCCTGCTCGGCGCCGAGATCTTCAAGGAGTACTACTCCCACACCGAGCACCTGCTCTACACGCAGTACCTCTGGCAGGGCATCGGGAACAACCGGGCGCTCGTCCCCTTCGCCTGGTTCTCCCTCATCTGCTCGGTGCTGGCCTTCCTCATCTTCGTGATGAGGAAGACCCGGATGAACTGGGTGACCCTGAACATCGGCTGCGTCCTCATCTTCTCCGGCGTCTACATCGAGAAGGGCATGGGGCTCGTCATCCCGGGCATGACCCCCGACACGCTGGGCGAGATCTACGAGTACCGCCCCTCGGCGGTGGAGTGGATGGTGGCGATCGGGATCTTCGGCCTCGGGGCGCTGGTCTTCACCACGCTCGTGAACGTGGCGGTGCCCATCATGATGGGCACCCTGCGGGCCGAGGGCGCTCCGGCGGAACTCCCCGGGGCGAGCGCCGAGGCGGGGCACTAGGAGCGCGA
>JBAXVO010000539.1:0-1764 GCA_037129355.1 Deltaproteobacteria bacterium | reverse complement strand
CCTCATCCCGGGGAGCTTCGACTTCAAGTAGCGGCTCGTGCCGGAGAGCGTTCCGCCCGTGCCGACCGCGGAGACGAGGACGTCCACCTTGCCCTCGCACTGCTCCAGGATCTCCGGCCCGGTGGTCTCGAAGTGGAAATCGCCGTTCGAGGTGTTCTCGAACTGGTTCGCCCAGAACCAGCCCTCCTTCTCGGCCAGGATCCGGGCCTGGTGGAAGAAGTGCCCCTCGTTCGCGAACGGGACGACGGGCACCTTGCGGACCTCGACCCCCATGGCCTCGAGCAGCTCGTACTTCTCGCGGGCCTGTTGTCCGGCATGGTCACCACCACGCGGTAGCCGCGCTCCACGCCGAGCAGCCCCAGGCCGATGCCGGTGTTCCCGGCCGTCCCCTCCACGATGGTGGAGCCGGGGCGGAGCTTCCCCTCCTCCTCGGCCTTCCGGATCATCCTCTTGGCGGCGCGGTCCTTGATGCTCCCGCCCGGGTTCATGAACTCGGCCTTGCCGAGGATCTCGCAGCCGGTCAGGCGCGAGAGCGAGTCGATGCGGAGCAGCGGCGTGTTCCCGACCGCGTCCCAGAGCTTCCCCACCTTCGGCGCCATCCGCTTCCTATATCCCCCCACCCTGCTCGAAGCGCTCCTCCCGCACCTCGGCCTGGGTGATGCGGCTCCCCGGCGGCACGCCGTGGGTGAGCCAGACGTTCCCGCCGATGGAGGAGCCCTTCCCGATGGTGATGCGCCCGAGCACGGTGGCCCCCGAGTAGATGACCACGTCGTCCTCGATGATCGGGTGACGGTCGATGCCCTTGATGGGAATCCCCTTCTCGTCGAGCGGGAAGCTCTTCGCCCCCAGCGTGACCACCTGGTAGATGCGCACGCGGTTCCCGATGCGGCTCGTCTCGCCGATGACCACGCCGGTCCCGTGGTCGATGAAGAAGCGCTCCCCGATGCGGGCGCCGGGGTGGATGTCGATGCCGGTCGCGCCGTGGGCATGCTCGGAGATGATGCGGGGGATGAGGGGCACCCCGAGCAGGAAGAGCTCGTGGGCGATGCGCTGCTCGGTGACGGCGTAGATCCCCGGGTAGCTGAAGATCGCCTCCTCCTTGATCTGCAGGGCCGGGTCGCCGTCGAAGGCGGCCTCGATGTCCGAGCCGAGCAGCCGCCGCACCTCCGGCAGGCGCGCCAGGAAGGCCCAGGTGGCCTCCTCGGCGGTGCTCCGGCAATGGGCGCAGGTCCCCAGGTCGTGCTTCGCGGCGAAGGCCACGGCCCGCGTGATCTGCTCCTCGAGCGCGTGGAGCACCCGGTCGAGCGTGGCGCCGGCGTGGTAGTGGAGCGCCTGGTCCCGGAGGTCGGCATTGCCGAAGTAGCCCGGGAAGAAGACCTGCCGGATCCCCTCCACCGCGGCGAGCACCACGTCGCGCGAGGGGAGGACGGCGCGCCCGTTCCAGCGCGGCCCGCTGGCCCGCACGGCCTCCGTGCCCAGTTCCTCGAGCACCTTGGCCAGCGTGTCCTGGCGGCTCCTCGTGGGGATCTTCTCGACGTTCGACATGGGTTCCCTTCCTCGGGGATGGATCCAGCCGGCGCATCATTCTGCTGGATCAGGATCCGTCATAACGGAGGACCCAGCGATGCACAAGACGGCGGCGCCCCGGTCGGCGGCCTAGCTTCTCCGGGCCGGGCCGGCGACGTCCCGGAGGAAGCTCCGGCCGGCGCCCGGCTCGACCCCGAAGTACTCCGCCACCGTCGCGCCGAGGTCCGCGAAGGTCTC
>JBAXVO010000538.1:0-1767 GCA_037129355.1 Deltaproteobacteria bacterium | reverse complement strand
GGGCCACCCTCATCCCGCTCCTCACCGTGCCGGTGTCCCTCATCGGCACCTTCATGATCTTCCCGCTGCTCGGCTTCTCGGTGAACACGCTCTCGCTGCTCGGGCTCGTTCTCGCCATCGGCATCGTGGTCGACGACGCCATCGTGGTGGTCGAGGCGGTGATGCACCACATCGAGCGGGGCATGTCCCCGAAGGAGGCGACCGCCCAGGCCATGAAGGAGGTCTCGGGCCCGGTCATCGCCATCGCGCTGGTGCTCTCCGCCGTGTTCGTGCCGGTGGCCTTCATCAGCGGAATCTCCGGCCAGCTCTACCAGCAGTTCGCCATCACCATCGCGGTCTCGGTGATGTTCTCCGCCATCAACGCGCTGACCCTGTCGCCGGCGCTCTCGTCGCTCCTGCTCAAGCCCAAGGGGGGGAAGCGCTCCTTCCTGCAGCCCTTCTACGACGGCTTCAACAAGGTCTTCGACAGGTTCACCGGCGGCTACATGTCGGTCACCTCGATCCTGGTGCGGAAGCTCTTCCGAAGCGCGGTGCTGGTGGGCATCTTCGCGGTCCTGGCCGTCGTCATCGCCGGCCGGATCCCGGGCGGATTCATCCCGGACGAGGACAACGGCTACTTCCTGGCCGCCCTGCAGCTGCCCGACGCCTCGTCGCTGGAGCGGACCGACGCGGCGGCGAAGAAGGTCGAATCCATCCTCATGAAGAACCCGGCGGTGGCCTACACCACCACCATCTCCGGCTTCAGCATGCTCTCGGGCGCCTACGCCTCCAACACCGGCTTCTTCTTCGTCTCCATGAAGCCCTGGGAGGAGCGGAAGTCGAAGGAGGAGCGGGTCTTCGAGGTCATGCGGGCGCTCAACGCGCAGTTCGCCCGCGAGGTTCCGGAGGCGACCGCATTCGCCTTCGGGCCGCCCCCCATCCCCGGCCTGGGGACCGGCTCGGGCTTCTCCCTCATGCTCCAGGACCGCAGCGGCGGCACGCCCGAATACCTGGCCGAGAACCTGGCCAGGTTCATGGCCGCCGTGAAGAAGCGTCCGGAGATCGGGATGGCGAACAGCATCTACCGCGCGGCCGTCCCCCAGATCTTCGCCAACGTCGACCGCGACAAGGTGCTGAAGGTCGGGGTTCCGCTCACCGACGTGCTCTCCACCATGGGGAGCTACCTGGGCGGAAACTACATCAACGACTTCAACCGGTTCGGGCGCGTGTACAAGGTCTTCCTCCAGGCCGAGCCCGAGTACCGCACCTCGGTGAAGGACCTGGGGCTCTTCTACGTCCGCGGGCCCAAGGGCGACATGATCCCGCTCGACACGCTCATGAGCACGAGCCCCACCTCCGGTCCCGAGTTCACGAACCGCTTCAACCTCTTCCGGGCAGCCGAGGTGACCGGCATCCCCGCCCCCGGCTACAGCTCGGCGCAGGCGATGAAGGCACTCGAGGAGGTAGCGGACGCGGTCCTGCCCAAGGACATGGGCTACCAGTGGTCGAACGTCTCCTACCAGGAGAAGAAGGCGGAGGGCACGGCCGCCATCGTCTTCGTCTTCGCCATGGTCATGGTGTTCCTCATCCTTGCCGCCCAGTACGAGAGCTGGTCGCTCCCGATGAGCGTCCTCCTGGGGACGCCCTTCGCCGCCTTCGGCGCGTTCCTGGGGCTGTGGCTGGCCCGCTTCACGAGCGACAGCTACGTGAACAACATCTTCGCCCAGATCGGCCTCATCATGCTGGTGGGGCTCGCCGCCAAGAACGCCATCCTCATCGTCGAGTTCG
>JBAXVO010000537.1:0-1780 GCA_037129355.1 Deltaproteobacteria bacterium | reverse complement strand
CATCGCCGGGCACGGGGAGCGGCACGCGCGGCTGGCCCGCGCGCTCGCGCCCCGTCGGCGAGGTTAGAAACGGCTAGAGGGCGAGCGGCGCCCGGGCGACCCGGAGCGCGCCGTCGACCCCCACGAAGCCGCCCTCCGGCACCGCCTCCCAGCCGGTCTTCCCGATCGGCTCGCTCGCCACCGCGAAGAGGTGGCCGCCGCCGGCCCGCGCCGAGACGTGCAGGGGCTTGCCGTGACGGCAGGCGCAGAGGAGGCGCCCGTCGGAGACCAGGAAGTTGAGCGTGGAGCGGAGCTCGCCCCGGTCGGCGATGGCGCAGACGAGCGCCACCGTCTCGGCGAGCGCCGTGCGGACCTCGTCGACGGTGGCGCGCCCCCGTCCCGCCCGGAGGTCGAGGCGGGAGAGGAAGAGCTGGAAGCAGCGCTCGCTGTCGGTCTCGCCGACGAGTCGCCGCCGGCGCGGCGCGGAGATGGCCGCGAGGAGCGCCTCGCGGACGACGCGCGATCGCTTGTAGCGGGCCACCGTGCCGTTGTGGGCGAAGACCCAGCGCCCCTCGACGAAGGGGTGGGTGTTCTCGATGGCCACCCGCCCCACGCTGGCGTCCCGGACGTGGGCGATGACGATGCGCGACCGGGCCGTCCGCCCGGCCTCGACGAAGGCCTCGTCGGCGTGGGCAGCCATGACGCCCCGGCGGACCCGCGGGCCGTCGCCGCCGTACCAGGCGAGGCCCCAGCCGTGCGGGTGGAGGTGCGACTGGGTCCGCAGCGCGTTCTCGGCGCTGCAGAGCGGCCGGGTCGCCGAGCGTTGGGAGTCGGCCAGCTGTCCGAAGAGGCGACACATCGTCCCATATGGTAGTGGCCCGGGGAGCCCAGCGCAGCCTGGGGTCCGAGGTTCCTTCGCCGTACGGCGCGACCTCCTCCCTCGCGGTGAACAGGTCGATGTGCTCGTCGCCGTAGGCCTGGCGCGCGGCCTCGAGGAGGGTGTCGTCGCGCATGAGGGAAGGGCTCCCGCGAGGCGACAGGGGCAATCCCGCGCCGTCCTCCTGCCGGGCGGCGAACCTCACGGAACCCCCGTCAATGCAGCGGTTTCTTACGCCCCATCTGGCCGTCAGGTCCGCGGAACGGACGGTCCGAGCGACGGATCGAGCTCGCGCCCCCCCGCACAATCCGCCGCCGCCCAGCCTTCCGCCTGGTGCACCACCCGACCGCCCTTCACCACCAGCAAGGCGTGGTTCACGGCGGCGTGCCAGGCGAGGTGGGCCGGAGCGACCGCTCCCCAGAGCACGAGATCGGCCGCCATCCCCGGGGCGAGCCTCCCGACGTCGGCGAGCCGCAACGCCCGCGCGCCCCCCGCCGTCGCTCCCACCAGCGCCTCCGCCGGCGTGAGCCCTCCCTCCAGGCAGGCGAGCGCGAGCGTGAGCCCCACGTTCTCGCTCATCCCCGTCCCGGGGTTCACGTTGGTGGCGAGGGCGACGACCACGCCCGCGTCGACGAGCCGGCGCCCCGGAGCGAAGGGTCGGACCCGGGCGAGCAGGGTGGAGGTGGGCAAGAGCCCCGCCACCACGCCGGCCCGGGCCATCGCGGCGATGCCGGCGTCGTTCACCTGCTCGAGGTGGTCGGCCGAGGAGGCGCCCACCTCGGCGGCGAGGAGCGCCGCGCCGTCGTCGGAGAGCTGATCGGCGTGGAGCCGCGGGACGAGCCCGAGGGCACGCCCCGCCAGGAGGACGCGCCGTGCGTCGTCCACGCCGAAGGCGGTCGGGGCCACGAAGACGTCGCAGAAGGC
>JBAXVO010000536.1:0-1782 GCA_037129355.1 Deltaproteobacteria bacterium | reverse complement strand
GCCACCCGGGTCGTGATGAGCGGCAAGCCGGTCGTCAACCTCGTGGCGGGCATCCAGGGGCCTGCGATCCCCGCCCCGGTGTGGGTCCTCGTGAGCGGGACCCCGGTCTTCGGGGAGACGGGGCAGCTCATCCAGGTCGTGGTGACCTTCACCGACATCACCGCCCGCCGGCAAGCCGAGGAACGGTACCGGGAAGCCGCGGAGCGGATGCGCGCCATCGTCACGTCCATGGCCGAGGGGGTCGTGCTCCAGGACGCGGGTGGGAAGATCTGGCTCTGCAACACCTCCGCCGAGCGCATCCTCGGCCTCTCCTTCGACCAGATGGCAGGGAGGACGTCCGTGGACCCACGGTGGGTGTCGGTCCACGAGGATGGGAGTCCATTCCCCGGTGCCGACCATCCGTCGATGGTGACCCTGCGCACCGGGGAACCCCTCTCGAACGTCATCATGGGGCTGAACCAGCCCGATGGCGCGAAGAGGTGGATCTCGATCTCGTCGGAGCCTCTGCGCATCGGGCCCGACGCACCCCCGCATCTCGTGGTCACGACCTTCATGGACGTCACCGAGCAGAGGCGAACCGCCGAGGCGCTGGCGACGGGCATGCTTGCGGCGGACCAGGCGTCACGGGCCAAGTCGGAGTTCCTCTCCAGCATGAGCCACGAGATCCGGACGCCGCTGAACGGCGTGCTCGGGATGCAGCAACTCCTGCTGCGCACGCCGCTCACACCGGAACAGCGGGAGTACGTCTCGACGGCCAACGACTCCGCCCAGACGCTCATGCACCTCATCTCCGACATCCTCGACCTCTCCAAGATCGAGGCGGGGCAGTTCCAGCTCCAGGTGGAGCGCTTCTCGCTGGCCGACGCCGTCCAGCGGATCGCCCGCCCGGCCGCGCTGCTCGCGGAGAAGAAGGGGCTGCAATTCTCGACGGAGATCGTGGGTGGAACCCCGGACCTGCTCGTGGGCGACTCCTGGAGAATCGGGCAGGTGCTCAACAACCTCGTCTCGAACGCCGTCAAGTTCACGGAGGCGGGCCAGGTCTCCCTCCGCGTCGAGGGGCGGAACATCGAGCCCGGGCGTGCCGAGATCACCTTCGAGGTCCGCGACACCGGCATCGGGATCTCCCGCGATGCCATCTCCAGGCTCTTCAGGCCCTTCAGCCAGGCGGACGGGACGATCACACGCCGGTTCGGCGGCACGGGGCTCGGGCTCGCCATCTCCAGGCAGCTCGCCGAGATGATGGGGGGCAGCGTCGGCGTGGAGAGCGTCCCGGGGGAGGGGAGCACCTTCCGCATGACCGTCCGCCTCCCGGTTCCGGAGGCGCCGGCGGCCGATGTGACCGCACCGGAGGGGCCCGACGCCTCTCCACCCACGGGCGCAGTCCGGGGCCGTCCGCGCCGCGTCCTCCTCGCCGAGGACAACCCGGTGAACCGGCTCCTCGCGTCGAGGCTGCTCCAGCACGCCGGACATTCGGTGACGGTGGCGGGGGACGGCCGAGAGGCGCTCCGCCTTCTGGCGCAGGAGTCCTTCGACCTGGTCCTCATGGACGTCCAGATGCCGGAGATGGACGGGCTGGAGGCCCTGCGAAGGCTCCGGTTCCGGGAGAAGCACTCCGGTGGCCACGTGCACGTCGTGGCGGTGACGGCCCAGGCGATGAGCGGGGACAAGGAGCAGTGCCTCGCCGCGGGAGCCGACGCCTACCTCTCGAAGCCCTTCACGCCAGCAGGCCTGGAGGCGGCGGTGAACGGGGCCCCGGTCCTCGCGGGCGCGCAAAACCCGTTG
>JBAXVO010000535.1:0-1791 GCA_037129355.1 Deltaproteobacteria bacterium | reverse complement strand
ACCGCTTCCTCCGGAAGCCGGTGAGCCCGGACGACATGCGCATCACGCTCTACCTGGCCTGCGAGCGGCAGAAGCTCGATCTGGAGAACCGGCGGCTCTACGCCATCATCCACGGGGACCCGGACATGTCGCGCCAGACGGTCGACCCGTTCGTCGAGCCGACCGCCGACTTCCCCATGGACGGCGGGGTGGGGCTCGGGCGGCGCTGAGCGGGCCATCGGCACCCCGGGCGGCCAGGCCCCGCGCGCGCTGGGCGGTGGGCCGCCTCCTGGTCGGACTCCTGCTCGTGTGTGGTCCGGTGGCAGGCATCGCGGCGGCGCTCCTGCTCCGGCGCGAGCCGCCTCCTCCGCCCTCCGTGGCCGTGCTCCCGTTCGCCGATCTGAGCCCGGGCCGGGACCAGGGCTACCTCGCCGAGGGGGTCGCCATCGAGATCCTGAACGGCCTCTCCAGCGTCGACAGGCTCCGGGTCATCGGCCGCGCCTCGACCTTCCTCTTCCGGGGCAGCACCCTCGAGCCCACCGAGATCGCGCGGCAGCTGGGTGTCACCACGGTCCTGCTCGGCAGCGTCCGCAGGGAAGGGAGCCGGGTCCGGGTCAGTGCACGCCTGGTGAATGGAGCGGACGGCACCGCGCTCTGGGCGGAGACCTACGAGAAGGAGGTCCGGGACCTCTTCGCCATCCAGGACGACATCGCGCTGGACGTCGCCTCCGCGCTCCGCGTCAAGTTGCTCCCGGCGGCGATCGAGCCGAGGACCGACGTCCCCGAGGCCTACCTGGCCTTCCTCGCGGCGGAGGAGACCACCCGCCAGGTCTCGTCGATGGAGGACTGGGGGCGCGCGCGGGAGGGCTACGAGAAGGTGATCGCCCTCGACCCGACCTACGCCCCCGCCTGGGCCCGGGTCGCGACCATCTGGGGAGTCTGGCAGGCCAAGATGGAGCCCCGGGAGGAGGACCGCCTGGCCGCGCGCCGGCGCGGGCTCGAGGCCGCCGACCGCGCCATCGCGCTCGCCCCCGGCTTCGGGCGCGGATACGCCCAGCGCGGGTTCCTGCGGCTGTGCAACCAGGACGTGGCCGGGGCGCAGTCCGACGTGACCCGGGCGCTCGAGCTCAACCCGTCCGACGACCTGGTGGTCTACCGGACCGCCAACGTCTTCCAGGTGACGGGGCGGCACGCCGACGCCGTGCGGGCGGCGCGCCGGGCCGTCGACCTGAACCCGCTCTCCTCCTCCCGCTGGCAGCAGCTGTCGCTCGTCTGCCTGGCGGCGGGGGACCATCCCTGCGCCCGCAAGGCGGCCGAGCGCGCGCTCGAGATCTCCCCGTCCCAGACCCAGGCGGAGGAGCACCTCGCCATCGTGAACCTCCTCGACGGGCGGGCGGCCGAGATGGCCCGGTGGGCGGCGGCGAGGCCCGACGACTACGACCGGCTCCAGTACACCGCCTTCGCCGAGCACGCGCTCGGCCACGGCGCGGCGTCGGAGGCTGCGACAAGCGCCTTCGAGGCGGCCTACGGAGCGGCGGCCCCGTTCACGATGGCCCGGATCGAGGCCTGGCGTGGCAGGTCGGACGCGGCCTTCGAGTGGCTGGAGCGGGCCCGCGCCGGCGGGACGGCGCTCGACGCGCTGCCCTTCCTCGCCTCGGATCCGCTCTTCCTCCGGCTCCACACCGACGCCCGCTGGATGCCCTTCCTCCGGCTCCTCGGCATCGCGCCGGCTACCGCTGGATCACCTTGAAGGCGACGAGCAGGGCCACCACCACGCCCATGAGGCTCTCCCCGGCGATGAGCCCGGACGCG
>JBAXVO010000534.1:0-1803 GCA_037129355.1 Deltaproteobacteria bacterium | reverse complement strand
ACGGCGACGCGGGGCGACCAGCCCAGCACCTCCCAGGCCTTTCCCGGGTCGATGCAGGAGCGCTTCTGCTCCCCGGCCCGGCCCGGCGCGTAGCGGGGCTTCGCCTCCACGCCGGCCGCCGAGGCCATGATCCCGAAGACCTGGTTCACGTCGGTCTCGACGCCGGTGCCCACGTTGACGGCGCCCGCGAAGCCGGCCTGGGCCGCCAGCAGGTTGGCGCGGGCCACGTCCTCGACGAAGACGTAGTCGCGGGTCTGGGTGCCGTCGCCGTAGATCGTGCAGGGCTCGGCGCCGAGGAGGCGCGAGGCGAAGATGGCGACCACGCCGGCCTCGCCGTGCGGGTTCTGGCGGGGACCGTAGACGTTGGCGTAACGCAGCGCCGCCGTGCGGATCCCGTAGAGCGAGGCGTACACCCCCAGGTACAGCTCGGAGGAGCACTTGGCCGCGCCGTAGTGGGAGATGGGGCGGGCCGGGTGGGTCTCCGGGGTGGGGATCACCTCGGTGTCGCCGTACATGGCCCCGCCCGAGGAGGCGAAGAGCACCTGCTTCACCGTCCCGGACTTCTGGGCCCCCTCCATGACGTTGAGGAGCCCGCCCAGGTTCACGTCGCAGTCGTAGCGCGGGTCGGCCACCGACTTGCGGACGTCGATCTGGGCCGCCTGGTGGCAGACCACGTCGGGCTTCTCCGCGAGGATGGCCGCGGCCGCCTCCGGGCCCCTCACGTCGCAGACGTGGAGGCGGACCCGGGGGTCGAGGTTGGCCCGCTTGCCCGAGGAGAGGTCGTCGACCACCGCCACCTCCCAGCCGTCGGCCAGGAAGGCGTCGGCGATGTTCGACCCGATGAAGCCCGCACCACCGGTGATGAGGATCTTCTGGCTCATGGTCATTCCACCGTCACGCTCTTGGCGAGGTTGCGGGGCTGATCGACGTCGGTGCCCCGCAGGTCGGCCACGTGGTAGGAGAGGAACTGCAGCGGCAGGATGGTGAGCAGCGGGGAGAGCAGCGGGGGGCAGGCCGGCACGCAGAGCGCCACCGAGGCCAGGCTGGCGGCCAGGTTGTCGCCCTCCGAGACCACCGCGAACACCTCGCCTCCGCGGGCCTTGACCTCCTCCATGTTGCCCAGCGTCTTCTCGTAGTGCGGCTCCTTGGTGGCGATCACCACCACCGGGAGGTTCTCGTCGATGAGGGCGATGGGGCCGTGCTTCATCTCGCCGGCGGCGTAGCCCTCGGCGTGGATGTAGGAGATCTCCTTCAGCTTGAGCGCTCCCTCCAGGGCCACCGGGTGCTGCGAGTTGCGCCCCAGGAAGAGGACGTCGCGGGCCTTGGCGCAGCGCTTGGCCACCGGCATGACCGCCGGCTCCTGCCGGAGGACCTGCTCCATCTGCGCCGGGACGTGCCGGAGCGCCTCGAGGTGCGTGCGGGCCTGCTCGGCCGACAGCGTGCCGCGCAGCCGCCCCAGCTTCACGCCGAGCAGGAAGAGCGCGGCGAGCTGCGTCGTGAAGGCCTTGGTCGAGGCCACGCCGATCTCCGGACCGGCACGGGTGTAGAGGGTCCCGTCGCAGTCCCGGGGGATGGAGGCGCCGATCACGTTGCAGATGGAGACCGCGCGGGCGCCGCGCCGCTTCGACTCCTTCACCGCCGCGAGGGTGTCGGCCGTCTCGCCCGACTGGGAGATGGCGAGGACGAGCGTCTTCTCGTCGACGAGGGGGTCGCGGTAGCGGAACTCGCTCGCCAGCTCCACCTCGACCGGGATGCGGGCCAGGCTCTCGATCATGTTGCGGCCGCACAGGCCGGCGTGCCAGC
>JBAXVO010000533.1:0-1806 GCA_037129355.1 Deltaproteobacteria bacterium | reverse complement strand
GTCTCTTTCGCGCGCGTGCAAAAACAGAGTCGAAATTGCAGGCCTTTTCGAGAGGAAATTACTCGTGAGGGGCCGCCCGCGTCTCCCTGACGCCGTGAAGGCCGCCAGGGGCACGCTGCAGCCCTGCCGCGTGAACAAGCACGCGCCGAAGGCGGACCCCGTGACCATCGGTGAACCACCTCGGCACCTGATGCCGGACGAGTGCGACGCCTGGCGCGAGCTCGCCGAGGCGCTCAACCCGATGCGGGTGGCGACGTGCTCCGACATGCTCGCCCTCGAGATGGCGGCCAGCGCCATCGCGACCGCCCGGCGGGCCCGCTTCTCGGCCGACGAGTTCTCCGACGTGGTGGCGACCAACAAGGCCGCGCGCGCCGCGCTGGCGGACTTCGGTCTCACGCCGTCGACCAGGTCGAAGGTCTCCGCCGCTCCCGAGGCGCCGAAGAAGGACCCGCTGGCGGAGTTCCTCTCCTGATGCAGGTCCAGTCCACCAAGACGCGCGCGAAGCGCAAGCCGGCCGCCCTCGGCGGGATGGACGGGGAGGCCTACGCGAGGGGCGTCCTCGACGGCTCGATCTTCGTTTCCGACCTGACCAAGCGCACCTTCGAGCGTCACAAGCGCGACCTCGAGCTGTCCAAGAAGGGCGACTTCCCGTTCGTGTTCCAGCCCGAGTTCGGGGCCCGTGTCCTGCGCTTCATGGCGCTCCACCCGCACGTCCAGGGGGACCTCGCGGGGCAACTCTTCAAGCCGGAGCCCTGGCAACAGGCCCTGGTCTCGATCCTCTACGGCTGGCGGGTGAAGGGCGACGAGAAGAAGCGGCGCCGGTGGCGGAGGGGGAGCGTCTTCGTCCCCCGGGGCAACGGCAAGAGCTACCTCGGCGCGGCCCTGGCGAACTACCACGCCTTCGCGGACGGGGAGGGCGGGGCGTCGTCCTACTCCTTCGCGGTGACCAAGGAGCAGGCCCGCCTGAGCTGGACGGCGGCCCAGGCCATGCTCCGGCACGAGCTCATGGCGCCGGTGCGGAACAAGCTCGGCATCCAGGTGGGGCAGCACTCCATCGCCCAGCTCTCGACCAACTCGTTCTTCAAGGCCCTCGCCTCCGAGTCGGACAGCCTCGACGGCCTGAACGTCTCCTTCGGCCTGGGGGACGAGGTCTCCCAGCACCCGAGCCGGGGCCTCTACGACGTGATCGCGACGGCGACGGCGAAGCGCTCCACGTCGCTCCTCCTGACGATCTCCACCGCCTCGGGGAACACCTCGAGCATCGGCAAGGAGCTCTGGGACCACGGGGTGAAGGTCCTGAACGGGACGATCCAGGATGAGGGGTTCTTCTTCCTGGCCTACGAGTGCCCGCCCGAGCTGCTCGACCAGGCGCTCACCAGCGAGAAGGCCTGGCGCGCCGCCAACCCGAACTGGGGCGTGAGCGTGCAGCGGGACGTCTTCGCGCAGCTCATGGAGAACGCCCGGCAGAACCCGAGCGCCAGGGCCTCCGTGCTCACGAAGATGCTGGACGTGTGGGTGAGCGCGGACTCCGCCTACTACGACCTCGAGGACTTCGACGCCTGCGTCGATCACACGATGGACCGGGCCAGCCTGGATTCCCTCCCCGCATATGCGGGACTCGACCTGGCGTCGAAGCTCGACTTGGCGTGCGCGGCCTACGTGGTGCCCTTCGAGCAGGACGGGCAGCTCCACTACGCGGCGTGGGTGGACTCGTTCCTGAACGAGGACGCCGCCGGTGACACCCGCAACGTGCACTACGCCCGGTGGGCGGAGAACGGCTCCTTGACCGTCACGCCGGGTTCCACG
>JBAXVO010000532.1:0-1806 GCA_037129355.1 Deltaproteobacteria bacterium | reverse complement strand
CGTCGACCGTCTCGTGCCGTGGGCCGTGGCGCCCGTCCCGATTCTCCTGGCGGCCATCGGCGTGCTCTGGCTCCTGGACGTCCCCAGGTCCTTCGAGTCCCGGAGCCTGCTGACCGTCCTCAACTTCACGTTCGTGACGGGCACCTCTACCGTCATCGCACTGCTCGCAGGGCGGACCTTCGTCGCGACGGGATCGCCGGGCGCCCTCTTCCTCGGATCGGGTGTGCTCCTGATGGGCGCCGCGTTCCTGGCTGCACCGCTGGCGGGGGTCGCCGATCCGAACGTCACCGCCACCGTCCACAACCTCGGCATGCTGGCGGCGGGCGTCCTCTCCCTGATCGGGGCATGGTTGTCGTACCGCCCGCGGGACCCGATGCGAGCCCCCGTTCCCGTGATCGTGGCGGCCTACGCCGGTTCACTGGGCTTCGTGGCGGTCACGGCATACCTCGCGCTCGGGGAGGTCACGCCGACCTTCTTCGTGCAGGGGATCGGGGGGACCCCACTTCGGCAAGTCGTGCTGGCGACCGGCGCGGGCCTGTTCGGCGCCGCCGGTCTCGTCCTCGTCCTCGCACAGGGGAACGCGAAGACCTTTCGCGGCTGGTACGCACTCGGCCTGGCGCTCCTGGGCATCGGGCTCCTGGGAGTGATGCTGCAGGAGACGATCGGGAGCCCGATCGGCTGGGCTGGGCGGATCGCTCAGTACCTGGGAAGCGTCTACCTGCTCGTGGCGAGCATGGCCTCGGCCACGGAAGCGCGAAGGTGGGGTCTTCCGCTCGAAGCAGAGCTCAGGGAGGAGAGGGAGCAGGCGCGCCAGCTCCGCGACGCCAGGGCGCAACTCGCCCGGGTCCTGGAGGGCTCGAACGACGGCTTCTGGGACTGGAACCTGCGGAACGGCCAGGTCGACTTCAGCGACCGATGGGCGGAGATGTTCGGATACCGCAAGTCGGAACTCGCCCCGAGCATCTCCACGTGGCAAGGGATGCTCCACCCCGAGGACCGCGAGGCCACGAGAGGATTCCAGAAGCGCGTCGAGAGTGGCCTGCTGGACCGCTACGAGGCGGAACGGCGCTTCCGCCACAAGGACGGTCACTGGGTCTGGGTGCTGGTGCGGGGCAAGGTCGTGGAGCGGGACGGGGACGGCAAGCCCACCCGCATGGCCGGGACGTACACGGACATCACCGCCAGGAAGGAGGCGGAGGCGGCGCTTCACGAGACCAAGGAACGCCTCTCCTACGTGATCGACGGCTCCAGCGACGGATTCTGGGACTGGGACATCTCCACAGGGCGGGTCAAGTTCAGTCGAAGCGCGGCATCCATTCTCGGCCGTGATCTGGACGAACTGGAGCCGAACGTCTCGACGTGGAATCAGTTGATCCACCCCGGCGACTCGGGAAACGTCACGGCGGCCGTCGAGGCCCACCTTCGCGCCGAATCGGACCAGTTCGCCATCGAGCACCGCGCCCTGCACAAGGACGGTCGGTGGATCTGGGTCCTCGACCGGGGCAAGGTCGTGGAGCGGGGCGCGGACGGGAAGCCGTTGCGGATGGCGGGCACCTACACCGACATCACGGAGCGCAAGCAGGCGCAGGAGGCGCTGCATGCCAGCGAGGCCAAGTTCCGAGAGTTGATCCATACGGTTCCTGCCCTGGTCTGGACGGCCAGCCCGGACGGGTCCGTGACCGACTGCAACGGGGCGTGGTGCGAGTTCACCGGAATGACCAGGGAGCAGTCCCTTGGCAACGGATGGATGGAGGCGCTGCCCCCCGAGGACCGAGCGGCGGCCCGTGCGGCCGTGGCGGACGCCTT
>JBAXVO010000531.1:0-1808 GCA_037129355.1 Deltaproteobacteria bacterium | reverse complement strand
GTGGATGTCGGCCTCTCCCTCCCAGCCGCACCCGGCCAGGAGGACCACGAGAAGCAACGCCGCACCGGTCCGGATCATGTTCACCGGGAGGGTACCGGAGCGGGGCCAGGGGGGAATGACGCCGGTCAGGGCGTCCCGACAATCTCGATGTGGGTCGGCCGGATGTGAGCGAACGTTGACGCCCCAAGAGAGTCGCACCCGGCTCCCGCGTCACCGAACTCGCGGTGGCGCCCTCCCACGCCCCCTTCGATGTGGCGGATTGTCGCAGAGAACAATTCCCTTAGCCCAGGGATGGCGGAGGCTTCCCCTCTTCGGGTGATAGGACATCGGCTGGACGGAAATCTTACTTTTCAGATTTTGGCTGTATTTATGAGACCTTTCGGCTCTCTCGTCCCTTGTGAACGGTACATGCGCAACCGATGAACTCGGGCTTAATGAGGGACACTCATTTTCGACCGGGGCAGTCCACGACGACCGGGCGACTGGGGCAACTGGCGCAGAAGCGGGACGGGAGCGTGGAATGGCGAGAGCCGCGGGCAGTTCCTCGGAGGACAGACAGCGCCAGGTGTCCGGCCTGTACCGGGACTTCGGCCCGGTGGTCTACCGGCGCTGTCTCCGGCTCCTCCGGGACCGGGCCGCGGCCCAGGACGCCACCCAGGAGGTCTTCCTGAAGCTCCTCGGCAACCTGGAGAAGCTGCAGGACCGGGAGACCGTGCTCCCCTGGATCTACCGGGTCGCGACCAACCACTGCCTGAACCTTCGCCGGGACCTGATCCGCCGGGGGGAGGAGGCCGTCGAGGAGGACGAGCGGGCGCTGCCCCCCTCGGCGCAGGGGCGGAGCGCCGACGCCGTCCTCGACTGGAACCTGGCCCGCTCCCTCCTCGTCCGCTTCGACAGCGAGACGCAGGCGGTGGCGGTGGGCGTGTTCGTCGACGGAATGAACCACGACGAGGTCGCAGACGCGCTCGGGATCTCGCGGCGCACGGTGTCGCGCAGGCTCGAGCGCTTCGTGGAGAGCGCCCGCCGGTTCATCGGCCACGACGGCGAGCACCTCCCGTCCCGGCCTGCCGCGGCGAACGACCGGGAAGCCGGGAGCGACGCGCTGGCGCGGGGTTGATCCCGCGGGCCGGCGCTACTGGAACGACGCGCCGCAGTCGGCCTTGGCGGGGTCGGTCTTCAGGGCCTGGAGGAGCCGGCCGCAGGCCTCCACGTCGCGCACCGCCGCGGAGCACTCGTACTCGAACACGCCCTCGGTCTCGTCGCAGGTGCCGGACTTCCCGGCCGCGCCGCGCAGGCATTGGATGAACGAGCCGCAGGCGTCCCGGGCCTGCTCGAGCCCCGCCGATCGCTGCGCCTCCTGCCGCTTGCGCTCGGCCTCCATGCGCTTCGCCTCCTTCGCGCGCTCGGCCTCGACCCGCCGTTCCCACCGCGGAGAGCCCACCCTCCCGCAGCCCACCGGCTCGCGGCAGGTGCAGGAGTCGGCGAACCAGAAGCGGTCCTTGGCCGGCATGGTGGCGTTGGGGGACTCGCCGATCTCCTGGCAGAGCTCGTCCATGTCGTCGGGGTCGGTGGGGAAGTCTCCGGCGAGGGCCGTCGAGGAGAGGAGCAGCAGGAATCCGATCGCCACGGTTCGCATCGAGGCTCCCCTTCGCTTCCGCGCCATGCACTCCGGGCGGGGCCCGGAAACGGAAAGGGGGTCGGCGTTTCCGCCGACCCCCGGATTCCTGGTAGGCCCGGTCAGGATTGAACTGACGACCCCTACCGTGTCAAGGTAGTGCTCTACCACTGAGCTACGGGCCTTCGAATCG
>JBAXVO010000530.1:0-1824 GCA_037129355.1 Deltaproteobacteria bacterium | reverse complement strand
AGCCATCCACGTGGACTTCCTCTCCCCCGAGTCGCACGGCCTTCCGGGTCGCCTCGGCCTGACCGTCGCTCCGGGCAGGTGGCGGCCCGGTCTCGACCACGCTTCGGACACGCTCGTTCGGGACGACCTGCTCCACCTCCGCGACTTTCACGGCGCCAAGGTGCTCGTCACGCTGCTCGAAGAGTTCGAGATGAGGAAGATCGCCATCCCGGAATTGCTGCCGACAGCCAAGAAGCTGCGGCTCCGGAGCCTCTGGTTCCCCATCCCCGACGTCTCGGTGCCGTCCGACATGGACGCCACGGTGGCCCTGGTGGAGGACATCGTCGGCCACATGCGCCGGGGCGAGACGGTCATCGTCCACTGCCGCGGAGGGCTTGGGCGGAGCGGGACCATCGCGGCCTGCGTCCTGGTGGCGCGGGGGCGAGCCCCGGGCGAGGCCATCCGCATGGTCCGGAGCGCCAGGCCAGGAGCGGTGGAGGTGCAGGACCAGGAGGCGTTCGTGGCCCGCAGTGTCCGTCCCCTCCGTAGGCTCTTCATTGGAGGTGACAAATGAACGAAAGGACCGTCCAGTCGGTTTCGAGTGAGTCCCCCCCGCCCCCGGCGCAGGCCCCCGGCTGGGAGGCCTTCCAGGAGGCCCTGGCCTCCGCGCTCTCCGTCCTCAAGGAAGAGTGCCTGATCGTGTCGGCCAAGGTGGGCAACCGCTTCGTCCAGTTCAACGTCTGCCCGGACGAGGGCGTCTTCGCCGAGAGCGTCAGCAACGCCTACCTCGGCCCGGACGAGAAGCTCGACGTGGGGCAGCTGGCGGAGCTCCTTTCCCTGGGATGGGCGGCGCCCACCCACGCCCCGAACTCGCCGGAACCCGTCGCCCCGCCAAATGGTTCCCCCAACCACTTCCGCGAGTTCTCCCGCCCCTACTCCTGCGCCGACGTCGCCCGCTTTGCGGTTCGCACCCTGACCGGGCCGCTCCGCGTCGGCAGCCCCTCCGAGCTCGAGTACAAGGCCTTCGACGACGCCGGGCACCCGGTCACCCTCCCGGCGCTGCCCATCGAGCGGCTCCCACTGCCGCCACCCAAGGTGAAAGCCCCCGCGAAGCCCAAGGGCCCCACCGAGTTCGACAGGCTGCGTACCAAGGTCCTCGCGGCCGCGCGCGCCGGGACCGGCCAGGGCTCCCTCGCCTACGACGAGGACGGCGCACTCCGCGTCCCCGTCGGGAACCGCATGGGCTGGATCCGCCCGTACCAGCGGCCTCAATACGTTCGCGTCCACATTCATCTCGCCTCCGACGTGGACGGGGGCAAGGAGCTCCTGGCCCAGATCCACGGCGTGAACAGCCGCCTTCCCGTGGTCCGGGTCATCTACAGGAACCGGAGCATCTTCCTGGGAGTCGACTTCCCGGCCCTCCCCTTCCGCACCGAGCACCTGACCCAGGCGGTGACGATGCTCGCGCAGTTCGCGGACGAGGTGCTCGAGGAGCTGCGGCTGCCGGCGGAGCCAGCGAACGTATCGAACTGAACGAACGAGAGGAGGTCACGGGATGAGAATCGACCAGGCCATCGGAGTGGCGGCAAATGCCCACCTGGGCCAGTTGGACAAGGCGGGCAAGCCCTACATCCTCCACCCGCTCCGGGTGATGATGTCGGTGAAGAGCCCGTCGCTTGACAGCGCCCGAATCGTGGCTGTCCTGCACGACGTGGTCGAGGACTCGGCGTGGACCGTCGAGAAGCTCGACGCGGCATTCGGGCTGACGGGCGAGGAGCAATCCGCCTTGCAGCTCCTCACCCACGGTGACGACGAGGACTACGACGCCTACGTCGACCGCCTCGC
>JBAXVO010000053.1:0-16355 GCA_037129355.1 Deltaproteobacteria bacterium | reverse complement strand
GCCCGATCGCCATGACGATGGCGAGCAGGTAGTTCATGGCCGGCCCGGCCATGATGTCGAGGAAGCGCTTCCAGGCCGGCTTGGCCGAGTAGACGCTGGTGTCGCCGGGGGCGAGCTCCTCGCCCGGCGCCATCCCGGCGATCTTCACGTACCCGCCGAGCGGGATGGCCGAGACCGCCCACTCGGTGTCCCCGTACTTCCTCGACCAGACCACCGGCCCGAAGCCCACGCTGAAGCGCTCGACCCGCATGCCCGACCAGCGGGCGGCCAGGTAGTGGCCGAGCTCGTGGATGACGATGAGCAGGCCGAAGGCCAGCACCGTGACGGCCACCATCGGGACGGATTGGAGGATCGAGTTCATGGGCTTTCCGGGGCCGGAGCGCCGAACTCCTCCGCCTCGAAGGTCTCGAGCGAGGTGGAGGGGTCGGTCCAGGCGTCGGCCCGCAGGCCGGCCTTCAGGCAGGCGTGCTTGAGGAAGGTGGGCGCGTCCCAGCCGCGCTCGACGGCCACCACCGGGAGGAGCACGCCCCGGTGCCAGCCCTGCTTCACGACCAGTCCGTGCTGGCCGACGCGCAGCGCGGCCGGGTCGGGGAGCGGGACGCGGGGGCCGAGGGCCGAGACGTGGATGTCGAGGTCGTCGGCCTCCCCGGCGGTGAGGGGCGGGAAGCGGGGATCGGAGAAGGCCGCGGCCACGGCCATGTCGGCCACCGTCCGGGCCAGCGATCCCTCCGGGTCGAATCGCCCGATGCAGCCGCGCAGCTCGCCCCCGCGGTGCAGGGTGACGAAGGCGCCCCGCCGCTCCGCCAGGGGACCGGTCTCCGGAAGGGCGGCGGCGGGACCGAGCCCGAGACGGGCGCGGATGGCGGCGCGGGCGATGCCGAGGAGCGCCCCCCGGTCGGCCGGGTCGAGGGGGGCGGTCACGGGCGCCTCCGCGCCCCGGTGAGCAGGTAGCGGCGCACGTCGCCGAGGATCTCGCGGTGGTCGAAGACGATCGGGGAGGGGAGGGCGTCCCAGGGGAAGGCGACCGCCTCCGCCGCGTCGTCGCCTCCACGGGGTTCCCCCGAGGCCGAGGCCAGGAAGACCGTGCTGATGGTGTGGCGGCGCGCGTCGCGGGCCGGGTCGGAGTAGGTGTGGAACTGCTCGAGCAGCGCCACCGAGAGCCCCGTCTCCTCCTCGGCCTCCCGTGCCGCGGCCGCCTCGAGCGTCTCGCCCTCGTCGACGAAGCCGCCGGGCAGGGCCCAGCCGTGCGGCGGGTTGGCGCGGCGCACCAGCACCACCCGGTCGCCCGGGAGGAGGATCACCGCGTCCACGGTGGGGGCCGGGTTCCGGTGGGCGGCCATGGTCGGCTCAGGGACGAGACGCGGTGATGACCGGCTTCGCCGGGGCGGCCGGAGCCGGCGCACCGCGGTTCGGGAAGGCCTTCTCGACCATGGTGCGGGCGAACGGGACGTCGCGCCCGGGCGTGCCCGCCGCGAGCGCCCGGGAGGCCGCGGCCGCCTGGGCGGCCCGGTCCGGAAGCCCCATGCCGCCGAGGTGGACGGCCGCGGTGAGCAGGCGCCCCGCGAGCCTTGCCCGGCAGGCCGGATCGAGCCAGGCCTCGACGGCGTTCGCGATGGCCTCCTCCGAACGGCGGGTGCGCTCGGCGGGATCCGCATCCCCGGGCGCGGCGGCGAGATCGTCGAGCCGGGTCGCCAGCGCACGCAGCGCCACCTCGTCGGCGAGCCATCCGCGAAGCATGGGGAGGGTGTGCAGCTCGGCGGACGCCGCGAGCGCACGCCGCTCCTCCTCCTCGGGCAGCGGCGGCAGGAGCGTCGCGGGATCGGGGGCGGGGGTCCCCGGCCCGATGCGGGCGAGCCAGGCGTCGGCTCCGTCGGGCACCGCCTTGCCCGCGGCGGCGTTCAGCTGGCGGGCGGCGGCGACGAGGGCCCGCGCGTGCCCCGGGTCGAGCTCGCCCACGCCCATGGCCTGGCCGCGCTCCCCGATATCCTTGCCGAACGTGCGGTACTCCTTGCGTCCGAGCACGCCGACCTGGAGCTCGAGCAGCCCGAGCACGTCGGAGACCACGGCCTGGCCGACCTCCACGCCGCGGCCCGGGACGTTCCGCGCGATCCAGATGGCGCGCTCCCCCTGGCCGTCCACGGAGGAGGCGTAGCAGGCGAAGACCTCCTCGACCACCGCGGTCGGCGGCGGAGGGGCGGCGCGGGGCGCCTCGGGCACGGAGACGCCGCGCGTCCGGAGCAGGTGCAGCGCGCGCTTGGCCTCCTTGGAGAGCACCTTGTCGGAGGAGGCCGCGAGCGTGGCGAGCACGTCGAGCCGCTCGCCGGTCACCGCCGCCTTGAGCAGGGCGGCGGCCAGCGGGGGCGGCAAGGTGGCGATCTCCTCCGGTCGGGCCTTGGCGAGGCCGACGAGGAGGCGGGCGGCGCGGGCCGCCTCGGTGCGAGGAAGGCCGGTCTGGTCGGCCACTTCCTGGCTGCCGACGTTCGGGTCCCGCAGGAGGGCGAGGATCCGGTCTGGGTCGTCGATGGGCATCGGAGGCGGAATCTACACGCCGACCCCCCGGGCGACAACGTCGCTTACACCCAAAAGGTACGGAACCCCTTGACCCGAGGAAGGATTCTCTTAGAATCCATGGGTCCAACTGCTGCACGAACGCTTCCACCCGAAGGGGCGGACGTGGCCAGCCACAAAGCAAGGAGCCGTACCATGACCCGTCGCCTGATCTCGAACATCGCCCTCGGCATCTCCGGGGCGTTCGCGCTTGCCGTCGCCGTCCCGGCCCTCGCTTGCGACTGCGACAAGAAGGCCCCCGCCGACAAGACCGAGAAGAAGACCGCCACGCCGGCGCCCGCCCAGCCTCAGCAGCAGGCTCCCGCCCAGGAGAAGAAGGCCTCGGCCGCCAAGGCTGGCACGCTCCTCGTGGCCGCCGCCGACTGCAAGTGCGGCGCGAAGGACCCGAAGGACTGCAAGTGCGAGAAGGGCTGCAAGTGCCAGGACAAGCACGGCACCACCGACAAGCCCAAGGCCAGCGCGGCCAGCTCGTCGCAGATCATGGTCGCGGCGGCCTGCGCCTGCGGCGCCAAGGACGCCAAGGACTGCAAGTGCGGCGAGAAGTGCAAGTGCACGGACAAGACCGACAAGAAGGACGCGCCGAAGGCCAAGGCGGCGTAAGGTTTCGTAGCTCGACGTGATTCGGGCCCCGTCCGGGATTTCCGGGCGGGGCCCTCGTTTTTCGCGGCGGGGTTGATGGGTGGTTCTTGCGGAGCCTGAAGGCTCCGCGGCTCAGCCAACCCTCTCGCCGCCTCGGTGGCGGGCGCGCTGCCGCTCGAGCATCTGCCCCAGGTAGTGGCCGGTGTGGCTCTTCCGGCTCTGGGCCACCTCCTCCGGCGTCCCCTCGGCGACGACGTGCCCGCCCTCCTCGCCCCCCTCGGGGCCGAGGTCGATGACCCAGTCGGACGACTTGATGACGTCGAGGTTGTGCTCGATGACCACCACCGAGTTGCCCGTGTCGACGAGTCGGTCGAGCACGGTGAGCAGCTTCTTCACGTCGTCGAAGTGCAGGCCGGTGGTGGGCTCGTCCAGGATGTAGAGGGTGCGGCCGGTGCCCACCCGGGCCAGCTCCCTCGACAGCTTGATGCGCTGCGCCTCGCCGCCCGACAGCGTGGGGGAGGGCTGGCCGAGCTTCACGTACCCGAGCCCGACGTCGTCGAGCGTGGTGAGGATCCGCTGGATCTCCTTGTGGTTCGCGAAGTGCAGGATGGCCTCGCGCACCGACAGGTCGAGCACCTCGGCGATGTTCTTGCCCTTGAACTGCACGCGCAGGGTGGCCTCGTTGAAGCGCTTGCCCTGGCAGATCTCGCAGGGCACGAGGACGTCGGCGAGGAAGTGCATCTCCACCATCTTCATGCCGTCGCCCTGGCAGGCCTCGCAGCGCCCGCCCTTCACGTTGAAGCTGAACCGGCCGGGCTGGTAGCCGAGGCTGCGGGCCTCCGGGGTCTGGGCGAAGACGTCGCGCACCAGGTCGAACACCTTGGTGTAGGTGGCCGGGTTGGAGCGGGGGGTGCGCCCGATGGGCTGCTGGTTGATGTCGATGACCTTGTCGATCTGCTCGTGGCCGGTGATGGACCGGTGGCGCCCCGGCATCTCGCGCGACCCGTAGAGCAGCCGGGAGAGCGCCGGGTGGAGGATCCCGTTCACGAGCGTCGACTTGCCCGCTCCGGAGACCCCGGTGACGGACACGAAGCAGCCGAGCGGGAAGGAGACGGTGACGTCCTTCAGGTTGTTCTCGGTGGCTCCGGCCACGACGAGGCGCGCCTTGCCGATCGGACGGCGCCGCTCCGGGACCGCGATCTCGGTGCGACCGGACAGGTAGGCGCCGGTCAGCGAGGCCGGGTCGGCCATGACGTGGGCGGGCGTGCCCGCCGACACCACGCGGCCGCCGTGCTCGCCGGCGCCGGGGCCGAAGTCGACGATCCAGTCGGCCGACTCCATGGTCTCCTCGTCGTGCTCGACGACGATGACCGAGTTGCCGATGTCGCGCAGCCGCTTCAGGGTGCCGAGGAGCTTGCCGTTGTCCCGCTGGTGCAGGCCGATGGAGGGCTCGTCGAGGATGTAGATGACGCCGGTGAGCTCGCTGCCCATCTGGGAGGCGAGCCGGATGCGCTGGCTCTCGCCCCCGGAGAGGGACGGGCCCGGGCGGTCGAGTGTCAGGTAGGAGAGCCCCACGTCGACGAGGAAGCGGAGCCGGTTCTTGATCTCCTTGAGCAGCTCCTCGGCGATGCGGGCCTCCGACCCCTGGAGCGCGAGCCCGTCGAGCCAGGAGAGGGCGTCCTTGATGGTCCTTCGCGACAGCTCGACGATGCCCACGCCGCGCACCTTCACGGCGCGGCTCTCGGCGCGCAGGCGCTCGCCGCCGCAGGCCGGGCAGGGCTTGTCGGAGAAGAAGCGCATGTAGTAGCGGCGCATGGCCTCCGACCCGGTGGACTTGAAGCGCCGGTAGAGCTGGTTCAGCACCCCTTCCCACTGGATCCGGTAGCCCTTCACGCCGGCGGCCTGGGTGCCGAGGAGGATGACGTCCCGGTGCTGCTTCGAGAGCTTCGACCAGGGGGTGTCGAGGTCGATCGCGAGGGCGCGGGAGAGGTGCTCCACGAACTCGAAGGTCCAGCCCTCGCCCCGCTCCATGCCGCTCGCCCAGGGCTCGACCGCGCCGTCGCGGATGGTGCGCGACGGGTCGGGGATGATGAGGTCCGCGTCCATCTCGGCGCGGGTGCCGAGCCCCTGGCACTCGGTGCAGGAGCCGACCGGGCTGTTGAAGGAGAAGGCCTGGGGGGCCAGCTCGCCGAAGGAGATGCCGCAGGTCGGGCAGGCGTTCAGCTCGGAGAAGAAGCGGTCGTGCTTCTTGTACTCCTCGGGGTCGATGCCCGGCCCCACCTTCTGCTCCTTGTCGGCCTCGGCGACGATGAGCGTCCCCTTGCCCTCGCGGAGCGCCGTCTCCACCGAGTCGGTGAGCCGCCCGCGGATGGTCTCCTTCACCACCAGGCGATCGACCACCAGCTCGATGTCGTGCTTCAGCTTCTTGTCGAGGGAGAGCCGCTCCTCGAGGGAGTGGGCCACCCCGTCCACGCGCACGCGGGAGAAGCCCCGCTTCTGGGCGTCGCCGAGCAGGTCGCGGTACTCGCCCTTCCGGTTCTGCACCAGCGGGGCGAGGACGAGGATGCGCGACCCGGCGGGCATCTCCAGGATGGCGTCGACGATCTGCTGCGGCGTCTGCTTGCCCACCTTGCGGCCGCACGACGGGCAGTGCTGCTGCCCGATGGAGGCGTAGAGCACGCGCAGGTAGTCGTGGACCTCGGTGATGGTCCCCACCGTGGAGCGCGGGTTGTTGGAGGCCGCCTTCTGCTCGATGGAGATGGTGGGGGAGAGGCCGCGCAGGGTGTCGTACCGCGGCTTCTCCATCTGGCCGAGGAACTGGCGGGCGTACGAGGAGAGCGACTCCACGTAGCGCCTCTGCCCCTCCGCATAGAGGGTGTCGAACGCCAGCGAGCTCTTGCCCGAGCCCGAGACGCCCGTGAAGACCACCAACCGCTTCTTGGGGATCTCGACGTCGACGGACTTGAGGTTGTGCTCGCGTGCGCCCTTGACGCTGATGGTGTCGGGCTCGGTCATCCGGCCCTACTTAATCCCGCCGAGGTGCGTTGGCTACCGCACCGAAACCTGATACGGCACCCATTCCCATGGCCGAACTCACCAACGATTCCGGTGCGATCCGGCTCCTCGTCGACCCGGTGACCCGGGAAGGTGGGGGGCGGGTCCTGGCGTCGGCCGCGGTCGAGTACCGGGACGCCCGCGACCGGGAGTGGTGGCCGCTCGTCCGGCTCCCCGTCGTCCACCTCCTGCCCGGGTCGGCGGAGGACCTGGTGGCGGGGCTCCAGGAGGTCCTGCGGGGTGCCCTGCCGGGCTTCGCCTGGCAATCGGGGGACGGGGCGCTGGGGCTGCAGGTGGGGGTGGCGGAGGGGCAGGGGGACCTGCTCCTCGCCGAGGTGGGGCTGGACCTCGCCCTCTTCCTGGCCGAGTCGGCGGGCGCGCCGCGCCGGGAGGGGGCCGAGGCGGCGCTCTTCCGCTGGCCGGTGACCCGGGGGGCCCTGGTGGCGTTCGGAGACGGCCTGAGGCGCGAGGTCGAGGGTCTCGGGCGCGATGCTTAGAGGGATCGCCCCCGCCTCGAGGGCCCGCCTCCTGCTCTTCCTCGCGGCGGCGCTCTTCGGCCTGCTCGCTGTGCTGGCCCGGATGGCCTCCCTCGAGGGGCTCACCGCGCCCCAGGTCGCCACGGTGCGCTTCGCGGTCGGCACCGGCATCTCGCTGGCCATCTTCCGGCTGCGCCCGGGGACCTTCCGCCCGGTGCGGCACGGGCTGCTCGTCACCCGCGGGCTCCTGGGCGGACTGGCGGCGCTCCTCTACTTCTACGCGCTCTCGCTCATCCCGGCCGGCCAGGCCACCCTGCTCAACAACACCTTCCCGGTCATCGCCGTGGCCATCTCCTACTTCACGCTGGGAGAACGTCCCACCTGGCACCTCCTGCTGGCGCTGGGGGTGACGAGCATGGGGGTCTTCCTGGTCATCGGGGGCGGGCAGGTCGGCTTCACCATGGGGTGGGGGCAATGGGTCGGCATCGCCTCGGCGGTCCTGGGGGCCGGCGCGGTCACCTCCATCCGGGCCCTGCGCGCCACCGACAACGCCGCCACCATCTTCTTCGCCTTCACGCTGGGCGGGCTGCTGGTCTCGGCGCCGCTCTCCTTCGGGACCTGGAGCTTCCACCAGCACGCCTGGATCTTCGCCATGGCGGCGGGGGTGGTCTCCTTCGCCGCGCAGATCTCCATGACCGAGGCCTACGGGGCCCTCACCGTGGCCGAGGCGGCCGTCTGGCAGCAGCTCACCCCGGTGGCGAGCTACCTCTGGGCCGGGGCCGTGCTGGGGGAGAGCCTGTCGGGGGTGGGGATCGCCGGCGTGGCGCTGGGGATCGTCGGCGTGGTCTACGGTTCGGTGCTGGGGAGGAAGCCGCCCGAGCCGGAGGAGGCCTGATGTCGCCGGCCGTCCGACGCGCCCGGGCGCTGGCCCGGCTGGAGCTGGTGGGCTGCGGGTTCTTCTTCGGGCTCATGGCCGTGCTGGGGCGCATGCTCGCCACCGGCCCGGCCCGCTTCACCCCCGGCCAGCTCTCGGTCGTCCGGTTCGGCGTGGGGGCGGCCGCCAGCCTGGCGGTCTTCGCGGTCCGTCCATCGCTCTACCGCCCCCGGAACGTCCGGTTGCTCGTCACCCGGGGGATCTCCGGCGGGCTCGTGGTGGTGCTCTACTTCGCCGCGCTGGCGCGCATCCCGGCCGGCGAGGCGGGGATGATCTACAACCTCTTTCCCGCCCTCGCGACGCTCCTCGCCCTCGGCTTGCTGCGCGAGCGCCCGTCGGGCCGGCTCTGGCTGGCCATCGGCATCGCCACGCTCGGGGTGATCCTCCTCCTCGGCAACGGGTCGCTCCAGCTCGGCCTGGGATGGGGGGAGGGGGCGGCGCTCGCCGCCGCCGTCTTCGCGGCCGTGAGCGCCAACGTCATCCGGGCCATGCGCGGGACCGACAACGCCCCGACCATCTTCTTCTTCTTCTGCCTGGCGGGGCTTCCGGTGGTCCTCCCCTTCGCGCTCGACCCCTGGCCGGCGGGGCTCGTGCCCTGGTCGCTGGCGGTCGTGATGGCCCTCTCGGCCTTCGCGGCCCAGGTGCTCATGACCGAGGCCTACGGGGCCCTCTCGGTGGGGGAGGCCGCCTCCTGGCTGCAGCTCACCCCGATCGCGCAGGTGGTGCTGGCGGCGCTCCTGCTCGGCGAGCCCATCACGGCGGTGGGGGTGGTGGGCATCGCCATCTCGGTCGCGGGAGTGGCCTGGGCCACCCGGCTGGGGCAGCGGGCGGCGCCGGTGCCCCCGCCCTGACGGGCGCGCGGGCCGGGGCGCCTGCGCTAGACTCGGGGGGCGATGAACCCGCCCGCCACCGCGTTCGAGCCCTTCACCGACGAGCACCAGGCCTTCCGCCGCGTGGTCCGCGAGTTCGCGGAGAAGGAGCTGGCCCCGCACGCCCACGCCTGGGACGAGGCGGGGGAGTTTCCCCGCGAGCTCTTCCGGCGCTTCGGCGAGATGGGGTTCCTGGGCATCCGCCACGACCCGGCCTGGGGGGGCTCCGGCCTCGACTACTGGTACGTGGTGGCCTACGCCGAGGAGCTGGTCCGCGCCCGCAACGGGGGGCTCGGCACCGGGATGCTGGTCCAGGGCGAGATGGCGACGCCGATCATCGGGGAGCTCGGCACCGACGAGCAGAAGCGCGAGTTCCTGGCCCCGGCGCTCCGGGGCGACAAGGTCGCGGCGCTCGCCATCTCCGAGCCCGACGCCGGCAGCGACGTGGCCGCGCTGCGCACCCGGGCCCGGCGCGACGGGGGCGACCTCGTCATCAACGGTTCGAAGACCTGGATCTCGAACGGTTGCCGGGCCGACTTCCTCACCCTGGCGGTCCGGACCGGGGAGGACGGCTACGGCGGCATCTCCCTCGTCACCTTCCCGACCGACGTGGCCGGGTTCCAGGTCTCGCGCAAGCTCGAGAAGGTGGGCAACCTCTCCTCGGACACCGCGGTGCTCTTCTTCGACGACTGCCGCATCCCGGCCCGCTACCTCCTCGGCGAGGAGAACCAGGGCTTCGGCCACATCATGACCGGATTCCAGGGGGAGCGGCTGGTGACGGCGGTGACCGCGGTGGCCGGCGCGCAGCTGGTCCTCGACGACGCGCTCCGCTACGGGCAGGAGCGAAAGGCCTTCGGCCGCCCCATCGGCACCTTCCAGGCCTGGCGCCACCGGTTCGCCGAGCACCTGTCGCGGCTCGAGGCGGCCCGCTGGCTCACCTACCGGGCCTGCGATCTCTTCGCGCGCGGCCAGGTGGCGTTCCGGGAGATCTCGATGGCGAAGCTGGTGGCCGGCGACCTGGCCCAGGAGATCGCCTATGACGCCATGCAGTTCCACGGTGGCATGGGCTACATGACGGAGAGCGACGTGGCCCGCGCCTGGCGCGACCTGCGCCTGCTCACCATCGGCGGCGGGACCTCGGAGATCATGAAGGAGCTCATCTCGCGGGGAGCGGGGATGTAACGGGCGGCGCTTCAGCGCCGCCAGGAACGTGCCCACGGAACCGGTCCGACCAACGGAACCCCAAATGATCCCCACAGTCGTCGTCCTCCTCGTCACCACCCCCACCGCCGACGTCGCGGCCGCGATCGCCCGCACGCTCGTCGAGGAAGGGCTCGCCGCCTGCGGCAACGTCGTCCCGGGGATCCGCTCCATCTACCGGTGGGAGGGGAAGGTCCAGGAGGACGCGGAGGCGCTGCTGGTGATCAAGACCGAGAGGCGGCTCGTGCCGGAGCTGAAGCTCCGGCTGGGGGAACTGCACCCCTACCAGGTCCCCGAACTGCTGGTGCTGCCGGTGGAGGACGGGCTGCCGGCCTACCTGGAATGGGTCTCGGCCAGCGTGCGTCCCCCCGGGTAGCCGGGGTCCTACTTCTTCCGGAACAGCGCCTCGAGCGCGTCCCGCGGGTCCTGCATCGGCTTCGGGGCCTCGCCGAAGAGCGCACCCAGCTGGTCCCGCGCCGCCTGCGACGAGCCCCGTCTCCGGGACGCGCCGTCCCCCAGCCGGTAGAGGTCGCAGGCGTTGGAGGCGATCTTGTCCACGTGGTGGTCGGCGTGCGGCTCCCGGCACTCGTGGGGCGACGACTCCTCGTAGAACTTGCAGTCGATGCAGCAGTGCAGGTCCGCGTCGCAGTGGGGGCAGACGCTGCGACGGCCGATGGGGCCGTCGAGGTCGAGCGCCTTCCCGCAACCGTGGCAGGAGGTGGCCACGCGCTTCAGGCCTGGGCGAGGGGGATGGGTCCGGTGGTGCCGGGGGGGCGCTCGGCCATCTCGGTGGAGAGGATGGCGTACTGCTCGACGTCGATGCTGATGCGGCGCCACTCCTCCTCGGAGATGTCGAGGAAGGCGTCGACCACGGCCGGGTCGAACTGGGCGCCCCGGCAGCGGGTGATCTCGGAGCGGGCCTCGGCGTAGCCGCGGGCCTTCCGGTAGGGGCGGTCGCTGGTGATGGCGTCGTAGGCGTCGACGACGTGGAACACCCTGGCGCCGATGAGGATGCCGTCGCCCTTCAGCCCGCCCGGATAGCCGGTGCCGTCCCACTTCTCCTGGTGCTGGAGGACGATGATCGACGACGGCTTGAGGTACTCGACCCGGCGGAGCAGCTCCCACCCGAGCTCGGGGTGGCGCTTCATCTCCTTCCACTCGCTGGCGTCGAGCGGGCCGGGCTTCAGGAGCACGCGGTCGCGGATGCCGATCTTGCCGATGTCGTGCAGGAGGGCGCCGTGCTCGATGATGGTGAGGTCGGGCTCGACCACGCCCAGCTGGATGGCCAGCCGGCGGGCGTAGAGGGAGACGCGCCGGGAGTGCCACTGGGTCTCGGCGTCGCGGTAGTCGAGGGCGGCGATGAGCCCGCCGAGGAGCGCCTCGGTGCGTTCCCGCACCCGCTCCTCGAGCCGCAGGTTGAGCTCGCGCAGCTTGTCGTTCTGCTGCTGCACCTGGATGGTGAGCCGCTCGTTCTCGCGCCGCAGCCGGGAGGCGTCGGCGGCCTGGGCCACCGTGGTCACGACCTCCTGGTTGTGCCAGGGCTTGGAGATGATCCGGTAGACCTCGCCCGAGTTGACCGCGTCGAGCGCGATGCGGAAGTCCTCGGCGGCGGTGCAGAGCACCCGGGCGGCGGTGGGGACCTTCTCCCGCGCCGCCTGGAGCAGCGCGATCCCGTCCATCCCCGGCATCATGTAGTCGGAGATGATGACGGTGGGGCGGTCGCTCTCCAGCCGCGCGAGCGCCTCCTCCGGGGCGGAGTAGGTGCGGACGTCGAAGCCCGCACCCTCGAGGATGCGCTTCAGGTTCCGGAGGATGAGGACGTCGTCGTCGATGACGACGACGCGGTCGGGACTCAATGCCGGAATGCCGTACCTCCGAGGGTGGACGAGGACCCCGGAATCATATCTCCCCGGGGGCCGGGCGCCAGCCCGGTACCCATCAGAAGCTGTTCAGGAAGTCGTCGTTGGTCTCGAACTCGGTGAGCTTCTTGAGCAGCCGCTCCATGGCCTCGACGGCCTTGAGCGACGCCAGGGCCCCGCGGAGCTTGCGGATCTTCTCGATCTGCTTGCCGGAGAAGAGCTTCTCCTCCTTGCGGGTGCCGGAGGCACCGATATCGATGGCCGGGAAGATGCGCCGCTCGGCGAGTTGCCGGGAGAGCACGACCTCCATGTTGCCGGTGCCCTTGAACTCCTCGAAGATCACCTCGTCCATGCGGCTGCCGGTGTCGACGAGCGCGGTGCCGATGATGGTGAGCGACCCGCCCTCCTCGGCCTTGCGGGCCGCGCCGAAGAGCCGCTTGGGGCGCTCGAGCGCCCGGCTGTCGACGCCACCGGTGAGGGTGCGGCCGGAGGACTCGATCTCGCGGTTGTAGGCGCGGGCGAGCCGGGTGATCGAGTCGAGCAGGATGACGACGTCCTTGCCCCCCTCGACGAGCCGCTTGGCCCGCTCCATGGCCATCTCGGCGGCGTGGATGTGCTCCTCGGCCGGCCGGTCGTTGGACGAGCCGCAGACCTCGCCCTTCACGTTCCGGCGCATGTCGGTGAGCTCCTCGGGACGCTCGTCGACGAGCAGCACGATGAGGTGCACGTCCGGCCGGTTGGCGTGGATCGCCTGGGCGATCCGCTGGAGCATGATGGTCTTGCCCGCCTTGGGGGGCGAGGTGATGAGGGCGCGGGCGCCCAGGCCGATGGGGGAGATGAGGTCGAGGACGCGGCCGACCAGCTCGTCGGAGCGGGTCTCCATGACCAGCTTCTCGGTGGGGTCGGTGGCGGTGAGGTTGGTGAAGGCGGTGCGCCGGACCACGGCGAGCGGGTCGGTGCCCTCGACCAGGTCGACCTTCTGGAGCACGCGCTTCATGCCGCGGACGGCGGCCTGCCCCTTCACGAGGTGGCCCGGAAGCAGGTGCATGCGGTCGACGAGCCAGCGCGGCACCTCGACGTCGAAGTGCTGCGGGATGTAGCTCTTCTTCGGGTCGCGGAGCCACCCCTGCCCCTTGCCCTCGAAGTCGAGGACCCCCTCGACCTCCTCGGTCGTCTCGGGCTGGCCCTGGGGGGCCGGCGGGGGGGCCGCGGAAGGGCCGTTGGCGGGACCGGGCAGGGCGACGTTGCCTCCCTGCACGGGCGGACCGGAGGGGCCCTGCTGCCCGGGCTGACCGGGCTGGCCCGGCTGGCCACCCCGACCGCGGCGGCCGCGGCGCCGACGGCGGCGCCTTCCCTGGCCGGGGCCGGGCTGACCGGGCTGTCCGCCCGCGCCGTTGCCCGGCTCGCCCTGGAAGGAGGGCTGCTGGTCGTTCTGGGAAGCCTGCGGAGGCGGGGCGCTCGGTGCGTCGCCGCCCTGGTTCGGGGTCTCTTCGTTGTCCATCATCTGGTCCTTGCGCGCCGCGGGTTCGATTCACCGCGGGCGTCCTTCGCCATGTACTGGACCGATTTCCCGGATTTTACAGGTACTTCGAAGCTTTCCGGGCTACCGGCTGCGGCCATCTCACCCGCGCGGCGGACCCTGTGTCCGACGAGCAGCGGGGAACTGACCGGGTTTCCTCAACGCCGCGCCAACGCGCAAAAACGAGGAGGACGACCCACCTTCTAGCAGAATCCCCCCGGGAGCGAAAGTCAAAGTGCCGGGTAGGAAAGGACCCACCCCGGGGCCCGATCAGCCCTCGTTCCCGGCGTCCTCCACCTCGCGGATGTCCTTCTCGGTGAGGGGGACCGCCGACCCGTGCTGGTGCTGCTCCAGGATCTCGAAGAGCTGCTCCTTGTGCGGCCGGACCTTGCCGATGGGGCAGCGCTTCCACTCGTCGAGCGGCTCGTCGCAGTAGCCCATGCGCCGGTCGCCGCACTTGGGCTGGAGCTGCCCGCCCAGCTCGGGGACGGCCTTCACGACCTCGCGCCGCATGAGCGCCACCATGTGGCGGATCTCCCACTGGGCCCGCCAGCACAGCCGCAGGTCGGCGATGTGCAGGAGCTCGGTGAAGTTCACCATCACCTGGAAGTTGGTGGGGGCGGCGTTGGGCAGGACGAAGCGGGCGTCCTCGGCGGGGATGCCCTTCTCGAGCGCCCGGAAGTAGACCCGCGTCACCTCGGCCATGAGCTTGTCGTACTCATCGCCGAGCCCGGCCTTGTCCCAGGTCTTCGGCCGCACGTACTCGAGCCGCTCCTCCTTGAACTTCACGTAGCGCTGCGACTGCTGCTCGAAGCTGATCCCGATGCGGTGGCGCACGAACTGGTGGGAGAGGGAGCGCGAGACCCCGCTGATGCCGAACCAGAAGACCACCTGCTCGAGGGGGGAGGCGTGACCGGTCTTGAGCCGCTCGGTGATGAAGGCGCGGATCTTCTCCGGCGAGATGGTGCCGTCGCGGATCTCGCTCCAGACCTCGCCGGGCGTCTTGGGGCTGTAGCAGGTGCGGTAGGCGCCGTAGAGCTTCTGGAGCGGATCCCGGGCCCAGTCGATGAGGATGACCTCGAGCGGCATGCGCCCCGATAGCATTCCAGGCTGACGCCGGGAAGGGGGTAGGCGCTCGATCCCCACCGGCCCGTTCCAGAGGGGGGCCCCGTGCGGTATGGATGGGGCATGCCGTCCTCCACGCCGCTCGACCCGCAGGCCTTCCTGGAGGAGCTCCAGCGTGAACTGCTGCGGAGCCTGGCACGGCTGGGGGAGCAGTCCCGCGCCGCCATCCCCGAATCGGCGACGGTGACGGATCTCCTGTCCATGGCGCTCCGGGACGAGATCGAGATCGCCGAGATCGCCGCGCAGTGGCTCACCGACGAGCCCGACCTCGACCTGCGGCTGGGGCTGGCGCGGCAGGTCGGCGACGAGGCCCGCCACTTCGAGATGATGTGCGACCGGGTTCGGGAACTGGGGAGCGACCCCACCTCGGACCCGCGCACCCGCGCCCACAGCGCCATCTTCCGCTACCTCCGCGGCCTCCAGACGCCGGCCGAGCGGCTCGCCGCGGGGCTGGCCCGGGAAGGGGTGGCGCGGCTCCGCAACGCCCTCCTCGCCGAGGTCTGCTCGGCCCGGGGCGACGACCGGACGGCCCAGCTCTGCCTCGAGGGGGTCGGGGCGGACGAGGTCCGCCACCTCGACTTCTGCCGTCGCGAGCTCCTCCGGTACGCGCTCACCGCCGAGGACCAGGAGGCGGCGCGGCGTGCCATGGCGCGCACCCTCCAGCTGGCCGAGGAGGCGAACGACCCCTCGCGCTCCGGGAAGTCCCCGCCGGCCCCGCCGCCCGAACCGTCCGCCGCCGGGCGTTGACCGGGCGTTGACCGGGCCGCCCGGTCCCGGTATGCGAACGCCTTCCCCGAGGAGGCGACCATGGTCCGCGTGTACGAGAAGGCCCCCGACTTCACCGCGCCGACGGCGAGCGGGAAGGGGGAGATGGGCGAGGTGACGCTCTCCGCGCTCCGCGGCAAGTGGGTGGTGCTCTTCTTCTACCCGCTCGACTTCACCTTCGTCTGCCCCACCGAGATCCTCGAGTTCTCGAAGCGGGCCCGCGAGTTCGAGGCGCTGGGGACGAAGGTGCTCGGCTGCTCCGTCGACTCGGTGCACGCGCACAAGGCCTGGATCGAGCACGGGCTGGGCGAGCTCGCCATCCCGCTCGTCTCCGACATCACCAAGCGGATCGCGCGCGACTACGGCGCGCTGCTCGAGGAGAAGGGCATCGCCACCCGGGCCACCTTCGTCATCGACCCGGACGGCGTGGTCCAGTACGCCTGCTTCCACAACACCGCGATCGGACGATCGGTGTCGGAGACGCTTCGCGTGCTGGAAGCGCTCCAGACCGGGGAGAAGTGCCCGGTCGACTGGCGGCCCGGGGCCTCCACGCTCGGTCGCTGAGCGCGGGGACAGATCCAGACCGAGGGGACCCCGTGGGTCCGCCGGACGACGTCGGCTGGCCCGACCTACCGGCCGGCCAGCAGCGAGGCCGCGGGCACGCCGAGCGCCTTGGCCATCTTCTCGATGGTCTCGAGCGGCGGAGAGCGCTGCCCGCGCTCGAGCATGGAGACGTAGGAGACGGAGATCCCCACCTTGTCGGCGAGGGCCTTCTGGGAGAACTTCTTCTTCTCGCGCAGGCGGCGGACGTTGGTCGCGAAGCGGGTCAGCAGGTCCATAGACTCTACGTGTATCAACTGACCGGAGAAGTGACAGGTTCCTTTTGGGGCGGCGCCACCCGTCCGGGGGGATTCACCGAAAGGGTGTGTCCTTCCCATCGTGGAGCGCCACGATCGACATCCCCTCGTAGACCGCCTCCGGGTCCCGGTCCCGCCAGGAGCGCCAGGCCCGCTCCTCGGGCAGGTAGCCCGGAATCCGCCGCCAGTGCGCCAGTTTCACCAATCGTTCTCTTACTCCGGGTGGGAGGCGGGCCAGCTGGGCGTCGGAGGCGATCAGGGCGCCCCCGGCCTCGAGCGCCCGCTCCGCCTCGGCCGGGTTCCAGGCCCGCCGCACCGGGCGGCCGGCGGCCAGGGTGAAGAGACCGGGGGTGTTGTCGTACAGCCAGAGCGCCCGGCCGGCCGTGGCCGGGACCGCCTCGGGGGGGAGCGCCGGCGGGTTCACGCCCGGTACGACCAGGACGACGAGGAGCGCGAAGGCCGCGCCAGCCGCGCCCGCCGACGGGGCGAGCCGTCCCCGGAAGGCGAGTGCCGCCGCCGCGCCGAAGGCCAGGGCGGCGCCGGCGAGGGC
>JBAXVO010000529.1:0-1844 GCA_037129355.1 Deltaproteobacteria bacterium | reverse complement strand
AGCGTAGTCCGGGCAAACGGGGCCCCAAGGTCAGGTCCGGCCCCGCCGCTCGTCGGACCCAGCGACGAGTCGATCGCGCCCAAGGGATTCGGCAGCTGTCTGGATCTCGATTCCCTCGAACCTGACGGCAGCGAGCTTCCTAGAGGGCCGGTCTTGCTGCTTCAATCGGGGAGGGTGACCAGCCGGGTGGCACCTGCCCGGCTGGCGTGGCGGCTACGCCGGGGACCGTAGGCTGCACTTCACCGCTACCCTGCTCGGCTCTCCGAAGGTCGTCGCACTTTGCCAGGAGGAAGCAGGCCAGTCGTCGAATCATGGGAGAGCTCCAACCTGGGACGTGTGGCAGGCAACCGGCAGCACGGACCACTCCGCGAAGGGTCCAGAGATTTGCACAGCGTGTGCCGGTCGATGACCCGCCCAAGGGGCCATGATCACAAGAGAAGGTCCTTCTTGCCCGACGGGCCCGGATCACCCCGGGTCAAGATTGTCTCATGCTCAAGCTTGTCTATGGTTCGGTTCGTCGGGCATGCCCCATCCACAAGTCGCGGCCGGGCGAGGTAAACCACTAGGAGGACTCGGGAACCTGCCTCTCCATGTCCACGCCGCCTCCGACTGCTTCCGCGGGGCTGGGCGCGACGGCCCCCGCGCTGCCGTGCTAGAAAAGGCGGCAATGCAGCGCTCCCCGACGCCCTTCCGCCGGGCCCTCGCCCTCTTCCTCGCCTGCCAGCCGGTGCTCTGGATGAGCAACGTGGCCTTGGCGCAGACGTTCGAGCAGCAGGCGCAGCAGGGGCAGCAGCAGGGTGACCTCCGGCTCCTCCAGGGGCAGCAGGGGAGCGACGGGGCCCGCCTCTTCCAGCAGCAGACTCCCGGAACTGGTGCGGCAGCCGGCGGAACCGGTCAGCTCCCCGGTTCCCTCGTCCCCCAGTTCCCCCCGGCCAACGTGCCCGGCGAGCCCGACACGATGCGCCCGGAGAGGCAGTTCGGCCAGTTCCAGCAGGGCGCCCTGGGCCCCCCGCCGGTCGACGAGCCCATCGACCCCGAGAAGTACGTGCTCGGCCCGGGCGACGTCCTCGAGCTCCATTTCTGGGGCATGGAGAACTTCAAGGTCCGGGTTCCGGTCGACCTCGAGGGGAGGGCCTTCATCCCCCGCATCGGCTACGTGGTCCTGAAGGGGAAGACCCTCGCCGAGGGGCAGCGCGCGCTCCAGGACTCGGCGGGCCGCCTCTTCCCGAAGCTCCAGGTGGGCGCGAACCTCCTCGAGCCCCGCACCTTCCTCGTGCAGGTCGTGGACGACGTGGCCCGCCCCGGCTCCTACCAGGCCCGCGGCGTCGAGCGCGTGGCCGTCCTCATCGCCAGGGCCGGCGGCTTCGGTCCCAACGCCTCGCGCCGGCGCATCGAGCTGCGGCGCCGCGACGGCACGGTCCTCACCGTCGACCTGCTCCTCTACGCCCTCACCGGGGACGTGAAGCACAACCCGTACGTCCTCGACGGCGACGTCATCCGCGTCCCGTTCCAGTCGCTGGTGGCCACCATCGCCGGCGCGGTGAACCGGCCCGGCCGCTACGAGCTCGTGGGCAGCAGCGATCTGGCGGAGCTGGTCGAGGTCGCCGGAGGGCTTGCGCCCGGGGCCACCACCGGGCTGCCGGTGCAGGTGGTGCGCCGGGCCGAGGAAGAGAAGCTCAAGCGCCTCTCCTTCGATTTCGCCGAGGGCGGGAAGCTCCCCTCGGTCGCCATGGTCCGGGAGGACAGTGTCTGGATCCCGGCCTTCGCCGAGCTGCAGCAGTCGGTCACCGTGACCGGCGCGCTCGCCGGGGTGGCGCCCACCGCCGGGGTCGCCGGGACCACCA
>JBAXVO010000528.1:0-1853 GCA_037129355.1 Deltaproteobacteria bacterium | reverse complement strand
GTGATGGACAGGGATGCCGTCACCGTCGCGCCGCGCCCGTTGGCCACGGAGATGGAGAGCTGGCAGGTGCCCTCGACCTCCGGCGCAGTCCACGTGGGCGAGCTCTTGCTCGCGTCGTCGTAGCTGCCACAGGAGGCGCGCCACCAGTACGTGAGCGGGGCGGATCCGCCGCCGGCGTCGTGGGCGCTGACCGAGAGCTGGGCGGTCCGTCCCGGCGCGAGGAGCGTGCGGGACATCGTCAGGGCGTCGATGACGGGGAAGCTCATCACCGGCCCCCCCCCGTCGGTCCCGTTCAGGAAGATGGAGACGACGGCGGCGGCCCCCGGGGCGATGTCGCTCTTCCCTTCACCGGAGAAGAGCACCTTCTTGTCCCGGTCGAGCGCCTCGACGGCGAACCGGCGCCCCGGGCCGGCCGGGATGTCGGCGATGCGCCCGCTCCACTGGTCCCCGCTCCGGGGAAGGTCCTGGACGATGGCCGGAAAGTCGGGCCCGTCACCCCGGGTGACGGTCACGGTCACGCGGTCGATGGGAGCACAGGCGCTCGTGCTCCCGCAGGTGACGAGCACGCGCGCCACGCCGGGAAGGACGGTCGCGCCCGGCGTGCCGGTGGACCGACTGCAGCCCGCCGCCAGCAGCACGGCCGCGAGGGCCGGTGCGAGGAGGCGCGTATGACTTCCGTATTTCGCTGGCATGCTGGTGCGCTCGACGACGAGAGGCGACACTGTCTGCGAAGTCGCCTCGTCGGTTCTCGACGGTTTGGTGAACTGTGTGTCGCGGGACGTCGCTACGGGACCCTGGCGACGAAGTCCCAGGTGTAGGTCGTCGTCAGGCCCGACCTGTTCCTCACCACCACCGTGGCGGACATCCCGGCCTGCAGCGGGTTCGGGATGCTCACCTGCACGATCGAGGACCCGGGGCTCCCGGCGACGTCCACCTGGCTCCCTCCGACGGGTGACACCCCGCCGGTGAAGGCCCAGGAATAGGTGAAGGGCGTCTGCGCGGCGTTGAAGACCGGCGTCGGGTCGAGGACCTGCACGCCCACGACGAACACCTGCCCCGCCTGCACCTGGTTGCCGGGGCCCGGCGACGTCACGTTCGTGATCTGCGGCGCCAGCACGAAGTCCACGGGCGTCGTCGCCAGGATCAGGCCCACCGTGTCGCCGCCGCGCGCCACCGGCAGCCCGGATCCCACCGGCACGATCCCGTTCTTCCAGGAGTCCTTCACGTCCACGCGCAGCGTGCAGCCCTTCGTCACGTCGGTGCTCCGGAAGTGCACTGTGTTCGTCGTTGCCGCCCCGGGGCCGGTGGTGAGGGTCGCCACGGCCGTCGGGTTCGTCGCGTCCGTGAACCCCGTGCCGGCCGCCGTGCAGTCCGACGACCAGACGTAGGTCAGGTCGTCCCCGTCCGGATCCGAGGCGCTCACCGTGACGTCCACGTCGAGCGACACGATCTGGCCCGCCGCGTTCCTCGTGAAGCTCTCCGCCGCCGCCGACCCCGAGATCATCGGCCACCCGTTCGGGTAGGCGTAGACCGCCCCCGATCCGGTCGGTGTGCAGACCGGGAAGCCGCCGCCACAGGCGCCGGCCGAGCAAGTTTCACCCTGGGTACAGGCGCTCCCGGTCGAGCAGGCCGACCCGTCCGCCAGGCTCGCGGCGTCCTGGCAGGTGCCATCGGCCTGGCAGGTCGCGGCGCGGCACGGATTCGTCCCCTGGCAGGCCGCGCCCGGATGCTGCGCGCAGTAGTTCTTGACTCCGACGAACCCCGAGCTGAAGTGGGTGACGGTCGCCTGGATGGTGCTCCCGACGATGGTCCCGACCAGCTCCGAGTATCCGATGCCATTGTCGTTCGACCAG
>JBAXVO010000527.1:0-1863 GCA_037129355.1 Deltaproteobacteria bacterium | reverse complement strand
ACCCCAGAATGAGGAGGGCGGCGAGTAGAACCCCAGCAACGTCCGGCCCAAGCCAGGGGCATCAGTGAACAGGGTGGCGCTGGCCAGACCTGCAGTGGCCCACCCCGCCAGGATCGCCCTCGGTGGGCTGGTAACGAACCAGCCCGCGATCACCGATGCCAGCAGCACGGGTGCGAGCGAAAGCAGGATGACGCTCAAGTTCAAGGAACCGTTCCCGTCACAAGGCCTTCGCCTGTACCAAGACAATGTGGTGGGGAGGCAAGCGTAACCGCGATTCGCGCGGGCTGCCCGGCGTTCGTCGCCAGCGCCCCTCCTGGCATGCGAATGGGTTCTCTTGAAGAGGGATTACACGCGTGTTATTCGGAGTGCATGTCTGGCACCGGCTATGGCGCAAGGGTCGCCCAGGAAGTCACCGGGATCACCTATCGGCAGCTCGACTACTGGGCTCGAACCGGCCTCGTAGGCTCGTCGATCCGGGAGGCGTCGGGCCGAGGGTCGCGTCGTGTCTACTCATTCGAGGATCTGGTGGCCCTCCGCGTCGTCGCGGGGCTGCTCGGCGCGGGAGTGTCCCTGAAGGCCGTGCGCCGCGCGGTCGGATACCTTCAGCGCCACACCGACCGACCGCTCTCGACGCTGGCGCTCATCCCTAAGGGGAAGAGCGTCTTCGTCCTCACCGAGGATCGCTCGACGATGATCGAGGCGAGCTCGCACGGTCAGGTGGTCATCACCATCGAGGTCGAGCCGATCGTCAAGTCCCTCCGTGCGGAAGTCACCGTCATCAGCGCCCCGAGAATGATCGACGTTCGGGTACGTGGGCGGGTCTACAAGGTCGTGTGCACGCCTGACCTGGAGGCCGGTGGATATGCGGTGACGGTGCCCGAACTCCCTGGATGCTTCACCGAGGGAGACTCGGTCGCCGAGGTTCGGCGGATGGTACGGGAAGCCATCGGCCTATGGCTGGATGCCGACGCGACACCGACGAAGGCACGCCGAGCGCGGACGGCCGGCTGACACTACTTGGGCCGGCTCGCGAACATCATCGCCCTTCGCATGATCCGGGCGCTCGTCCGCCTCGGGTGGACGCTCGATAGGACGTCCGGTAGCCACCACGTACTCGTCAAGGACGGGCATCGCCCTTTGACGATCCCGGTTCATCGGGGACGGGCGCTCAAGGAGCCTCTCGCCCGCGCCATCCTCAAGCAAGCGGGCGTCTCCGAGGACGAGTTCTTCGACGCCTACTGACCGAAAATCCGGTCGAACGGACTCCGCCGCTCCTCCGTAAGGCACGGTTCTCCTCGGCCAGGTCATCCAGTTCGTGACCGTGCCTTCCGCCTCGAGCCGGTGCCGGCTTGGCGAGTCGCTCGTCTCGCGCCAGGCGCCGTGCCCCCGACCACCGCCGGGCCAGCATTGCCAGGTCCCCCTGGGCTTGAGGGTGCACGGAGAAGAGCGCTCGGAGGTAGAGGTCGAGGGAGGCGCCCGGGGCCCCGTCCTCGAGCTTGGCGACGCGCGACTGGCTTGAGCCCATCCGCTCCGCCAGCGTCTCCTGGGAGAGGCGGCGCCGTTGGCGAAGTGACCGGACCGCATCGCCAAGGGCGAGCTTGGTGCTGACCAGCCCAGACTCCAGGCGGGAGAGCCCCAAGAACTGGTCACCAGTCCCGACGTTCCATCCCGCACTCACGAGCCGCTTTCGTCGCATCCGTTCCATTTGCTCCCATTCATCATGTCCGATTCGACATGAGTCAAGCTCGTGGGCAACGTGCCGTGCGCGCCGCCCTTCACCGTGATAGATGCGAAAGGTGTTCACGCTCCGGTGCACGGGGAAGCTGCTCAGGCGTCTCGGGGCGTCGCCTTCCGCGGGCGTGG
>JBAXVO010000526.1:0-1868 GCA_037129355.1 Deltaproteobacteria bacterium | reverse complement strand
CTCCCGGAGGATGGAGAGGAACTCCTCCCGCTGCGGCCAGCGCTCCGGGAGCACCAGCACCTGGGCGGCGATGCAGTTGAACCCCCCGTTGTGCATCTTCTGGGAGACGACGGCCTCGGCCTGGAAGCGGAGGTCGGCCTGGCTCCAGCGCCCCGGGAGGACGATGGTGGGCCCCACGCCTCCCAGCTCGGCGGTGATCGGGCGCCGGTTCCACGGCTCGCCCCGAGCCTTGCGCCGGGCTCCCTCGGGGCCGGGGCCGAAGCGGATGGCGTCGAAGGTCCGCTCGCTCCCGGTGATGTGGATCTGGTCCACGAGCGGGTGCTGGGCCAGGTACGCGCCCACGTCGGGTCCGCCGTACGCGAAGCGGACGAACCCGCGCTCGCCGAGCGGCGCGAGGGCCTCCTCGAGGAACGGCCCGAGGTAGGCGTTCACCGGGTTCATCTTCATCACCGCGACCGCTCCGTCGGCATAGAGCTCGTGCAGCAGGTCGAGCGGGGCGATCGAGGAGATGTTGCCCGCGGCGAGCACCAGCGCGACCTTCCCGGCCGGCGCCTCCTGCCGGTAGAAGCCGGCCACCGCCCCCGGCAGCCCCGCCGCCGTGACCCCCGGCTCCATCCAGACCTCCGCGGTGACCCCGGAGTGGAGGATCCGGTCGAACGCGTCGACGGGGAAGACGTCCACCACCACCTGGCCGTCCGCGCGGGTCCGGATGGCGCGCGAGGAGGGCAGGGGAGACTCGCCGCGGGCCAGCCGCTCGAGGGTGCGCTCCAGGGCCGAGATGGCGAAGAGGAGCGAGTAGGGGCCGCTCAGCCACTCCTCGCCGGCGAGGGGTGACCCGGCCGGGATCCCCTTGGCCCGGACCGCGGCCTCGACCCACCGGTCGGCCACCCGGGCGACGCCTTCGCGGACGGCGCGGAGCAGCCCGATCTTCTCGGGGATGGGGAGACGGGCCCATTCCTCCTTGCGGGAGGCGAGGGTGGCGAGGTCGGCATCGAGGCGGGCGGTGTCCATGGGGGTGGTTCCGAGCTTATCGCGAGGAGATGGAAGCCTTCGGCGGAAACCGGTAACTTTCCCCTCCGGACTTCACCCCCCACTCGCCCCGGAGGCCACCTTGCGCGGACTGATGATGGACTACGAGCTGACGCTGCTGCCGATCTTCGAGCGCGTCGGGAAGTACTTCCCCGAGGTGGAGATCGTTTCCCGGAACCCGGACAAGTCGGTCGTCCGGTCGAACTACGGGGAGTTCCACAAGCGGGTGCAGAAGCTCGCCAACGCGCTCGTCCGCCTGGGGCTCAAGCCGGGCGACCGGGTGGCCACGCTGGCCTGGAACCACGGCCGCCACCTGGAGGCCTACTTCGCCATCCCGCTGGCCGGCGGCGTCCTCCACACGCTCAACCCGCGCCTGTCCCCGCAGGACCTCGCCTACATCATGAACCACGCCGAGGACCGCTTCCTCCTCGTCGACGACGTGCTGCTCCCCATCTACGAGCGCTTCCACAAGGACGTGAACCTGGGCGCCGTGGTGGTCTTCACCCACGGCCACGTGGCCCCCGACTTCGCGCTCGACTACGAGCAGATGATCGAGCCGGAGATGAACACCTTCGCCTTCCCGAAGATCGAGGAGGGGCAGGCGGCCGGCCTCTGCTACACCTCGGGCACCACCGGCAAGCCCAAGGGGGTCGTCTACTCGCACCGGGCGCTGGTCCTGCACTCGCTCGTCTCGGCGCTGCCCGACTCCCTCGGCCTCTCCTTCGGCGACACCATGCTCCCGGTCGTCCCCATGTTCCACGTCAACGCCTGGGGGCTGCCCTTCACGGCGGCGATGGTTGGCACCAAGCAGGTCTTCCCGGGCCCGCACCTCGACGCCA
>JBAXVO010000525.1:0-1871 GCA_037129355.1 Deltaproteobacteria bacterium | reverse complement strand
GGGCTGAAGGACCTCCGGTACCTCGACGACGCCGCCTTCGCCCGCGACCGTGCAGCCGGGCTGGTCGCCCCCGGGAGGCTGGGGCCGCGGATGGCCGAGCGGAGGCTGGTCGCCGCCGGGATCCCGCGGGAGGCGGCCCGCCGTGCCGTCCAGGAGGCCCTCGGTGACGACGAAGTATCCCGGTGCCGGACGTTGGCCGAGAGGCGCGCCCGGGGGTCCCCGGCCGCCCTGGACGACCGCGGAAAGTCGAGGCTTTCTCGCTTTCTCCTGGGACGGGGTTTCTCGGGCCGGGCCGTCTCCGCCGCCCTCGGGGTGTACGTGGACGACGCGGAGGACCGCTGATATGTTCCCCGCCCCGATGAACCCCCGGAACCGGATCTGGCCGATCGTCGCGGCCGCCGCCCTGTCCCTCGCCGCCTGCGCGAAGAAGGCTCCGGCCGTGAAGTACGAGTCCCAGGCCGAGCAGGAGTACACGGCCGGGGTGATGGCGCTCGACGAACGCGACTTCCCCGACGCCCAGAAGATCCTGGAGCGGGTGCGGACCAAGTACCCGTATTCCAAGTACGGCGCGCTGGCCGAGCTCCGCCTCGCCGACCTCAAGTACGAGCAGGGGAAGTACATCGAGGCGGCCGACGCCTACGGCGGGTTCGTGAAGATCCACCCCTCGAGCCCCCAGGTCGACTACGCGGCTTACCGCGCGGCCATGTCCCGGTGGGCCGACGCGCCGAGCGACTTCTTCCTCTTCCCTCCGGTCCACGAGCGGGACCTGTCCCAGATCGTCAAGGCGACCGAGGGGCTCCAGACCTTCGTCGACAAGTTCCCGAACTCGAGGTACGCGCCCGACGCCCGCGAGAAGCTGGCCAAGGCGCAGGGCATCCTCGCCGAGCGCGACTGGTACGCCTTCGAGTTCTACAAGCAGCGCGAGAAGTGGCAGGGAGCGGCCTTCCGCCTCGAGCGGATCATGAAGGAATTCCCGGGCAGTTCCCGGGAGCCGGAGGCGCTCTGGCAGCTGGCCGACATGTACGTGAAGCTCTCCGAGCGCTTCAAGGCCCAGAAGACCCTCCAGACGCTCATCGTGAAGTACCCGACGAGCGCGCAGCGCGGGAACGCCGAGAAGCTCCTTGTCGAACTCCGGTCCCAGCCCGAGCACCCCGAGCTCTGGAAGACTCCCTGGTAGCGTGCCCGGGCGAAGGCGGCGGGTCCGCTTTCGCACCGGTGCTCCCTATCTAGCCCCCTTCCTCGTCGCCTCGGCCGTGGCCGCCGGCGCCTGGTTCTGGCGTGCCGAGCTGCTCGAGGCCGGGTCGACGGCGACCCTCCAGAGCCCGGAGACCCAGATTCGGACGGCGCTTGCCGCGCAGGGGCGAGCCCACCTCGAGGACGTGTACGGGTGGAAGGCGGGGGGGACGCTGGAGCTCGTTCCTGTCCGCTACGCCGACGTGGTGCTGGACGTGGAGGGAAACCGCGCCACCGTCGTCGCCGTCCTCGACGCCGAGGGGAAGGCTGTCTGGCGTGACCAGGCGGCCACGGTCTCGTACATCGGCCGCGAGCAGTTCCACATGAAGCCTTGCAAGATCGCCCTCTGGTGCGCCGAGGGCGACCAGTTCGCGCGCCTCAGGTCCGTCCTGCGGACCCTTTTCCGGCGGCTCGATGCGGAGCGGGGCGGTGACCCCGCCACGGCGCTCTCGCTGGCCGCGGCCGACTACCAGGACGGCGCCACCGACCGGGCGGCCCTGGAGGCCCGACTCCGCAAGGAACTCACCGGTCCCCGGCCGGACCTCCGGGTGAAGGGATGGCAGATCCGCGTCGAGCGGGATTCGGCCGAGGTGGGGGAGGACTACGAGGAGCCCGACGTCCGGCACCGAGGGGAGGGG
>JBAXVO010000524.1:0-1900 GCA_037129355.1 Deltaproteobacteria bacterium | reverse complement strand
CCGAAGGCGGCACCCTGTGCTTCGCCACCCGCCTGGAGGCCCTGGATCAAGCTGCGGCCGCGGCGCTGGAACTGGCGGCCGGGGACTACCTGCGGATCGACGTCACCGACACCGGCCCGCGCGCCGTGTTCTTCACCGCCGACGTTCCGCTCGCCTCCCCGATGAACTTCGACGGCGCCCTGAACGGCCGCGTCGGCCCGTTCATCGAGTGGGACTTCATCGACGCGGGCATGACCCTCACCGTCAACGGGAAGCAGTTCCTCGGCGACCCGAACCTCGCCCACACCTTCAAGGGCAGCCCCTTCGGCACCAACTACGTCGAAGTGACGGCGGCCGGCTGCGATCTCGGCAACGGCATCGGCGTCCCCGTCCGCGAGACCACCGCCTCGGTCTCCGGCCAGCGCTGGCTCGCCCCGATCGCCACGGCGTTCAAGGTCGAACGCTCCGTCTACTCCACCTCCACCGTCACCGGCGTCAACACGGTGGACGTGTGGGCCTCCTCGGCGCCCCTCCAGAAGCTGATTCTCACCGGCCTCGACATGCCCAGCCTGCAGCTCCTCGAGTACGGCCCGGGCTTCTACTACGGTCACATCGAGTACTCGGCCGCGAAGCCGCCCCCCTCGTCGGTCACCGTGACGAACCTCTCCAGCAACCCCGTCAGCTCGCTCGACTCCTCGCTCACCGATCAGGTCGATGCGGTCGCCAGCTTCGATCCGGCCACCGGCACCCTCACGGTCAACGCCAGCACGAGCGACCTCACGCTCACCGGTGACAAGCTCACCGCCGAGTCGCCGGCCTTCCCGGCGGCCAGGATGACGGCCGGCGCAACGCCTGGCACCGCCACCTACTCGACGACCCTCCTCGCCACGGTCGAGCCCCCGAAGAACGTCCGGGTCGTCTCGACGGCTGGCGGCGTCGGGATCGCCGATCTCGCCGTTGGCTCCGGGAAGCCCATGAACCAGGCGGGCGTTGCGATCGCGGTCTCCGACGGCTCGCCGGCCGCTCCCATCGTTCTCGGGCCGCCGACCATCCCCGGCCCGCCGTACTTCCTGAGCCCGCTCCAGAACGACCTGAACTTCGGGCCGCTCCCCTTCACGGGCTCCATGCTGGTCATCTCCCAGCCCCTCAACGGCACGGCCACCGCCAACGCGGACGGGACCATCCTCTACACGCCGAAGGTGGGCTCGCAGGGCGCCGACAGCTTCACCTACGCCATCCAGACCGCCGCCGGCGTCTCCAACGTGGCCACCGTCTACGTCTCGGTGCCGCTCACCCTCCAGCCGCCCACGGCCAACGCCGACAACTTCGCCATGCAGCAGGGCAGGTCTCGCACCTTCGACGTGACCGCGAACGACACGGCGCCCGCCGGGACTGACATCGTGAACGCGACTCCCATCGTGACCATCGTCACCGGCCCGGCCAACGGCACCGTCACGGTGGCCGGCAGGAACGTCACCTACACTCCGCGCATCGGCTTCAACTCGGCCTTCGATAGCTTCACCTACACGATCGCCCCTGCCTCCAGCCCGGCGCTCGTGTCGGCCCCCGGTACCGTCACCGTCGAGGTCTTCGGAGGACCCGAGGCGGTCGCCGTGGGCAAGGCCACCTACACCGCGAACAGGGCAAAGTGGGTCATCGTGGGAAACACCAACTGGTTCAACGCTGCCCTCACCCAGACCACGGCCTCCTGCTTCCTGATCTCGAGCGCAGGCAGGGCCCTCCCGGCGCCCGCCTTCATCGGAACGACCCCGGTCGATGGGACCGGCAAGTTCCAGCTCGCGCCGGTCGGACCGGTCCCGGCCGCCACGGCTCCCGCCACGGACCGCTGCTCAAGCTACAACGGTGGGGCGTCCCCGGCCGCCGCGGTGTCCGTCAACTACGCGGAGACCACGCCTGGAGG
>JBAXVO010000523.1:0-1915 GCA_037129355.1 Deltaproteobacteria bacterium | reverse complement strand
GGGCCGCCGTCACCGCCGCGGTGATGACGAAGGAGAGGAGCAGCGGCGTGGAGACCGAGATCTCCCCCAGCCGGAAGCTCCCCGACGAGTAGGACGTGGAGATGATCCTGTAGTCGGAGGTGAAGAGCAGCATCATCGTGTTGCTGAGGATGAGCCCGATCCCGATGGTGAGGAGGATCTGGTTCTGGGGCAGCGCGTTCAGGACCTTGTTGATGACCGTCTTCTGGAGGATCGCGCCGAAGAGGAAGAGCAGCGGGAACACGAAGACGATCGACACGAACGGGTCGACGTTGCCCAGCGTGAAGAGGAAGTAGGAGGCGTACATCCCCAGCATCACCAGGTCGCCGTGCGCGAAGTTGATGATGCGCATGACGCCGAAGATGATGGTGAGGCCCACGCCGATGAGCGCGTAGGCCCCGCCGATCAGGATGCCCGAGAGGAGGGACTGGAGGAAGATGGTCATCGTCGGGCGCTGTTCCGGCTACTTCCAGCCGGGGAAGGGCCAGATGGGCTTGCCGCTCTGGAGGGCCTGCGGCCAGACGGTGAAGTACTTCCCGTCCTGCACCTGCTCCACCAGCATCTGGTGCTTGTTCTGGTTCTGGTAGCCGTCGAAGTCGACGAACTTCACCGGCCCGAACAGGCCGTCCCAGCTCCCGGCGCGGAGTCCCGCGGCGATCTTCTCCCGGTCGCCGCCGGCCTTCGCCGCCACCTCGCCCATGATCATCATGGAGATGTAGGCGTTGGCGGCATGGTAGGTCGGGGTCTTCCCGAAGCGCTTCTGGTAGCGGTCGCCGAAGGCCTTGGAGCCCGGCCAGCTCACGTCGGGGGTCCACTGGGTCGACGAGAAGACGGCGTGCGAGATGTTCTTCTCGCTCGCGAACTTGTCGGTGGAGAAGCCGGCGCCCGCGCCCAGGAAGGCCATGGGGGTGAGCTGCAGCTCGCGGGACTGGCGCATCAGGGTGATGGCGTCGGCCACGTAGGAGACCATGAACATGATGTCCGGGTTGGCGCCCTTCACCTTCACGAGCGTGGAACGGTAGTCGGGGGAACCCGGCGAGTAGGCCTCCTCGAAGACCACCTTGATGCCCTTCTTTTCGGCGTACTCCCTGGCGCTCTTGGCGCCCGAGACGCCGAAGTCGGTGTTCTCGGAGAGGATGGCGATGGTCTTCGGCTTGCCGAGGGTCGTCGCCATGTCGAGCAGGATGGCGGCGTAGTCACCCGTGGTGGCCGAGACCCGGAACACGTACTTGTAGCCCTGCCGCGTGATCTCCTCCTTGGAGGCCACGGGGTTCACGAGCGGCATCTTGTACTGCTCGGCCTTCTTGGCGACGGCGTTGGTCACCGCCGAGGTGTAGGCGCCGACCACGCCCGCGACGTTGTCGCGGGTGGCGAGCTTGTCCATGGCGGAGAGGCCGACCTGCGGCTTGCCGGTGTCGTCCTCCCAGACGAGCTGGACCTTGATGCCCTTGGCGGCCAGGTCCTCCTCGGCGAGCTTGATGCCGTTCGTCAGGTTCTCCCCGATGGGGGCCTGCGGACCGGTCATCGAGTTGATGACGCCGATCTTCACCTGCGCGGCGGCGAGCGTGGGTGCGAGGAACAGGCAGGCGGCGAGCAGGGGGAGGAAGCGCTTCATCGTTTGTACCTCCGAGACGCGGCCGCCGTGGGAGTGCGGCGCGTCGGGATGATGGGCAAGCGAACCGGACGATTTACATAGCAGGTGAAGGCGACGAAAAGAAGGGAGCGCCGGGCCCGACCGGCCCCGGCGCTCCGATGATGCAAGGCGTCAAGCGACGCCGATCAGGTCACGCTCAGAAGACGAGCTGCGAGTTGATGGAGAACTGTCCCTGGGAGAAGTTGGTCGCGTTGAAGAAGTAGCTCGTCGACCGGGCGTACTCGGCGGAGAAGCGCCAGTTCT
>JBAXVO010000522.1:0-1917 GCA_037129355.1 Deltaproteobacteria bacterium | reverse complement strand
CCGTTCCTGCAGCGGTACATGCCGTACTGGGTGGCGGTGCTCCTCGAGCGGCTGCTCCTCGTCCTGCTGCCCCTGCTGGGCGTGGTGTTCCCACTCTTCCGGGCGATCCCGTTCCTCTACAACGACGTGATGGAGAAGCGGGTGATCCGGCTCTACGGGGAACTGAAGGTGCTCGAGATGGAGGTGGCCGGGCGCCAGCCGGGCGACCCGGACGTGGACCTGGTCGGCCGGCTCGACGCGCTGGAGATCCGGGCCAACCACCTGCGCCTTCCGGAGCGGTTCCTCCAGATGCGCTACACCCTGAAGCAGCACATCGACCTGGTCCGCGGGAGGCTCACGGTGAGCGAAGCCACTCGAGCGCGCGTTCCCGATCGGTGAACAGGCGCACGTTCCAGCCCCGGTTCCGGGTCGCATCCTCGTAGAACTGGACGTCCGGCGCGGCGATGGTGGACGGGGGGACGAGGAGGGCCTCCCGGAGCGTCCTCGGCAGCCCCATCTGCTCGAGCAGGGAGACCACCGCGAAGAGGTCCCCGGTCGAGTGGCCGCCGGTGAGTCCGGTCACGTCGGTGCAGAAGCGCCAGATCCCGCTCTCCCGGGCGAGCGCCACGGTGTCGGCGACGGCGCGCCCGAGCTCCGCCGGGCTCACCACGCCCGAGTACACGGACTCGACCACCCCGTCTCCCATGCGGCACCCCGTCGCCATTCGCTCTCCCGACGCCCGGCTCGTGCGCGCCCCTTCCTTCATGAGACAGGAGCGCGCCGACGAACGCAACGAACTCGACCGGGTCCGAGCGCGGACGCCCCCGGGCGGGTCCCGTGCCCGGGGGACGCGGCGCTTGTGCCGGGCCCTCACCGCGTGTAGAACGCGAGCCCCTTGATCCGCCTCGACGCCATCTCCATGCAGCACGGCCACCAGATCCTCTTCGTGGAGGCCTCCGCCGTCGTGCACCGCGGCGAGAAGGTGGGGCTCGTGGGGCCCAACGGCGCCGGCAAGTCGACGCTCTTCCGGCTGGTCACCCGCGAGGAGGAGCCGGACGAGGGGCAGGTGTCGGTCGACCGCGGCGTCACCGTGGGCCACTTCTCCCAGGACGTGGGGGAGATGTCCGGGCGGAGCGCCGTGGCCGAGACCATGGACGGCGCCGGGCCGGTGTCCGCCGTCGCCGCCGAGCTCCACGAACTCGAGCACGCGCTGGCCGATCCGGACCGCGCCGACGAGATGGACGCGCTGGTGGAGCGGTTCGGCCACGTCCAGGCCCGCTTCGACGAGCTGGGGGGATACGGGCTCGAGTCCCGGGCCCGGGAGATCCTGGCCGGCCTGGGCTTCAGCCCCGAGACGATGGACGGGGACGTCGGCGCCCTCTCCGGCGGGTGGAAGATGCGCGTGGCGCTGGCCCGCATCCTGCTCATGGCGCCGGACGCGCTCCTCCTCGACGAGCCCTCCAACCACCTGGACCTCGAGTCGATCATCTGGCTCGAGCAGTTCCTGCGGACCTACCCGGGCGCCATCCTCATGACCTCCCACGACAAGGAGTTCATGAACCGGGTGGTCGAGAAGATCATCGAGATCGACGGAGGGGAGCTGACCGCCTACTCCGGCGACTACGACTTCTACGAGCGCGAGCGGGCCATCGCCGACCAGCACCAGCAGGCCGCCTTCGACAAGCAGCAGGCCATGCTGAAGAAGGAGCTGGCCTTCATCGAGCGCTTCAAGGCCCGGGCGTCGCACGCCGCCCAGGTGCAGTCGCGCGTGAAGAAGATCGACAAGATCGAGAAGGTCGAGCCGCCCAAGGTCCGCAAGACCGTGGACTTCGAGTTCTGGACCCCGCCCCGCTCCGGGGAGGACGTCGCCAAGCTGGTGGGCGTCGACAAGGGGTACGGCGCGCGCAAGGTCTACGACGGGTTCGACTTCCTGGTGCG
>JBAXVO010000521.1:0-1923 GCA_037129355.1 Deltaproteobacteria bacterium | reverse complement strand
GCGTCTGGTAGGGAAGTCCGTAGATCAGGTCGAGGTTCACGCCCTTGAAGCCGTTCGAGCGGGCGGCCGCCACGAGGTCGGCGGTCTCCTTCTCCCCCTGGATGCGCCCCACCGTCTCCTGCACCTTGGGGTCGAAGTCCTGGACGCCCATGGAGATGCGGTTGAAGCCCAGGCCCGCCAGCACGTCGATCTGGGATCGGGTGGTGATGGCCGGATCGATCTCCACGGCCTTCTCCCCGTCCTTCGCGAACGTGAAGTGGCGGGTGATGATCTCGTGGCAGCGGACGAGCTGCTTCTCGTCGAGGAAGGTGGGGGTGCCGCCGCCCCAGTGGAGCTGCGTGAAGGTCCGCCGGTTGGGCAGGTGCTTCGCCACCAGCGCGACCTCCTTCTCGAGCACGTCGAGGTAGGCGTCGGCGCGGGTCCGGTCGTGGGTGGCGACGACGTTGCACCCGCAGAACCGGCACATCTCCCTGCAGAACGGGAGGTGGACGTAGATGGAGAGCGGCCCGGGCGCGGCGTCCGCCTTGGCCAGGTGTGCGGCGAACTGCTCGGGTCCGAGCGCGTCGGTCCACTCCGGAGCGGTGGGATAGCTCGTGTACCGCGGGCCGGGGCGGTCGTACTTCTGGATGAGCTCGGGAGGTGGGATGGAGATCAAGGCTCACCCCCGGGGCACGGGGAAGGCGTGGACCGCGTCGACCACCGCCTTGACGTTCTCCGGCGGGGTGGGCGGGGTGATTCCGTGCCCGAGGTTGAAGATGTAACCGGGGCGGCTGCTCCCCTCTTCCAGGAGCTTGCGGGTCCGCTCGAGCAGGAGCTGCTTCGGCCCGAGGAGCAGGATCGAGTCGAGGTTGCCCTGCATGGCCAGGCCGGGCGCCAGGGCACGGGCCTCGGCGATGGGGATGCGCCAGTCGACCGAGAGGACGTCGTAGCCGAGCTTCGCCATCTGGGCGACGTGGGTGCTCGTGGTGGTCGAGAAGAGGATCGAGGGCACGCCGAGGGGCCGGACCGCCTCGGCGATGCGGGCCAGGTACGGGAAGACGTAGGCCTCGAGGTCCTCGCGCCCCAGCTCGCCGAGCCAGCTCTCGAAGATCTGGACCGTCTGGGCGCCGGCCTCGACCTGCGCCTGGAGCTGAACGATGGCGGCCCGGGTCAGCTTCTCGAAGAGCGCGTGGGCCGCGGCCGGGTCGGTGTAGAGGAGCGTCTTCAGCCGCGTGAAGCCCTGGCTGCCCCCCTCGACCGCGTAGCTCGCCACGGTGAAGGGACCACCCACGAAGCCGATGAGCGGCACCCGGCCGGCCAGCGTCTTCTGGATGGCCCGGATGCCGGCGGCGACGTAGGGCAGGTCGCGGGCCGGGTCGGGGATCTTGAGGGCGTCGACGTCGGCGCGGGTGCGCACCGGGTTGGCGATCTTCGGCCCGCCGTCCCCCTTGCCCTTCTCCCCCTTCTCGAACGAGAGGTCGAGCCCCATGGCCGGGAGGTGGATGAGGATGTCGGAGAAGAGGATGGCCGCGTCGAACCCGAACTCGTCGATGGGGGAGGCGGTGACCTGGGCGATGAGCTCGGGCGAGTGGCAGAGCTCCAGGAACCCGACCTTCTGCCGGACCGCGCGGTAGGTGGGCTGGTACCTGCCCGCCTGGCGCATCATCCAGACCGGGATGCGGTCGACGGGCAGCTTGCGGCAGGCGCGCAGGAAGCGGTGGGTGGGCTCGTTCTGGGTCGGGCTCATCGCGCGGGGTTCATAGCACGACACCCCGGAAGGGGCTAGGCGAAGCCGAGCGCCGCCCGGACCGCCGCCCGGACCGCCGCCGCGACCGCCCCCGCGACCCGGACGCTCTTGCGCCGGCCCGAGTCGCCGCGCTCGATCGACACGTCCGACCGGCGCGCGCCGAGCGTCCCGGCCAGGAAGTCGACCAGGGCCTGGTT
>JBAXVO010000520.1:0-1925 GCA_037129355.1 Deltaproteobacteria bacterium | reverse complement strand
GGGTGGAGGTCGACGAGCGGGGGCGCGTCGCGCTCGAGCGCTTCGGCTGGGCGCCGCGCCGGCGGTGACGACGGCGGCTAGCGCACCACGACGAGGAGCGTCGTCCCGGCGGGGACCGGCACACCGGTCCTCCGGTAGGTCGTCCGCCCCGGGCCGATGGGCTCCGCGAAGAACGAGTGGGAGAGAGGCGGCATGTAGTAGCCCCAGTCGGAACGCTGGACGCGCCGCGACTCCTGCCCCGTGAGATCGATGGATCCGAGCGCGTAGCCGTCCCTGGTCATCGTCGGGAAGCCATAACCGGACGGGGCGCCGCCCGGCGGGATGAGCGCGAAGACGCTCGCGCCGAAGCGCGCGAACTCGTCGGCGAAGCCGCCCCCTCCGGCCGCGACGATGGCCTGCTGGAGGCAGTCCACGCCGAACACCGTGGTGCAGGACTGGATCGCGGTGAGGAATCCGGCCCCGTACCCCCGGGCCAGGAAGGCTCCGAAGGCCCCGATCATCTGCGGCGCCGTCGGCACGGGAACACCAGACAGGTCGAGCGGCACCGGGGAGGTCGAGGTGAGGTAGTCGGCGACCCAGGACTCGGCGAAGATCGGGTCGCGCTCCGACGTCACGACGGGGAGGATGAGCTCCAGGGCCATGCGGGCCTTCATCTCGGCCAGCCAGGGCGAGTCGAAGTCCCCCAGCTCGACGCGGTGACGGTAGAAGTCCACCATGGCGGCGAGCTGGTGGATGACGACCGCCGTCGTGAGCACCCGTCCGCCGGGCACGACCGACGGGTCGAGGTGGATCCAGGGAGCGTTGACGAAGATCGCGAGCGCCTGGTTCGAGTCGTAGAGGCCGGGGAGGAAGACGCTCCCCTCCTCGAAGTAGGCGAGCCAGTCCTGGCCGACGTCCTCGACGAAGACGAGGTCCACGTCGCGAGGGGCGCCGGCCGTCTCGTGGATGACGTTCCCGTACCGGTCGGCGCCCGGCCCCCACGGCTCCCCGAGGAGGCCGAACGCGCGGGCGGCCCCTCCGGAGGCGCCGCAGAAGGTGGCCTGGTACCAGGCGAGGTCGTCGTCGCCGAAGCTGCCGGATGCGGCGGAGGCGAGGGCGACCCAGAGGACGAGCTGGCGCCCGTCGGGCAAGGGGCAGGCGGCGCGCACCGCCGCCGGGTGGCTCACCAGGGGCTGGGTCCCGGTCTCGATCCAGGTCCGGATCGTTCCCACGGGCGGCGTCCCGGCGATCGCGGCGACCGGCGCGGGCCCCGGCCCTGCGGGCTCGAGCGACACGGGCGTCACGGCGGGATCGAGCGCGGGCCAGTCCGTGCCGGCCGTCATCCTGGTGGACGGATTCGAGACCAGGAGGACGACCTCGTTCGTGGGCAGGACCCCGTCGATCGCGACATCGAGGTGCTGACTCACGGTGGTCCGGTTCACGAACCGCCAGACGCCGGTTCCCGATCCGGAGAAGAGGGTCGGGCCGGCCACCCCGCAGCCCGGCCCGGAGCAGGCGGGCTCGAGGACGAGCGGCGGCCGGGGAACGACGGTGACCGTCGCGCTCGCCGTGGCGGTCCCCCCCGGGCCCTTCGCGGTGAGCGTGTAGGTGGTGGTCTCGCGCGGCGACACGTGGAAGTCATACTGCAGCCCGCCGTTGCCCACCCCGTGGTCGATGACCAGGCTCGTCGCCGACTCGGTGTGGAAGACGAGCCTGGTCAGCCCCCCCTCGTCGATCGTCGACGGTTCGCCCCGGAACCAGAAGATCACGGGAGGGGGCTCCGGCTGGCTGCCCCCGCCGCAACCGGCGACGGCGAGCGCGAGGAGGAGGAGGGCCGGACGGTGTCGGCGTTTCACGGAGGGTACTTTACTCGATCGGGATCGGCCCCACGTCCCAGATCTCCTCGGCGTACTGCCGGATGGTGCGGTCCGAGGAGAAGCGTCCGC
>JBAXVO010000052.1:0-16597 GCA_037129355.1 Deltaproteobacteria bacterium | reverse complement strand
CCCCACCCGCTCGAGCAGGGCCGGTGTCCAGGCGAGCACGAGGGCGGAGAGCCCGAGCACGCCGAGCCCGGTGGACGCCCCGATGGCCAGCGCCCGCCACGTCCCGAGCACGACCCGGAACTGGAGCGTCATCCAGATCACCCAGAGGAGCGCCGGCCCGAACCCGACCAGCGCGACCACGACGCGACGCGCCCGCACCTACCCTCCGTCGCGCTTCTTCTCGGCGAAGAAGGTGTGCTTCCGGAAGAAGACGAGGGACATGAGCCCGGTGGGCCCCTGGCGGTGCTTGGCCAGGATGAGCTCGATGTCCTGGACGTCGCTGTTGATGGCGTCCTGCCCCCCCTCGGCCTCCGGCTCGGGACGGTGGAGGAACATCACCACGTCGGCGTCCTGCTCGATGGCGCCCGACTCGCGCAGGTCGGCGAGCATGGGTCGCTCGCCCTTGCGCTTCTCCACCGCGCGGTTCAGCTGGGAGAGGGCCACCACCGGGACCTGGAGCTCCTTGGCGAGCGCCTTGAGCGACCGGCTGATGGTGGCGATCTCCTGTTCGCGCGACTGGCTGGCCCGGTCGGACGGCGCGTGCATGAGTTGCAGGTAGTCGACCACCACGAGGTCGAGGCCGCTCTCGCGCTTGAGCTTGCGGCACTTGGAGCGGAGCTCGACCGGCGAGAGCATGAAGCTGTCGTCGAACCAGATGGGCGCGCCCATGAGCTTCTCGCCCTGGACCATGATGCGGTCCCAGTCGTGCTGGGCGAGCTTGCCCTTGGAGACCCGCTCGCTGTCGAGCTTGGCCTCGGAGGAGAGGAGGCGCAGCGCCAGCTGGTCGGAGGGCATCTCCAGCGAGAAGAAGACCACCTTCTTCTCGCCCTTGGTGGCGGCGTGGGCGGCGATGTTGAGCGCGAGGGCGGTCTTTCCCACCGACGGGCGGGCGGCCAGGATGCAGAGCGTGCCGGGCTGGAGCCCGAGGGTCTGGTCGTCGAGCCAGGGGAGCCCGGTGGGCACGCCGGTGACGTGGGAGAGACCCGCCTTGGCCCGGGCGTGGATGGCCTCGAGCCGGTCGAGGGCGGCGCCCATCGCCTCGGCGAAGGGCTTCATGGTCTCGAGCGTGTTGCCCTGGGCCGCGCCGAAGACGTCCTGCTGCGCCTGCTCGAGGAAGTCGCGAACCCGCGGCCCGGCCTCGTAGCCCCGCTCCACCACCCGCTGGGCGGTGAGCATCATGCGGCGGAGCCGGGCCAGCTCGTTCACCGCCTCGGCGTAGTGGGTGGCGTTGGAGGAGGATCCGACCGAGGCGGCGAGCCCGAAGACCAGCTCCCTCGGGACCTGCGCTCCGAGGAGCCCCTTCGCGTCGAGCCGCTGCTGCACCAGCACCGGGTCGATCTTGCGCGACTCCTTGGCCAGCTCCTCGAAGGCGCCGAAGACGTGCTGGTGCGCCAGCGCGTAGAAGTCCTCCGACTTGAGGATGGGAGCGACCTGGTCGAAGGCGGTCTCGTCGAGGAGCACCGCTCCCAGGACGGCCTGCTCCGCCTCGAGATTGTGGGGAAGGTCGCGAACGCCGCGAAGTGCCAGTGGCTCGCCCATGAACGGCGCGGATGCTAGCAGGCGGGTCCGACGGGGTCACCGTAGGGGACCGGTGGAAAAGGCCGATTTTCCTGGTGGAAGGAGTGCGCTTTCGGTGTGGAGAGAATGTGGATGGCTGGGGCAATCCTACCCAGCACCCACCGGGGAGGCCGATACCCTCTTGCCGCCGAATCGCCGGTGCAGGATCACGAGCAGCGGTGGCAGGAAGGCGCGGATGAACAGGGCGAGCGCCAGCGAGCCCCCGATGACGACGATGGCGAGCGGCTTCTGCGTCTGCGAGCCGATTCCGTTCGAGAGGGCCGCCGGGAGCAGCCCGAGCGAGGCCACGAGCGTGGTCATGAGCACCGGCCGGAAGCGGTGACGCCCGGCCTCCTGCGCACCCTCCTCCAGCCCCGCCCCCTCGGCCCAGCACTGCTGGGCGTGGCTCACGATGAGGAGTGCCGAGAGCACCGCCACGCCGAAGAGCGAGACGAAGCCCATGGTGGCCGAGACCGAGAAGTTCTCGCCGGTGACGACGAGGGCGAGGAATCCGCCCGCCGCGGAGAGCAGGATGGAGAAGACCACCAGCGAGAAGTCGACCCAGTTGCGGACGGCCAGGAAGACGAGCAGGCCGATGAGGAGCAAGGTGAGCGGGATCACCACGGAGAGGCGACGGGTCGCGTCGCCGAGCTCGTTGATCTCGCCCGCCCACTCGAGGTGGAAGCCCCAGGGGAGCTTCACGCCGGAGGCGATGCGCGCCTGCGCCTCCTCGACGGTGGACTGGAGGTCCCGGCCGCGCACCGAGAACTTCACCGGCGTGTAGCGTCGGCCGTCCTCCCGGTAGATGACCGCCGGGCCGTCCTCCTCGGTGATGTCGGCGACCTCCCCGAGCGCCACCTGGCTTCCGTCCGGGGCGAAGAGGGGGATCCGCCGGATGGCCTCGACGTTCCTGCGGAACGGCTCCTGGAGCCGGACGACCAGGTCGAACTTGCGCTCCCCCTCGTAGACCTGGGTCGCCGCCTGGCCCCCGACGGCCGCCTGGACCACCGCCTCCACGTCACCGGTGTTGAGGCCGTAGCGGGCGGCGCGCACCCGGTCGGTGGTCACGCGGACGCTGGGCTGGCCGAGCGATCGGAAGACCCCCAGGTCGTGGACGCCGCGCACCTTCTCCATCTCGTCGGCGACCGCGTCGCCGAGCCGCTCGTTCTCCTTCACGTCCGCGCCGAAGACCTTGACGCTGTTCTCCCCCTTCACCCCCGAGACCGCCTCCTCCAGGTTGTCGGCGATCATCTGGGAGAAGTTGAACACGACGCCGGGGAAGGCCTCGGAGAGCTCGCCGGAGAGGATCTCGGTGAGCCGGTCCTTGGTGAGCCTGCCCTTCCACTCGCCGAAGGGGCGGAGGGGCGCGAAGAGCTCGACGTTGTTGAATCCCGAGACGTCGGTCCCGTCGTCGGGGCGTCCCACCTGCGACACCACCGAGACGACCTCCGGATGGCTGCGGACGATCTCCCGCATCCGTCCCACGTAGCTCGACGACTTCTCCAGGGAGATGGAAGTGGGGAGCGTGGCCCGGATCCAGAAGTTCCCCTCCTCGAGCTTCGGCATGAACTCCTTGCCGACGAGGGGGAAGAGGAGCGCCGGGGCGGCGGCCAGGAGCCCGGCCAGGATCAGCGTGGCGACCGGCCTGCGGAGTGCCAGGGCGAAGGAAGGGTCGTAGCGGCGCTGCACCCACTGAAGCACCCGGTTCTCGCGGTCCTCCATTTCGGGCCGGAGGACCTTCGCCAGCAGGACCGGGGTGAGGGTCACGGCGAGCAGCGTGGCCGCGCCGATGGCGAACCCGTAGGTCTCGGCCATGGGCTTGAAGATCACGGCCGAGACCCCGGTCATGGCGAAGAGCGGCAGGAAGGCCACCGCCAGGATCAGGGTCGAGAAGCCGAGCGGCCGCCCCACCTCGGCGGCGGCGGCCAGGATCCGCGGCCGAATCCCCCCGGTGCCCCCCTGGCCGAGGTGGCGGAAGACGTTCTCCACCATGATGGCGGTCGACTCGACGACGATCCCGAAGTCGACGGCGCCGAGCGAGATGAGGTTCGCGGGGGTCCCGGTGAGCACCATGCCGGCGAAGGCGGCGCAGAGCGCCAGCGGGATGTTCACCGCGGTCACCAGGGCTGCCCTCCAGCTCCCCAGGAAGAAGGCGAGCACGCCGGTGACGAGGAGGATGCCCACGAGCACGTTCTCCATCACCGTGCGCGTGGTGAGCGCCACGAGCGCCCCGCGGTCGTAGATGGGCTCGATCTCCATCCCGGGCGGCAGCGTCTTGCGGCGCTTCATCTCCTCCAACCGCTTGTGGATTCCCTCCAGCGTGGGGCGGGTTCGCCCCCCGTAGCGCATGAGCACCACGCCCTGGACCACGTCGCCGTCGTCGTTCAGGCCGACCTGGCCGAGCCGGGGCGCCGCACCCACCGAGACGGTGGCCACGTCGCGGATCCGGACCGGGGCGCCCTTCGGCGTGGTGACCACCACGTCCCCCACGTCGCGCGTCGATCGGATGACGCCCACGCCGCGAACGGTGAAGGACTGCTCGCCCGCGGTGAGGCGCTGGCCGCCGGTGTTCAGGTTGGCGTTGGCGAGGGCCTGCTGGACCTGGGAGAGGGTGACCCCGTAGGCCCGGAGCCGGTTGGGGTCCACGTCGACGTGGAACTGCTTCGTCTCCCCGCCGAAGGAGGTCACGTCGATGACCCCCGGTACCTGCCGGAACTCCCGCTCCAGGATCCAGTCCTGCGTGGCCTTGAGGTCGGCGAGGGAGTAGCCCTTCCCGCTCAGCCGGTAGCGGAAGACCTCGCCGATGGCGTTCCAGGGAGAGAGCTGGGCCTGCAGCCCCGCCGGAAGCTGCACGAACTGGAGCCGGTTGATGACCTCCTGCCGGGCCTGCTCGTAGGAGATGCCCCAGTTGAAGTAGACCTTCACGTCGGCCAGGCCGAAGAGCGACTGGGAGCGGATGTGGTCGAGCCCCGGCATGCCGGCCAGCTCGATCTCCAGGGGGATGGTGACGTAGCGTTCCACCTCCTCGGCGCTCCAGCCCTGGGGCTGGACGATCACCTCGACCAGCGGCGGCGTGGGGTTGGGATAGGCCTCGATGTCGAGGGCACGGAAGGCGAAGAAGCCGCCCACGGCGAGGGCGATGCCCAGCCCCAGCACCACGGCCGGCATCCCCAGGGCGAAGCGGACGATGCGTGCGATCATCGGCGCTCCTAGAGCATCCCGACGAGCAGGATGGCGCCGCCCGACACCACCTTCTCGCCGGCCTCGAGCCCACGGACGACCGCCACCGCATCTCCCCCGTCGTCCTCCACCTCCACGTTGCGCCGGATGAAGCGGGCGCGCCCGTCCGGTGATTTCCCGGCCTCGACGAAGACGACGCGCCCCTCCCCCAGCCGGAGGACGGCGGAGCGCGGGACGGCCAGGACCTCGCGGGACCGGCCGGCGATCTCCACCGTGCCGAGCATCTCGGGCTTGAGCTCCCCGGCTGCGTTGGCGAGGGTGATGCGCACCCGGGCGGTGCGAGATGCCGGGTCGAGGGCGCCCGCGATCCAGTCCACCTTCCCGTCGAAGGTCTGCCCGGGGAAGGCCGGGAGGCTCACCCGGGCCGGCGCGCCCACCGCCAGGCGGGGCAGATCGATGGCGAAGGCGTCGGCCAGCACCCAGATCGCGCTCGATTCACCCACCGTGAAAAGCTCGACGGCCTGTCCGCCCCCGTACTGCCCCTGGAGCTCCATGCCGGGGTTGATGTTCCGGGAGATGACGTTGCCGTCGACGGGGCTGCGGATCTCGAACTCCTGGTTCCCCGCGAGCCCCTCGGCGCGGAGCAACTGGGCCTTCTCGTCCGCCCGGGCGAACTCGGCGCGGGCACGGGCCGCCCCGGCCACCGCCGTTTCCAGGTCGCGGCGCGAGCCGGCCCGGGCCTCGAAGAGCTCCTTCTGGCGGCGCTCCTCCTGCTCGGCCAGGACCAGGTCCGCGTGCGCTCGCGCCAGGTCGGCGACGGCCTGGCCGACCTCGGGCGAGTGGACCGTCGCGAGCGCCGTGCCCTTCCTGACCCGGTCGCCCGGATGGGCCAGGACCTGGATCACCCTCCCGGCCACCGGCGAGAAGACGTGCCCCACCTTGAGGTCGTTGAACGCCACCCGGGCCGGCGCCACCACCGGCGAGCCCACCGGCCGGACACGCACCTCGTCGATGGCGATGCGGGCGTCGGTGACCTGCTTCTCGTTCAGCCAGACCTCGCCGGAGGGCGCGGTGGGCGGGCCCTCGACCGGTCGCTCCTTGCAGGCGAGCCCGGCCGAGGTGAGCAGGAGCAGGACCGCGAGCGGGGGGCGGATCATGGCAGGTAGCTCGCTCCGACCGCCTGCTCGAGCTGGAAGACGGCCGTCCAGAAGGCCCCCAGCGACGACAGGTAGTCGATCTCGTTCAACAGGTGGGTTCGCTGTGCGTCGAGGTAGTCGAGCAGGCTCGCCGAGCCCTTGGCGTACTGGATCTGCACCAGGTCCCGGGCGTCCCTGGAGCGGGGCAGGAGCCGGTACTCGGCCCGCTGCGCGTTCCGGCGGGAGGCCTGGTAGGCCGAGTAGGCGGTGGCGACGTCGGCGGCGATCTGGGCCTCGATCTTCGCCACCGTCGCCTCGGCTGCCGACACGGCGGCATCGGCCTGGCCGATCTGTCCCTGCTGCTGGTAGAGGACCGGCAGCGGGACCGAGAGCCCCACCGACGCGGTGGGCGGCGTGAACCAGCCGCTGGGCGCCCCCTGCTGCTGGTACTGGGCCTGGAGCTGGAACTGGGGGATCACCTGCCGCCGGGCCAGGGCGGCCTGGAAGCGCGCCTGCTCGACCTGGGCACGGGCGGCCGCCAGGTCGGGACGGCTCGAGGTCGCCTGCGTGGAGAGGGCGGGGAGTGCGGCCTCGGCCAGTTCGGCGGGAGGCAACGCCGTCGCCGTGGGGCCCGGCTCGACGGAGAACACCGGGGCCCCGCTCCGGACGCCGAGCAGCTGCCCCAGCGCCGCGCGGGCCTGCTCGAGGGACTGGAGGGCGCGGTCGGCCATCTGCTCGATCTGCATGTGGAGCACCTCGAGGCGGGCCACGTCGGCGTCGGAGATGGCGCCGGCCTCGTGACGCTTGCGAGCGAGCTTCACGGTCTCCCCCGCCAGCGTCGCCTCGTCCCGGGCGACGGCGAGCGCTCGGGCCGCGACCGCGGTGTTCACGAACTGTTGCTTCACCTGGAAATCGAGGTTCCGGCGGACGTCCTCGCGGGACGACTCCGCGCTGCGCACCCCTTGCTCCGCGGCGTCGACCGCCAGGCCGTGCTGGCCGGTGACCAGCATGGCCACCGCCCCCTGGTCCCCCAGGCCGGCGACGAAACTCGGCACGTTGCAGCCAGGCTGGTCGCATTGCGAGGTCCAGCCGGCCATGAAGGAGGCGAGCGGGTTGGGAAGCGCGCCGGCGGTCCGGACCTGGGCGCGGGCCGAGGCCACCGACGCCTCGGCGATGGCCCGGTCCGGCGCCCGCTCCCGGGCGATGCGGAGGGCGTCCTGCAGGGTGAGGACGGCGGGAAGGTCGGGCGGAGGCGAGACCGCGGGATCCGCCGGGGCGGCGGCGGAGAGCACGAGAAGGGTGGCGAGGGCGAGGTCGATCACGGCGGCATCAAGGGCGCATCAAGAAGGCGTGGAAGTTCGTCCGGATGAAACGCCACTCCAACCGGCGGTTCAAGCAACCTATTTCACGCCACCGGCATTGCACCCTTCACGGTGTAGTAGACCGCGCCCGGGTGGTGCAGGACGACGGCGGAGGTGGACTGCTCCGGGACCATCTGGTCGGCGCTGGTGAGGGACACGCCGATGTTCCGCTCGGGGTCGAGGAGCTTCCAGAGCTTCCGCTGGTCGGTGAGCTCCGGCCAGGCCGGGTACCCGGGCGAGTAGCGCTTGCCCTGGTCGGCGGCCATGCCGAGCTCGGCGCGCACCCGGGCGTGCCAGAAGTCGGCGAGGGCCTCGGCCGTCTCCACCGCGAGCCCGTGCAGGTAGAGGGCGCGGGCGTAGTCCCCCTTCTCCTGCATCTCCTCGGCGACCTTCGATGCCTGGTCGCCCACCGTCACCACCTGGAAGGCCACCACGTCGCCGCCCCGCTCGGTGCGGAAGTAGTCGGCGAGGCAGAGGTTCCGCTCGTCGGGCTGGCGAGGGAAGGAGAACCGGACGAGCTCCTCGCGCCGGTGCTCGGGATCGAGGATCACGAGCTCGTTCCCCTCGGCGTGGCAGGGGAAGTAGCCGTAGACCACCTTCGGGGTGAGCCAGCCCTTCGACTGGACCTCGGTCTTCAGCTCCTCGAGCTTCGGGCCGAACTCCTCCCGGATCATCCGCGCGTACTCCTCCCCCTTGGCCCGCACCCCCCACTGAAGCTTGAAGAGCTCGGCGAGGTCGAGGTGCGGCCACAGGTCGGGCAGCGTGACCGCGCCGGACGGGACGACCCGCGTTCCCCAGAACGGCGGGGCGGGAGGGCGCTCGACGGGGACGACGCTGCTCCGCGGCGCCGGCGTCTGCGGCACGGCCTCGGCCACCGGCGCGTTGCGGGCCTGGAGCGCCTTCTCCACGGTCTTCCGGCGCAGGGCCTCGCGCCGTGCCGGGTCGACGAGCTCCTGGACCAGCTCCAGCCCCTCGAAGGCGTCCTTGGCGTAGAAGACCCCGCCGGCGTACGGGGCCCCGTCGGGCAGGAGGTTGGTGCGCAGGCCGAAGCGGCGGTTGATGGCGGCGCCGCCGATGAGCACCGGGAAGGAGAGGTTCCGGCGGGCCAGCTCCTCCACGCAGTAGGGCATCTGCTTCGACGTGGAGACGAGCAGCGCCGAGAGCCCGATGGCGTCGGCGCCGGTCTCGACCGCCTTCTCGATGATGGTGGCCACCGGCACCTGCTTGCCCAGGTCGTGCACGGTGAAGCCGTTGTTCGAGAGGATGGTCTTCACCAGGTTCTTGCCGATGTCGTGGACGTCGCCGTAGACGGTGGCGAGCACCACCGTGCCCTTGGTCGAGCCCTCGACCCGGTCGAGGAACTTCTCGAGGTAGGAGACCGCCCTCTTCATCACCTCGGCCGACTGGAGCACGAAGGGGAGGATCAGCTCGCCGGCGCCGAAGCGGTCCCCCACGTCCTTCATGGCCGGCAGGAGCACGTCGTTCAGCACGACGACCGGCGCGTGGCGGGTGAGCGCCTCGTCGATGAGCGCCTCGATGCCCTCCGGCTTGCGGTGCAGGATCTGGAGGTGGAGCCGCTTCTCGGCCGGCTGCCCCTCGCCGAGCACCTCGGCGGTGGCCGCCGCCTGGGGCGCCTTCCCCTCGAAGTGGGCGATGAGGCGGGCCAGGGCGTCCTCGCGCCGGTCGAGGATCAGGTCCTCGGCGAGCGCCCGCTCCGCCGCGTCGACGAGCGGGTAGGGGCGGAGGTCCTTGGGGTTCACGATGGCGAGGTCGAGGCCGGCCTGCACCGCGTGGAAGAGGAAGACCGAGTTCACCACCTCGCGCGCCGCCTTGGCGAGGCCGAAGCTCACGTTGGAGACGCCCAGCGTGGTGAAGACCCCGGGGTTCTCCGACTTGATGCGCCGGATGCCCTCCAGCGTCTCGAGCGCGCTCGACCGGTACTCGGCGCCGCCGGTGGCGAGGGTGAAGGTGAGGGCGTCGAAGACCAGCTGGTCGGGCTCGAGCCCGTACTCGCGGGCCACCGCCACCGTGCGCCGGGCGATCTCGGCCTTGCGGTCGGCGGTCTGGGCCATTCCCTTCTCGTCGATGGTCATGCAGACCACCGCGGCCCCGAAGCGCTTCACGAGCGGGAGCACCTTGCGGACCCGCTCGCCCCCCTTCTCGAGGTTCACCGAGTTGACGATGCAGCGCCCCGGGTAGACCTTGAGCGCGCTCTCGACCACGTCGGCCTCGGTCGAGTCGATCATGAGCGGGGCGTCGACGGCCTGGGCGAGCAGCCGGCAGAGCGTGCGCATCTGCGCCGCCTCGTCCTCCCGCTCGTTCAACGCGGTGCACACGTCGAGCACGTGCGCGCCTCCCTCCACCTGGCCGCGGGCGATCTCCACCAGGCCGGCGTAGTCGTCGGCGAGCAGGAGCTCCTTCACCTTGCGGCTGCCCTGGGAATTCACCCGCTCGCCCACGATGAGCGGACGCGGCTGCAGGTCGAGCGGCACGGCCTTCATGGCCGAGGAGAGTTCGGGGAGCGGCCGGGGGCGTCGGCGGCGCGGGGCGGAGAGGGCGCGGATCCGCTGGGCGACCTGGCGCATGTGCTCCGGCGTGGTCCCGCAGCACCCGCCCACCAGGTCGACGCCCAGATCGGCGACGAAGGCGGCCAGAGCGTCGGCCAGCCCCTCGGGCGAGAGCTTGTAGACGGCGCGGCCGTTCACGTTCTCCGGTAGGCCGGCGTTGGGCATCACCGAGACGAAGTGGCTCGACTTCTGGCAGAGGGTGCGGACGCTCTCCCGCATCTCCGCCGGTCCCGTCGAGCAGTTGATCCCCACCGCGTCGAGGGGCAGCCGCTCCAGGGTGGCGACGACCGCCGACACGTCGGTGCCGAGCAGCATGCGCCCCGACGCGTCGATGAGCGTGGGCTGCGCCATGAGGAAGACGTCCCGGGCCGCCTCGCGCCGCGCGGCATCGGCGCCGAGAACGGCGGCCCGCAGCTCCAGGATGTCCTGCTGGGTCTCGATGAGGATGGCGTCGGCGCCGCCGTCGATGAGGCCGCGGGCCTGCTCGAAGAAGATCTTCTCCAGCGCGTCGCCGGTGATCGAGGAGAGGGCCGGGTCGGACGACGACGGCAGCATCCCGGTGGGGCCCATCGAGCCGGCCACGAAGCGGGGCTGCCCGGGCGAGGCGTGCCGGTCGGCGGCGCGGCGGGCCAGGATGGCGGCCCGGAAGTTCACCTCGTAGGTCCGGTGCCCCAGCCCGTACTCGTCGAGCTTCAGCCGGGAGGACCCGAAGGTGTTGGTCTCCACGACGTCGCAGCCGGCCGCGAAGTAGCGGGCGTGGATGGCCTCGACGAGGTCCGGGCGGGTGAGGGTGAGCAGGTCGTTCGCCCCCTCCTGGCCCCCGAAGTCCGGGGCCTTGAGGTCGAACCCCTGGATCTGGGTCCCCATGGCCCCGTCGAAGACGAGGACGCGCTTCTCGACCGCTTCCCGGAACGTCACGTGGAGGGCTCCATCCGCTTGAACGGAAAGGCGATAACTATGGCGTTTCGCCCCTCCGGGCAAGGGGCCAGCGGGGCGTCTCCCATGTAAGATGCGCGGCCATGCAGGGAAGACGCTCCGGGATGCAGACCGTCTGGGCCATCGCGCTCGGCGCCGCCACGTTCCGCCTGCTGCTCTTCCTCGGCCTCGACCTGTACGCCGACGAGGCCTACTACTGGATGTGGTCGCGGCGCCCGGCGGCCGGTTACTTCGATCATCCGCCCGTGGTGGCCTGGCTCATCCGGGCCGGGACCGAGATCCTCCCGGGGGAACTGGGCGTGCGCATCCTCTTCCTCGCCTGCGGCGCGCTGGCGGTGGTCTTCGCCGCGCTCATCGGCCGGGAACTCTCCGACGATCCCCGGGTCCCGGCGGTGGCCGCGATCCTGGCCGCGACCTCGCCCATGCTGTTCCTGACCGGGGGGATGGCGCTGCCCGACGCGCCGGTGGAGGCGGCCTACGCGGCGGGAACCTGGCTCGTGGCCAGGGCCCGGGGGAAGGGCTGGATCCCGGCGGGCGTCGCGGTGGGGCTCGCGCTCCTCTCCAAGTACACCGCGGCGCTCCTCGCCCCCACGCTCCTGCTGCTCGTGCTCCTCGACCGGGACCTGCGGCGCGAGCTGGCCACGCCCTGGCCGTGGCTGGGCGGGGCGGTGGCGATCCTGGTCTTCCTGCCCAACCTGCTCTGGAACGCCTCGCACGGATGGGTGGCCATTCTCATGCAACTGCGGCACGGGACTGCCAGCGGGGCGAGCCTTCGGTCCTTCCTCGAGTTCCTGGGCGGGCTCCTCGGCGGCGCCGGGCTGGTGGCGCTGCCGCTCGGCGCCTGGCGGCTCCTTCGCGGGCGCGACTCCTTCACGATCCGGGTGGCCGCCGCCACCCTCGCGCCCATCCTGGTCACCTTCCTCTCGGCGCTGCGCGGGCCGGTGGAGGCCAACTGGGCCGCGCTCGCCTACCCGGCGCTGTGCGGCGCCGGGGCCGCCGGGCTGGTCCGGCTGCGACCGTCCTGGTCGCAGGGGCTCCTCGCGGTCACCGTCGGCCTGGGGATGATCTTCGCGGTGGGGTTCGGCCTGGAGGTGCGCAACCCGACCCTCATCCCTCCGGACAGCGAGGTGGTGAGGCGGTTCCGCGGATGGTCCGAGTTCGGCGCCAAGGCGCGCGTCGCCGCGGGGCTCGCCTGCAGGGCGGTCGGCGACCCGGCCGGCTGCCGTCCGGAGGATCCGTTCGTCTACACGGGCAGCTACCAGGAGGCGGCCGAGCTCGCCTACTACGCCGGCTGGACCCGCTTCGGGCCGGCGGCCGAGCGCCCGTCCCAGCTCGACCTGTGGAACGACCAGCCCCGACCCGGATCGGCCTTCCTGACGATGGGGAATATTTCGAAGGAAAAACAGCTATTCAAGGGTACGGGTCCCGGACCGACGGCCTCCGCCGAGGTCCTCGTGAAGCACCAGGTGCTCCACGGGGTGGAGGTCCAGGCCTGGACGGACTGGCAGGGGGCTCTACAGCGGCGCGTGACGGACCTAGGCTATCTGAAGGATGTCTACCCTCGCTGAGCCGGGTCTCCGGGCCCCCGCACCCCCCGCACGGTTCTTCGTGCGTGAGCCGGGCGGCAGGCTCCGCTGCACGCTCTGCCCCCGCGCCTGCCGCCTCGCCGAGGGTCAGGCGGGCTTCTGCTCGGTCCGGCGGAACCAGGGCGGGGAGATGGTCCTGCTCGCCTACGGTCGGAGCACCGGCTTCGCCGTCGACCCCATCGAGAAGAAGCCGCTCCACCACTTCCTCCCAGGCACCGACGTCCTCTCCTTCGGCACCGTGGGCTGCCAGCTCGGCTGCCGGTTCTGCCAGAACTGGAGCATCTCGAAGGCGAGCGCCTCGGGGCACGGCATGGTCGCGAGCACGCCGGAGCGGGTGGTGGACCTCGCCGTCGCCTCCGGCTGCCCTTCCATCGCCTTCACCTACAACGATCCCGTCATCTGGGCGGAGTGGGCCATCGACGTGGCCCGGGAGGCGCGTCGCCGCGGGGTCCGCACGGTCTTCGTCACCTCCGGCTACGTGGAGGAGCGGGCCCGCGAGGAGATCTTCTCCTGGATGGACGCCGCCAACGTCGATCTCAAGGCGTTCACCGAGGGCTTCTACGCCCGGGTGACCCTCTCCCACCTGGCCCCGGTCCTCGAGACCCTCGAGTGGCTGGCCCGGGACGGCCGGGTCTGGACCGAGGTGACCAACCTGCTCGTTCCCGGGCTGAACGACGATCCCGCGGAGACCCGCCGGCTCGCCGAGTGGATCGGTTCCCGGATGGGGAAGGACGTCCCGCTCCACTTCTCCGCATTTCACCCGGCGTGGAAGATGACCGACCGCCCCCGGACGCCGCCGGCGGCGCTCACCGGGGCCCGGCGCATCGCCCGAGAGGTGGGGCTGTCCCACGTCTACACCGGCAACGTGCGCGACCCCGAGGGGCAGACGACGTCGTGCCCGCGATGCGGAGCCACCCTGATCGAGCGGGACGGGAACGCGGTGACGCGGAACCGGCTCGGGCCGGGAGGGACCTGCCCCGACTGCGGGCAGCGGATCGCCGGACGCTTCGAGGCCTAGGGAGCGGCGGTGCCGTGGAGCGGGGAGGTGAGCACGACGGGCGTGCAGCCTCCTCCGGGAATCGGGGTGGCGAGGCCGCAGGCCTCCTGGCCGGGGCACGAGGACAGGGCCGCGGTGCAGGCATTCGCGTCGCCCCAGAAGCTGGGACAGGTGAGCAACTGCTCGGCGCAGGTCTGGTCCGCCGGGACATCGGGATCGAGGACCTGGGCCCGGAGGACCACGTTGTTCATGCAGGTTTCCCGCGACTGCCCCGGGGGCGGGCACAGGCAGATGCGCTCCCCCAGCTCCTGGCAGGGCGTGAAGCAGCCATCCGGGAGCGGCAGGGCGAGGCCGCAGGCCACCTTGCCCGCGCAGGTGTTGAGCATCCAGGCGCAGGCGTTCACGTTCCCGCCCGGATCCGGGCAGGTGGACAGGATCGAACTGCAGTAGCTCGCCTGGCCGCTGGTGGGGGCGGCGGCGCGGACGCGCGCCTTCACGTTGGTCTGGCAGTTGTTGCGGACCTGCCCCGCCGGCTCGCACTGGCAGACGCGGTCGCCCAGGTCCTGGCAGGGCGAGCTGCACCCGGCGATGGCGATCGCGAGGGCCAGCCCGAGGGCGAGCAAGGGGGGGGGAAGGCTCTTCATGAGGCGGCGGAGGATCGCCCGAACCCCCCCCGGGGTCAAGCGTGGCCGGCGGCGGCAAGGGCTTCGATGGCGAAGTCCAGCCGGTCGTTGCCGATGAACATCTCCTGGCCGACGAAGAAGGTGGGGGCGCCGAACGAACCCCGGTCCACCGCCTCCTGGGTCTGGGCCTTCAGCGCGTCCTTGAAGCCGGCGGCCTCGGCCACCAGCGCCGCGCCGTCGAAGCCCGCCCGGGTCGCCACGTCGGCCACCACCGCCGCGTCGGAGATGTCCCGTCCCTCCGCCCAGTAGGCCCGGTACATGGCGTGGGTGTAGGGCACGAGCCTGCCGAGCTTCTCGGCGGCGAAGGCGGCCCGGAGCGGCAGCACCGTGAGCACCGGGAACCTGGGGGGCCAGGCGAACGGGACCCCGAGCCGCTTCGCCCAGCGGAGGCAGTCTGTGGCGAGGTAGGGCGCCTTGGCGGCGACCTCGATGGGGGCCTTGTTCCCGGTGGCGTTGAAGACGCCGCCGAGGAGGATGGGGCGGAAGCGGACGGTGCCCCCCACGCGCGCCGCCTCCGCCTCCACGCGGGTCGAGGCGAGGTAGGAGTAGGAACTCACGAAGTCGTAGAAGAATTCGAGGGTGGCCATCGTCCCTATATAACGGATCCATGCTCTCCCTCGCCGCCCCCCTCGTGCTGTTGCTCGCCGCCGCCCCCGCCGGGGCCCCGCCGGCCGCCGACGCGACCGCGCTGGCCCGGAAGGTCCAGGCCTTCTACGAGTCCACCCGCGACCTGCGCGCCCGCTTCGTCCAGACCTACACCTACGCCTCGCTGGGGCGCCGCCAGGTGTCGAAGGGGACGCTCGAGGTGAAGAAGCCGGGGAAGATGCGCTGGGACTACGAGTCACCGACCACGAAGACCATCGCGGTGAACGGGTCGCGCCTCGTCCAGTGGGAGCCCGAGGCCAACCAGGCCTTCGTCGACGAGAAGTTCGACGCCACCGCCATGAGCGCCGCGGTCACCTTCCTCATCGGCAAGGGGAGCCTGGAGAAGGAGTTCCACCTCTCCACCGGCGAGGGAGGGACGCTGGTGCTCCGTCCCCGCCAGCCCGACGCGCGCGTCGAGACGGTGACGCTCACCGCCGGCCCGGACGGCGAGGTGACCCGCACGCGGGTGGTGGACGGGCAGGGCAACGTGAACGACATCGCCTTCGAGGAGATCCGCCGGAACGACGGGATCCCCGACGCGCGCTTCGAGATCGTCCTGCCCGCCGGGGTCCGCCGGCTGGCGATGCCGGGGAAGTGAGCCCCGGGGGCGACGTGGCGGCGGAGGAGGCAGTCCCGGCGCGCGTCGCGCCCACCCTGCGGGGGCTGCTCCTGCTGGCCTGGCCCATCGTGGTGTCCCGGTCGTCGCAGGTGGTGATCGGGATCGCCGACGCCTACATGGTGGCCCACCTGGGCGAGGCGGCGCTGGCGGCCACCACCGCCGGGGCCATGAACACCTTCACGCTCTTCATCCTCCCGCTCGGCGTGGTCTTCATCGTCTCCTCCTTCTCGTCGCAGCTGCTGGGGAGCGGGGACCTCGCCGGCGCGCGCCGCTACGGCTTCTATGGACTCCTCGTGGCCGCGGCGACGCAGCTCGTCGGGGTGGCCGGGATCCCGTTCGTCGAGCCCGCCCTCGAGCGGCTCGCCTTCGCGCCCGACGTCCGGGAGCTGCTCGCCGGGTACCTGGTCATCCGGCTCTGGTCGGGGGGAGCGGCCATCGGGATGGAGGCGCTCGCCAACTACTACGGCGGCCTCGGGAACACCCGGCTGCCCATGCTCGCCAGCGTGGCGGCCATGGTGCTGAACGTCATCGGGAACTGGCTCCTCATCGACGGCCACCTGGGCGCGCCGGCGCTGGGGGTGCGGGGCGCGGCGATCGCGAGCGCGCTCTCCACCGGCGTCGCCTTCGCGGGCCTCCTCGCCGTGTTCCTCCTCGAGCGGCGCCCGGCCGGCGGGCGCTGGCCGCGCCTGCGCGTAGGCGAGTTCCTTCGAATGCTCCGCTTCGGCATCCCGTCGGGGCTCAACTGGTTCTTCGAGTTCGCCGCCTTCATGTTCTTCGTGAACGTCGTGGTGGCAGGGCTGGGGACCACGGCGCTCGCGTCGCTCATGGCGGTCATCCAGCTCAACTCGGTGGCCTTCATGCCCGCCTTCGCGCTGGCGAGCGCGGCGGCCATCCTGGTGGGGCAGGCCATCGGCGCCGGCGCGAAGGGGGAGGTGCCGCGGCTGGTGCGGCTCGGCTTCGCGGCCGCCGGGACCTGGCAGGGGCTGGTGGGCCTTCTCTACCTGGTGGCGCCCCGCCTGCTCTTCGCCCCCTTCGTCGGGGATCGCGGGGCGACGGGCGCGCTCCTCGACGTGGGCGCGCGGATGCTCGCCTTCTCGGCGGCCTGGCAGCTCTTCGACGCGGCGGCGGCGGTGCTCGCCGAGTCGCTCCGCGCGGCGGGAGACACCGCCTTCGTCCTCTGGGCGCGGCTCGGCGCAGGCTGGCTGGTCTTCGTGCCCGGCTCCTGGATCACGGTCCGGATGTACGGGGGAGGGGACATCGCGGCGGTGACCTGGCTCGTCGTCTACCTGGG